>JBDONA010000272.1:0-19812 GCA_039831575.1 Fuerstiella sp. | reverse complement strand
GGTCAGCCTGAAGCCGAGTTTGACCGGGATCGCAAAGGGCTTCGTTCCATCGCTCGGAACATCCGGAGAAATGCTGCCGGTACTTGGACTGGTCGGCACAACCTTTGTGATTACCGCGGCGTTCTATCAGGCCTACCTGGTCCGTCAGAAGGGCTGGAAGAAAGAGGACCTGAAAAGCGGTCTGGTCGACGCCAGAGTTGGCTCGGTGATCATGTTTTTGATCACACTGATGCTGATGTCGACAGCCGCAGCGGCGTTCTATATTCCGGGCGGTCCCAAAGTGGAGCTGAAAAATCCTGTCGCCGTAGCAACCGCCCTGGAAGAAACATTCGGAGCCAGCGCCAAGATTATCTTTTGCCTGGGACTGTTCTCAGCGGCTTATTCCTCGTTTCTGGTCAATTCCATGATTGGCGGTTTTATGGCCTCGGACGGACTCGGTCTGGGCAGTAAGCCAACCGACAACGGGCCACGCCTGATGACGACTGCAGCTTTGTTGACGGGAATGTTCGTGGGCGTGGCCGTTTTAATATTCGATTTCGATCGCACTCCCACAATCATCTTTGCTCAGGCCATGACCGTCGTGGCCGCACCATTAGTCGCCGGAGTTCTTTTGTGGCTGACCAGTTCACGTGACATCATGGGCGAACACGTCAATGGACCAGGCACGATTGCCTTTGCGGGCCTGGGCCTGGTAATGCTGATTGCGATGGCTGCCAAAACTGCCTTCGAACTTCCGGAAAAGGTGGACTCGTACCTGCACCCGCCAGCTGCCACGGCTGTGTCCGACGACCAGACAACGCCGTTCAACTCAACCGTTTCGGTAGCTGGTGTCTCCCAGGTACTTCAGGCCCAAAACTGAGGATTGGCCAACGTGTTATCAGATTCGCAGATCGAAGAGTTTCGGACCACGGGTCACCTGACCGTCCCCGATGTTCTGACGCCCGACCAGGTCGCTTCAGCTCTTGACGATATCAACCACTGGGGCGACGAGTTTCTGGAGAATCTGGCCGACGATCAGAAACGCTGGTATCTGGAACAGGGAGGTCAGGCAACGGCCCTGCGCAAGCTGGACAACCCCGCGTTTCATCGACCCACGTTTCAGCAGCTGGCGAAATCGGCCGAAGTCGTGGCCATGGTGGAACAGCTGATCGGGGCTGGGGTCTGTGTCTTCTTCAGCCAGGTTTTCTGCAAACCACCGGAAGTCGGCGGACCAAAACCCGTTCATCAGGACAACTTCTACTTCGGTCCGGATTCCCTGGACGCGACGCTGACTGTCTGGATTGCTTTGGATACAGCCACACAGCAGAACGGCTGCCTGTTCTACGCCGACGGCAGCAACCACGGCCCGGTTCACCCGCACGTCGCACCTGAGGGAGAACCGTTCAATCTGCAGGTGACTCCGGAAGTGCTGCACGAGTATGCCATGACGCCGGCTCCCGTACCGAGCGGTGGAATCTCGTTCCACCACGGAAACACATGGCACCAGTCGTCCAGCAACACCAGCGACCACGCTCGCCGAGCCGTCGCCTTCCACTATCTGCGGAATGACGCACGGCTGGTGAAGCCCGCTCTTGAATACGATGCGGCGATACTGGTCCCGATCACGTAGGAATCGGTCGGACTGCTGATGCAGATCCACTGGCGGCATCGGACCCACCGGGGATTCATCGCCCGTCAGATCAGCACATCGGTAACCACCTCACCAGACACGTCGGTCAGGCGATATTGGCGGCCTTTGAATTTGAAGGTCAGCCTCTTGTGGTCGATGCCCATGCAATGCAGGATTGTTGGCACTCAGATCGTGCACGTGGACCGGATCATGGGCCACGTTGCTTTAGATCATTGACCAGTGCAACGCACGGCTGATCGATGTCCCGATCCTTTCGTTATCCCAAATCGCAAAAAGTTTCACCCTCCCTCTGGGAGGGTCGAGCCTAAGCGAGGGGAGGGTTTACCGGGCGATTGCGTCGACTTGTTGTCACGCGATTGCAGCAGCTGTCCTCCCCGCTCGTGCCTCGCGACCCTCCCGAAAGGAGGGTGAAGTGACTTGAGCGAGGGGCGCCCCAGCCGTTTGGTCTATTTCCTGTCCTTGAACCGACAATCGCGCGGGGCGGTGCCCACGCGGTTAAACGAGCGCCGATAGATTGACACCTGGTCCTGGTAGATTCGCCGACAACAGATCAGCGACGTTTTCGCCACTTATTCGTTATGTCTGACCACGACGGGCCACCATGGGTTGGCAGTTCCTGCAACAGCGTTGATCGTTCGATGACCTGTTCGAAGAGTCTGACGATCGCCTCGCCCATCTGCCACATGGCATGTCGGAAGTCAGCCTGATCGGCCACTTCAACCATTTCCGAATAACTAAGACCACCGGATTGCCGGCTGAGTTCCGGGCTGCAGTCCCAGCGCTGCCCGGTCTTCTGCAGCGCGTACAGTTTCAACAGACGCACGTTGCGGATCTTCTGATAGCGGCGATTTTCCTGCAGCACAGCGCTCAGCAGTGGAGCAAGGTGCGGTGACCACGCGTTGGAAAAGTGGGCTGCCAGTTCGCCGCGGGGTTTTGAGGCGCGCATGTAGTGCAGCTGAATGGCTTCGACGGGTGTTTCGGAAAGATCGTTCAACAGAGCCGACCAGTTCAGGTTCAGTTCGCCGGCACCAATCTCATGAAACGAAATCAGATCCTGGAGCGGGCGATTCTGTGGCGTGTATTTCCCGTCCAGCAGGTTCAGATCGATTCCCGGCTGAACAGATTTGATCAGGCTGTCGCCGACAATATGAGCCATCCAGCCAAACAGATACGCCAGCTGTCGCTGACCCGGCCCGAACAGTTCGACTGCATCCTGCACGACTGACGCGCAATAATCGGGCAGATGATCCCACGGAACCGTCTGCATTCGCTCGGCCGAAGTCCAGCCGAACACCAGGTGCGAGCGACCGTAGAACAGTTGATGAATGTCGCGTGGTCGGTACGATTTTCCGTCAAATTCAAGCGACCATGGACGCACGGCTCCACCAGTGAGTGGGCTTTGCTGAAGAGGGGCCGTGCCGTAACCGACGTCCTGCCCGGTATCCACACAGACAGCTTCCGGCATCGTCTGAATGTCACAACCCAGGTATGCGCCGCACAGATAACTGGCGTAGTGACGATGGATCAACGGCGCGACTGGCAGTTTTCTGTGCCGGGTCGCTATGCCGGCCAGAACGGCGTACATCGTGTGCCCAACAATACCGCTCATCGTAACGAGTTCCCGTTCGAGCCGGTGAAGTGCAACACCCAGGCAGATCAGAGCGAGTCACGTGTCACTGGTCCGGCAGGTCGCTGACCGCTGAAAGCTGCGGCGACCTGCCGGCCTCTCCTGAGTTTCACAGCGTTTCACGCTGACTTGTGGTCGCGAAGAACGCTTCTTGATAGCAGTTTCGTTACTCCCACGAGCCAGTATCGTCTACAACAATAAGTAAACCGCTCCAGCCTACGTTACTCTTCTGAGTTATCGGCTTGCTCAGACGAATCTGTGTCACCAGTCTCAGGCGTCGGATCGTCCGACGACACGTTTTCAACCGACGCGTCGTCAGTCGTTGCAGCGTCCGAGTTGTCTTCCTGTGTCGCTGCTTCCTGTGCTGCAGCTTCGTCGCGTAATTTGACTTTAGCGGCCTCAGCTTCGATATCCTCGCTGGCAATCACGGCACATGACGCCAGCGTGTCGCCGTCGTCCAGTTTCATGATGCGAACACCCTGAGTATTCCGTCCAATGGTGCTGATGTCCGACGCTCGCAGGCGTTGAATTTTGCCCTTGGCTGTCACAATCAGAACTTCATCGTCATCGCGGACAGCCATGGCATCAACAACTTTGCCGTTGCGAGCGGTGGTTTTGATGTCACGCAGCCCCTTGCCGCCTCGTCGCTGACGACGGTACTGAGCCGAACTGCTGGAGGAACCTTCGCCTTCAGTCTCGTCGTCGTCAGACGCGCCTGTCAGACCGGTGCCGAACGGAGTTCGTTTGCCGTAGCCCAGTTCGCAGACCGTCAGCAAGGTGCAGCTGGTTTCGGCGACAACCATTCCCACGACCTCTTCACCGGCGATCAGGTTGATCCCTTTCACACCACGAGTGGCTCGACCCATGGGGCGGGCGTCGTCGTGGCTGAAGCGAATGGCCATGCCGCCGGACGTACTGATGACCACATCCTGATCGCCCTGCAGAATCCGCACGTCGACCAGGGAATCATCGTCATCCAGACGAATCGCAATGATGCCTCCTTTTTGAGGTCGCCCATAGGCCGCCAGAGCGGTTTTTTTCACGATTCCCTTGCGAGTGGCAATCATCAAAAACTTGTCTTCCGGAAATTCACGAACGTTAAAGCAGTTGGAAATCCGCTCGTTCTCTTCCAGAGTAATGACGTTCACCAACGCGCGGCCCTTGGCCGTACGCGCCTGCAGCGGCAGATCGTAGACCTTTAACCAGTGCACGCGACCACGATCGGTGAAGAACAGCAGGTAGTCGTGAGTACTGGAAACGAACAGGTGTTCGATGGCGTCCTCTTCGTCCGAGGTCGCTCCCTTGATCCCTTTGCCACCCCGATTCTGAGCTTCGTAGGTTGTGAGCGGAGTCCGCTTGATGTAGCCGCGACGCGACAACGTCACCACCATCGCTTCTTCAGGGATCAGGGCCTCTTTGTCGTAGTCACCCAATTCTTCAAAGGAAATGTCGGTGCGACGTTTGTTGCCGTATTTGTTTTGCAGCTCATCCATGTCCTCACGAATGACGGCACGGATGTGAGCTTCATCGCTGAGCAGATGCAGATACTCGGCGACATTCTCAAGCAATTGAGCGTGTTCGCCCTGCAGCTTTTCGTGTTCCAGGTTGGCTAATGAACCCAGCTGCATTGAGACGATGGCTTCGGCCTGGTTGGTCGAAATGAAGTACTCTTCCGACGTACCCTGTTCTGCTTGGTACTCCGTAAACCCGTGTTCTCCCAGTGCTCGGGCGACAAGTTCGGCGGGTATTGGAATCTTCTGCAATTCGTCCTTCGCGACGGCTCGACTGGAAGCACCGCGAATCGCCTTGATGATGCGATCGATATCCACCTGAGCCAGCAGCAGGCCTTCCACCGTGTGCTTGCGTTTGCGGGCCTCTCGCAGCATGAATTCTGTGCGGCGGCGGACAACTTCCACACGATGCCGAATAAAGGCGTCCAGCATGCCGCGAAGTGTCATCAGTTTCGGGCGGCTGCCGTCCAGCGCCAGCAGAATCATGCTGACGGTCGACTGCAGTGGCGAGAACTTATACAGCTGATTCAGCACGACGTCTTTGTCGGCATCTCGCTTCAGCACAATGTGCAGGCAAACCTGCCACGACGGAATCGTGCGGTCGGTGAGGTCAACGATCCGGGAAATGCCCTTGATGCGTTCATCGCGGACCAGCAATTCCAGCTTTTCACGAATACGGTCACGAGTTTCCATGTACGGAATCTCGGTCACGACGATCACGTCGCTTTTCTTTTCGGTCTCAAAGTGCGTGCGAGCTCGCAATGCAATCGTCGAACGTCCCGTCATGTATGCCTGACGGATTCCCATGCGACCACAGATGACGCCTCCGGTGGGAAAGTCCGGCCCCGGGATCGCGTCCAGCAGTTCATCCAGAGTCAGTTCCGGATTATCGATGATGCGTTTGACAGCTTCACAGACCTCAGACATGTTGTGCGGCGGAATACTGGTGGCCATGCCGACGGCAATTCCCGTCGAGCCGTTGACAATCAAATTCGGAAATCGAGCCGGCAGCACGACCGGTTCCGTCCGCTCCTGATCGTACGTGTTTACAAAGTCCACGGTTTCGCGGTCGATATCGCGTAGCAGTTCTGAGGCTGCACCGGCCAGTCGAGCTTCGGTGTATCGCATGGCTGCCGGAGGCAGCCCCGCCAGCGAACCGAAGTTGCCCTGTTTATCAATCAGAACTTCGCGCATCGCCCAGTCCTGAGCCATTCGTACCAGCGTGGGATAGATAGAGCCTTCGCCGTGCGGATGGTAGTTACCGCTCGTATCGCCGGCGATCTTGGCACACTTTTTACGGCTGCCGCCGGGACTGAGATTTAGGTCGTTCATCGCCACCAATATGCGCCGCTGCGACGGTTTGAGACCGTCACGAACATCAGGTAATGCCCGGCTGATGATGACGCTCATCGCGTACGTCAAATAGCTGTTCTGCATTTCCTCCTGAATGTCGGTGCGCTGAACTCGCTCGTCTCCACCGCCGCCTGTTGGCGCGGAAAGGTCACCTGTGGGATCGTCTGTGGACAACCTGAAAACTCCTTTGGGGCTGCTAAGCCATGCTTAGCCCGAACTGCGTGAATTGCTGGTCAAACCTGAGGTTTATGCTGGGGGGCTTCCCGACAAAATCTGTGTCATCACTTGCCAGAGGCCGCCTGACCCGCCAACGCCACAGAAATGGCCCTCATGAAAACCTGATGTGGAAAAGGGGGTCAGGTACCAAAAATGCGAAGCACCCTTCGGGCCGTTCCGGTTTTTGGTACCTGACCCCGTTTTCCCGGCCAAGGCCAATGCCGAAGAAATCGCGCCGAAAATTACATAACCAGTTTCTAAATAATGGTTTACGGCATCTCGCGTAGAGAAACAGATGTTAACAGAATAACACGCATTTCTCAACGCCCAGTGGGTCTAATCAGGAGCAAAGTCGACCGAATATCCAGGGAACGGGTCTGGCCAACAACCGCGACTCCAACGTGACCTCCAGACCCTGTCTGTTAAAGTAAATATCCATGGACACACCAATCCCTGACACACCGTTCAACCCGTACTGTCCGCCGGAAAGTGGTCCTCAGGATACAGAACTGTCGCCGGACACCGAGTTCATGGTTTCCAGTGAATGCATTCTGTGCGGACCGAAGGCCAGCCTGCCGGAAGTCTGCATCCGTACGGGTGACCGGGACGAACTTCAACGGCAGTTTGAGGTGCTGCGCTGGACTCCGACATGGCTGCACCGGATACGAGTGATTCTGCTGGCGTTGGGGCTGCCGATCACAGGACAGGTGCTGATCATGGGGGCGCATCAGGCAACCGGGGCCGCGCCAGAGGTGGGACGGCTGTCACTAGTGGCATTGTTTGTCGTCTGTATTCTGATTCCCGCGGTCTTGTGGTTCGCCGCCCGCGCGACAAGACGTATCCAGGCCATATGGTACGTGGAAAACAATCTGATACGCCGGCATCGGCGGAAGCAAAAAATCTGGCTGGTCATTGCCTGTGTGCTGGCGTTGATGTTTGTCGCGTCTTTCCTGCTGGCTTTTATCGTGAGCGAATCCTTTTTTCTGCTCACGTTCTGGACAGGGTTGCCTGCCGTCATCACACTGAGTTGGTCACGACGACTGATTCAGCCACACGTGATCGGCACTCATCAGGGGTTACATATTCTGGCGGGATTCAGCCCGTTGTTTCTGCAGGAGGTCCTGTCCATCATCAATCGTCAGGGTGACGAAACGAAATGAGTGAGGCCAGCACAGATTTCAACCCGTTTCAGGCACCCAAGTTGGCTGACCTGGAAAAAAAAGTATTGGGCGAGGACGACGAGTTCCTGGTTTCCCGACGTGAGATTCTGTGCCGGGAAAGCGTGCAGTTACCAATGGTCTGCATTCGTTTCGGCGAAACCGAGCACCTTGAGCGGCGCCAAAAAACGCTCAGAACATTGACCGGAGCGGGAGCGTTCCTGTTGGTCCTTGGAGCCGTCGCCGTTTTGATACTTCTGGGAGCACTGATGGCCGGCGACCTGCCGTTCTCGAACTCACCATTTGGTATTCTGTCGTGGGTGGCGGTTTTTCTGCTGGCTGTGCCAGCGGCGATGCGGGGATTCCAACGGTACGGTTGCAGCAAGGTTGACGCAACGTGGTATGTGGGGCCGCGGTATCTTCGAAGAATCCGCTGGGAACGGCGATTCGGTCGAGTGATCGTGCTCTTCGCCGCCACGGCTGGAGGTGTCAGCATTGTCCGCACGGGCGGCTCTGTAATTCCACTCATCGGTCTGGCAGGACTGGCCGTGTTGCTGGGGATCTTTTTTGATCCGAACGTCAGCCTGCAGCTGGTGGCTCGACGCCGTGGAGTGTTCGTCCTGAAGGGTCACTCCAAAAAATTCTATCGCGAAGTCAACCGGATCATCAACGGGTTTTAGTACGCGCTGGCGGCCCAGAGAGAGGTCGGGAGCACGGGTATCCACAAAAACCGCGACCACCAACTTCACCCTCCCTCCGGGAGGGTCGAGCCTAAGCGAGGGGAGAGTTTACTGGGCGATTGCGTCGACTTGTTGTCACACGATTGCAGAAACGACCCTCCCCGCTCGTGCCTCCCGACCCTTTCGTGGACACAAAAAAAGCACCAAACGGTTGGAAGACCGTTTGGTGCTGATTCGTTCAGTTCAGTTGGTGAAACTAGTTACACGACACTGGCTGCATCCGCATATCTGCGCGGACGGTTCATAGAGAAAAGGAGTCTCGACCATGAAATGGGGCAGTAGGTTATCGATACTATGCGCGGCATTCTCATGCGCCAGTCTGGTGCACTCTTCGGAGAATGCTGCCTGCGCGGAGGAAGTCAGTAACGAACAGCGATCGTCGGTGGCTGGTTCACCGGACATCTTCGCTTCTTATTTGACTGATGTCGGCGAACAGCCGGATCAAATCGTTCTTGCCGGTTTCAAGGCAAGGAATTCCTGTAGTGACCAGGATGGGTGCGGCGGCTGCACGTCGGACACGTCGGGTTTATTTCGCAGCGCGATGTCAGGCGACGGCTGGCTTGACGTGGATGCGGCCTATCGCGGCGAAGTGTTCAACAACATGCGGGGCGGCAGCAGCGTTTCCGGCGCAACGGCTTACACGGGCTGTGTCGACCTGTTATTCGCGGCTGATCTGGACCAGTTCTCAAGCGGACCTGGTGGTCTGTTCGTATTGCACTTTCAGTCACTTGACGGCCAGGGAATTGCAGATCGTTATGTGGGCGCGCAGCAGCAGCAGCAGCAGCAGCAGCGTGTTTCCAACATCGACGGCAATCCTGGTGCAGGTTTCGCCCTGACACAGGTCAGCCAGTTCTTCTACCAGCGCGGATTTGGCGACGGCAAAATGACCGTCAAAGTTGGTAAGATTCTGGCCGACTCAGAATTCGCAATCCAGACACTGGGTGGCGATTACATCAATACTTCTTTCGGTTGGACGCATACGCTGCCGCTGGCGGCCTATCCAAATCCGACGGCCGGTGTTGTGACACATTTTCAACTGACCGAAGCGCTCGGACTCAAGGTCGGCGTCTTTGATGGTGCACCCGATGGCGGCAACTGGGGCTTTTCGGACACCGGCGACGTGAATACCCTTTTCGAAATTCGCCGCCACCACAGTCTGGGATGTGGTCAGCTGGATGGTGATATTCATGCCGGGTACTGGTTTCACAACGGCACTTTCTCAAGCCATCCCACCGGCACCCAACATACCGGCAATTACGGGGTCTATTGGGGAATCAGTCAGATGCTGACTCGTGAATGTCGCTGCAATCCTGACGACACTCAGGGGCTGGGAACATTTCTCCACTTTGGCTGGGCACCCGAAGACCGCAATCGCGTTCAGCAGTATTGGGGAGGTGGCCTTGTCTACCGCGGATTGATCGATGGCCGTGACACGGATACCTGTGGAATCGGCATCGCCAACATGGTGTTCAGCGACAACCTGACTATGTCGTTAAGCAATGAAACCGTTGTGGAGCTGTTCTACAAGATTCGAGTCGGAGATCGACTTGTCCTGCAGCCTGACTTTCAGTTCATCTCTCACCCGGGCGGCAACCTGCCAGACTCCTCGGTCTTTGGGCTGCGATTCGAGGTGGCATTGTAATCGTCCATCGTTTCGGTGGACGTTTGCTGAATGATGGCGAATGGAGCGAAATCGTGAGGGACTGACAAACAGAACCTCCGTTTTCCATTCACTCGCACGACTGAGATTTGCCGGTGACTCAAGGCAACTTGTTCGCACGGCAGACGTTGTTGTTTCCGAAAGAAGAATGCTCCTTACCGGCCGACAGTTGGGTGTGCGTTAACTCCGCCACCCCACTGTCGGCTGTTTTTTTTAAGCCAGCAGATCCCACAGCGTATTACGCTGACTCGTGGCTGCGAAAGACGCGTTCCAGGGTGATCAAGTGGCATGCCCACGAGCCAGAACGGTTCAACAGAATAAGTAAATTATTCCTAGAACGCACCACGTCTTGGTGGGCACGGATCCATGCTTAGAACACTGGCGTCGAAACACTGCTGCATCAATCGCAGCTTCATGGACTGATGATCAGGCGACGTCCACAGGTTGGTAAATTCGTCGGGATCCGACTTCAGGTCATACAGTTCGCCCTGATCGGTACCGTGATAGACGACAATTTTCCGGTCGCTCGTCCGCAGCATCGTTCCGTAGGCATTGCCGTGAGTCCAGCTGTTGTAATACTCGCAGAAGACAGCCTGGCGATGGTGTGCCGGATCCGCGTTCCCCGTCAACTGCGGCAGCAGTGATCTGCCCTGGACACGTTCCGGCACTTCCAGGTCGGCCGCTTCCAACAGGGTCGGCACCAGGTCGACCAGTTCCGTCAGACCATCAACCCGCAGGCCGCTCTGAAATCGTCCCGGCCATGACATCACCAGCGGGACACGAATGGCTTCGTCGTAAAAATGCGGACCTTTGAAGTAGAGGCCGTGGTCGCCCAGCATTTCTCCGTGGTCGGACATGAAGATCACGATGGTATTCTCACGCTGACCGGACTGCTCCAGACTGTGCATGATGCGTCCGACCTGATCGTCGATCAGTTCACACATCGCGTAATAGGCGGCCGTCACCTGCCGCCGGTGATTGTCGGTGATCGCTGCCGTGTGGAACTCACCTGGACTGTTGTGAGCCCAGATGGAATCGAGCTGTTGAAAGGTCGTTTTCGAATCCAGTTCACCGGGCCTTGTCTTTGGCAGCGGCATATCGTCCGGACTGTACTTCGCCATATATTCCGGCGGCGGATCGAACGCGTGGTGCGGATCAAAGCAGTTGAAACTGAAAAACCACGGGCGGTCTCTGTTGCTTTGGATAAAGTCAATCGCCATGTCCGCGCACCAGGTGGTCTGGTGGAATTCCGCCGGCACGCCTTCTTTCACGAAGCCGGTTGAGGGACCGGAATACAGTTTCTCCCACGACTGCCCTTTGGCGTGCAGCCACTGAGTGTACGCGTTTTCCGGCCAGTCGGGCTGTGGATGATGAGACCAGAGAAAGTCGTGGTACCCGTCGTTAACACGTTCTTCAACCTTGCCTTCAGAACACGATGCCAGATGCAGTTTTCCGGCCAGTGCACATCGATAACCCGCATCGGCAAACATCCGGCTGACCAGAACTTCGTCAGCAGGAATTGTCTGACCGTTCTGGCGACAACGCGTGGTTCGTGGATAACGTCCGGTCAGAAATGAAGCTCGACTGGGACTGCACACAGGACTCTGGCAGTACGCCTGAGTGAACGCGACGCCCTCGTCAACCAGTTTGTCGATGTTCGGTGTACGGATCAGGTCGTTGCCCAGCGAATGTATGGTGTCGTATCGCTGTTGGTCTGTACACAGCCAAAGAATGTTGGGAGATGGCATCGCCAACGGTCTGTTCGAGTCAAGAAAAAACAAAACAACTGCCAGATGATAGTTCAGCGACGTCACTGCAACCAATAAGCTACGCCGGAAACATCACCTCGAACATCACTTCTCATGTAATGGGCCCACACAAACGATGTCCCGCACAATTGTCCTTGCCAGTCGCAACGTCAAGAAAACACGCGAAGTCGCCGAACTGCTGGCTCCGGCGGGATTCACAGTTGTGCCGGTCAGCGAATACCCGGATGTTCCTGAAGTTGAAGAAGACGGTGACACATTTGCCGCTAACGCCGCAAAAAAAGCAACCGAAGTTGCTGTGGCTCTGGGGCAATGGGTCATCGGTGAAGACAGTGGTCTGCTGGTTGATGCGTTAAACGGCGCACCGGGCGTGTATTCCGCTCGCTACAGCGGCCCCGACGCCACCGACGATGATAACAACGCCAAACTGAATGCGGACCTGGCGGACGTCCCACCGGAACGACGCGGCGCAGGTTATGTGTGCAGCGTTGCGTTGTCGAACCCGGCGGGCGAAGTCAAAATCGCGATCGAGGGGACATGCCGCGGTCGCATTCTGACTGAAGCACGCGGATCCGGCGGCTTCGGCTACGACCCGTATTTTCTGATTCGCGAATTTCACCGTACGTTCGGCGAACTCAGCCCATTGGTCAAACAAAAACTCAGCCATCGAGCTCGTGCGTTTTCCGGATTCATCCCGCTGTTGCTGAAGATTGCTGATGATTTTCAGGGACAACCATCGTCATCGACGCCGGCGCAACGCTGATGCGGAGTGGACAGCAGGCAGCCGGGTCGCCGTCCAACTGGGCAGGAGTCTCCTGTTCCGCAGAACGAATCTCAACTTCACTGGCCGTAAAACGTTGCACGTCTAAGCCTTTGTCCGCCAACCCCAGACGTGTCCGCACGGCATGAATCAGCGTCGTGATCCGGCCGGTCTGTCGAAAAATGCGCACGTCCAGCAGTCCATCCTGAGGGTCCGCCTGTGGTGAAAACGACATGCGGAAACCATAGGCGGGAACGTTGGTGACAATCACGTGCGTTCCCTCTCCAAGTAGTTCATCGTCGGGCGAATACACCGACAGCCGGGGAAACGCGTATCCAAAGAAGCTCTGCAAGATCGGCTTCACGTACGACAGACGACGGATGTTGCCGGTTCGCACGAAATGCAACCGCCGGACGACTTCCGCATCCACGCCGACACTCGTCATCAGCAGAAAACGTTGATCGCCTGCAAACGCAGTGTCAAAACACGTCGTGGTCATTTTGTGAATCATCCGGGCCACCGATTCACCGCTGCATGGAATCTGCAGATAGCCAGCCATCAGGTTCTCCGTTCCCAGCGGCAGCGTGGCAATCGGAAATTGAGGAAACCGACCGGCCAACCCGGTGACAGTCCCGTCACCACCGGCAGCAACCAGACACCGCAACTGCTTCTGCACCGCGCTGTCTGCAGCAAACTGATCCAATCGTTCTCGGCTGCCGAACAAACGCACACGATAACCCAGGCGTCGGAGTGCGTGAATCAGAATCAGCAGCTGCTTTGCACCGCGTCCCGAACCGGATGTTGGATTTCGCTGGATCACAACAAGGTTGTGATCTGCGGAGTCGTCCGTGTTGGATGGCTGTTCGACATTCACAGTGCTAGGAATCCTCGCAAGCCCCACCGGCGGATGACACACCGTTGAAGAGTTGTGGTAATTGCTGCAACGTTGACAACTGCAGCACGCTTTTCGGTAGTGCAACGTCCTGACTGCCTGCTGAACTGCGACAAATCCATGCCGCCCGCATACCTGCGGCGGTGGCACCCTGAACATCGTTAGTCAGGTCGTCCCCCACCATTAGCGTCTGTCCGGCAGAAACTCCCAGTTGGCGCGTGGCTGCCTGGAAAAACTCGGCCGCAGGTTTTCGCCATCCGGCGACCGACGAAATGACTCGGCAATCAATGTCGGCAATCTTCGGCAGACCGTCGCACACGGAATGCAGTCGCAGATCAAAGTTGGACGCGATCGCCACTTTCAGCCCGGCGCGTTTCAGATCGCTGACAAGCTCCAACACGTCCGAAAAACACGCCCAGCTTTCCGGTCTCGCGAAATGAGCAAACAGATCGTCAAAGCACGCCTGAAAGCCGTCCGAGCCCGGACACAGTTCTCGAATCAGGTGCGCCCAGAACTCGTGCTCGGCCTGTTCACTGGTCGATAGATCCTCGCCTGCGGACCGGGCGATCAATGAGTCACGAATGACAGCACTGACGTGGTCGGGCTCAACGTCGACACCGCAGTGCCGCAAAATGGCACTTTGATAGGCTTCTGCAACAGACGGCGTCGGATAGATCAACGTCCCTACAGCATCAAACAACACCGCAGAAACACCGTGCAGTACGCTGACTTCGCCTTTGCATGTTTCGTCGTGAACGGAATTTGTCATTGCTCTCGTTAGCTATTTCGCGGATTCCCCCCAGAATCACTGGTCTTCCGCAATTAATCCATATTGACGCGAATGTCGCCCCTCAACTGTAATCCCCACCGCCCGTGGATCAACTACGGGCGCGAGGGATTTCCCGCGCGTTTGTCGTCAGCCACAAACATGGAAGTTATTTGAGCGGAATTGCGCTAGCCTCTGGTGACCATACCGTTAGCTACTGCGGCGCCGCCCACTGGCATGCTTAATACCTGAGGCATGACCAACGACCGGTAGCCGTTCGTATATATGATGAATACGTTTGATAGATATTTACTGAAGCGATTCCTGCACACATTCACGGTGTTCTTTGTGGCGACGTACGGTTTGTACATCGTGGTTGATCTGTTTTCCAACATGAGAGACTTCCAGAACGCAGCAGAAAACGGAACAGCTCTGGCGAAGTCTATTCTCAGCTACTACGGATACCACGGCTCTGAGTTTTTCGACCTGGCCGGTCCATTACTGGTGGGGGTGTCTGCCATCACAGTCTTTGGGTTGCTGGAGAAACACTCGGAATCACATCCCATTCTGGCGGCAGGAATTCCTGCGTTTCGATTGCTGCGCCCGATACTGATCGGCGGGGCTTTGGTGAACCTGACACTGATTCTGAATCAGGAACTGGTCATGCCCAGGCTGACAGTGGAACTGCAGACGCGCAGAGGCGGTGACAGCGCGAAAAAACGCACTGTCGAGCCCGTGTATGACTATTCAAACTACGAAATGCACATTGACGGGTCGGAAGTCATTATCGAGGAGCGGAAACTGGTAAGTCCGAGTTTTTATCTGCCCAAAGAACTGGCTGTGGAGTCATTTTCGCTGGAGGCAGAATCCGCCGTCTATATGCCCGCGACGAGTGAGAGGCGGGCCGGCTGGCTGGTGCAGAACCTGACCGGCCTGTGCGCCGCGGATATGCTGACCGAAGAAGGTCGAACTCGAATCATTCCTCGTCCCAATGGCAAGGATGTGTTTATTGTCTCCAGCGTCAGCTTCGACCAGTTGTACAACCGAGGTCGCAATCTGCGACTGCTGTCTTCTACAGAGTTGATCAAGAGAATTCGCAATCCGTCGACCGGTCCCGTCCCGGTAAAAGCTCAAACCCTGGCGCTGCACGCAAGAATCACTCGACCGATTATTTCATTGCTGGCAATCGCAATGGCGTTGCCGCTGGTGATGCGTCGCGAGTCGCATAGTTTGATCATGAACATGACGGTCTGCGCCTTCGTTCTGGGGGGCTTCTTCATTTTCGGACAGGTCAGCCTGCTGCTTGGTGGCAGCATGGTGGGGGGAACCTTAATTCCGCTCGATCTGGCCGCCTGGTGTCCAGTGATTATCACGGGCGGAGCGACGGTCTGGACATCCGGGTATGTACAGACGTAGAGCAAAGAGACCGGGACTCTACTCTGTCCTACGGCGTCGACTTCGGTGCGGCCTGCTTTGTGAAGATCAGAATGTGCTGACGCGGCAACACGTTGATCGTTTCGGCCCACTTCATGTTGAACTCCGGCTGTTCAACTTCCATCTTCGCCTGTTTCTGCGACATTTTGTGGACCAGTTTGATTGGTACGGTCGGATCTTCCATGCGGTATTCGACAAGGACGACCCGGCCCCCTGGTTTCATCGCCCTGCTGATTTCCTGCATCATCTCGTATGGAAATTCGAACTCGTGGTACACATCCACCATAATGGCCAGATCCACGGACTGCGGTGCCAGTGACGGGGCTTTTTGCGATCCTTTGATCGGGACGATATTAGTGACGCCTTTCTTACGGGCATTGTCCTGCAGCAGCAGCAGCATTTCGTCCTGCACGTCGACGCCGATCACGTAGCCATCGGGCAGAATCTGTTCCGCCATCAGCACGCTGATGACGCCACTTCCGGCTCCGATATCGGCCACGATGTCGCCGGGTTTCAGCTTCAAGGACTTGACCAGCAGCGTCAGCCGTTCTTCTTTTTCACGAGTGTCACGTTCCAGCCAAGGTGCGCCGAGGTACCCCATCACATGAGCGATCTCGCGGCCCATATAAAACTTGCCGATGCCGTTGGGGTCGTGGTTCGCTCGCTGTTCGTAGCGCGGACCTGCGACAGTTTTTTCCTGAGCGTTTGCGCTGTCATCAGCCCATAGCAGTGGACACAACAGCAAGCCGGCGATTGTAAATCTCATGTGAAGATATCCTGAAAACAACTCGTTGTTCGCTCTGACTCTGCCGATCTCCTGAAACCCCGCGTGAGACGGTGTTTTTCAGACCAGTACACCGCCCGTTAAGTGGCCGGAAGGACGGTCCCTGATTGTTGCAGCAGCCTGCTTTCAGTCGCACCATAACATGATCCGGTCGCGGAGCGAATCAGGTACGCGGGTTCTGATGGCATGTCGTGCCTGGGCCTCGTGAGTTCGCGTGCTCAAATGGCTAAGGATGATCAATTCATTTTCGAACCTGTCGGCTCGTTCCAGAATATCGTCCAGGTGCATGTGCCCGAATTTGTGGATCTTTTCCTTGCGGTGTTCCGGCCGAAAAAACGTCATTTCCGTGATCAGCACCTGTGCCTTCAGCACGTCCGGATGAGCGTCCAGCCCCTGAGGAGCCGTGTCGCCGGTAAAGGCGACCAGTGGCGTCAGCGTTTCCTGGGTCACCTCCGTACCGGCCAGTCGAATGTCCCGAATCTCGTTGCCGGACAGCCCGTGAAATTCAGCCTTCAATTTGCGTCGACAGTCGTACACCAGATATCCGAGGGATGGCACGGTGTGCTTTGTTTTGAAGACGCGCACCTTGTGCTCGCGCGAAAGTTCAATCAAATCGCCGTCCTTGACGGGCACGATTTCGCAGTGCATTCGACCTCGGTCCAACCGCTGCCACGCATGTAGCATGCGTTCGACGTTCTCCACGATTTCTGCCGGCAGATAAATCGTCGGTGGCTCCATCTTCATCATGCGGCGGCGAGCCACATAGACCGGCATGGCGGCCAGATGGTCAAGATGTCCGTGAGTGACGAAAAACGTCTGCGTGCCCATGAACGACCACGGGCTACCGCCCAGTTCAAAGCCGATTTTCAGTTCCGGAATCCGCCAATAGCTCTGCACCGCCGCGCGTGAATACCCTTCCACCGTGAGCGCTTTGTGTTTGACAGATCGAAGTGGCAGGTTTTCAAGCATCGGGCGTCGCAGAATTGTGTTCAGATGAGGGATTCGTGCCGGTCAATTGCAGACCGGCCGCCGATATTAGAGCAGTTTACTTATTGTCGTAGACGATACTGGCTCGTGGGAGAAACGAAACTGCTATCAGACAGCGTTCTTCGCGGCCACAAGTCAGCGTAAAACGCTGCAGACCCGCTCTGTGGCAAAACGGTTCGCCGAAAGCCGCAGACTGTAGAGAGAATCTGCAGCACGCTCTACCGTCGATGCCCATTCGTGGGCCACTTGGCTTCATTTTGCCGGATTCCATGCATGCGCCGATTCAATTCTTCGGTTCCGCGGTGGCGAAACCGTAGGGATCGGATTTTTTGAGTGATTCAAGGACAGGGTGACTGATCTGTTGCCTGCGCACCGTTTTGAGAAGGTGCGTCACCGCTGATTGTCTGTCGTCGAGAGTTACACTTTCCGGCACTCAGCGGTAACATCGAATTGTCACGATACTGATCCATCGGGAGAAATGTATGAAGTCTCATCAACAACGATGGCTGTGTGCAGTCGTGACCACGATCGCTCTGACCGAAACGGGAATCGGGGATGAATTCACACGAGTCTGGAACCTGGAGGACTTGAGCCGGACACCTGGTATGAAATGGATCGATTCGGCAAGTCCGATTCGATCACTGACTTACGAAGGTGAAGCTTTGGCAGGTCAAAGAACCAGTGTGTTTGCCTTCTACGCGACACCGGGGACGATCAAGGGCGATACCAGCAACGACAGAAACCTGCCTGCGGTCGTGCTGATCCACGGCGGCGGCGGGACAGCGTTCGCGGATTGGGTCTGGTTGTGGGCACAGCGAGGTTACGCCGCGATTGCCATGGATCTGTCCGGTCGGCGGCCGGACGCTCCCGTTTTCGAAAACGGCAAACTGGTGTCGAATCTGCGTGTGAAGCGTACTCGCCTTGTGGACGGAGGCCCGGAACATGGGCACCCGCAGAAATTCGACAGCGTTGGTGGCGACATCGGCGACGATTGGCCGTACCACGCAGTTGCCAGTGTTGTACGAGCTCATTCACTGATCCGCAGCTTTGCAGAAGTCGATCCGCAGCGCACGGCCGTCACAGGCATCAGCTGGGGCGGCTATACGACGTGCCTTGTCGCTGCAGTCGATCATCGATTCCAAGCGGCTGTCCCGGTTTACGGCTGCGGGTTTCTGTACGACGGCGAATCCGTGCAAAGGCCAGCCATCGATGCATTGGACGAAGCCAGACGCGAACTGTGGATCCGCCGCTATGATCCGTCCAGTCATCTGGCCCGCTGTCGTGTGCCCATTCTGTTCGTCAACGGGACCAACGATAAACATTACCCGCTGCGCAGCTATTCGCGGAGTTTCCAGTTGGTTCCGGGCCCGAAGCAGATTCGCATTCAGGTCCGCATGGGGCACAGTCATCCGGCAGGCTGGCAGCCCGCGGAAATCGGTCTGTTCATCGACAGCCACGTGAGCGATGCGGCGGCGTTGCCGATTCTGGAAGTCCCGCAACTGAAAGCCGGCATGGCTTCGGTCACCTATCAGGCAGATGTTCCATTAAAATCAGCGGCGCTGCACTACACGACGAGTACCGGACCATTGGTGGGCCGCTCATGGAACACCGTGTCAGCAAGCTTCGATGAAAAAACACTCACTGCCCCTGCCGTGCCTGATGACGCGACCATCTGGTTTGTGTCTGCCACAGATCAACGCGGTGCCATGACATCGACGGACGTGGTGTTCACGAATGGCGACTACAGCGTTTCACGCTGACTTGTGGCCGCGAAGAACGATTTTCAATAGCAGTTTCGTTACTCCCACGAGCCAGTATCGTTCACGACAATAAGTAAACGGCGACTAATCATTTCGGCGGCCGCACATCGCCCTGCAGGCAAGACATTCGGCCAGCCGGTTAACGGCCCCTCTTCCACATTAAAAACCGGCGGGTATCCCCAGCCTTTTTCACTGTATGGATTCGTGACGTCGGTTGCACCGATCCCCGGTAGGGATCTCGATAGCCCAAAAAAAATCCGGAACGATGGGGTTGACAGAATGCGCCGCCGCGAGGACAAAAGTGTCGGGGCGCTTCAGCAGCACGGAAGTTAACGAACTGCCTGACAAGTTGTTCGCAAACTGCTCGCACATCGGACGCGTCCGGCGAGCTTTTCTTTTTGCTCATTCGTACGCTGCGAGGAACGCAAATCGCTCACTGCCACTGCGCGGCCCAATGACGCGACCTACTGGTTTGCGTCTGCCTTTGATTGACGCCATGCCGTGATATCCACGGTCGTGGTGCTTACAGAGGTCGACCGATTGAGCAGGACATTTTCTGCGCCGGGGGGCACGTCCGCACTCGACAGGTGCCGGACCAGCCACGTCGCCCGGTCAGTCCCCGATCACAGCCTGTGAGCCGGAAAAAGACGACCGTCGCCAAAGAAAACGGCCCTCTGCCGGATCAAATGCCCGGCAAGGGCCGTGTGTAAGAATGGGCGGAGGGGGAATCGAACCCCCGACACCAGGATTTTCAGGTCCGACCCTTCAA
>JBDONA010001038.1:0-4467 GCA_039831575.1 Fuerstiella sp. | reverse complement strand
ACAAAGCTTTGGTCACGGAACTTCGTGACCGTGAAGACCGTGCTGAGTATCAGCTGGTTCTGGAATACGGCCAAAGCTTCATTAGCATGTTCGCAGCACGTTACGGACTTTCGAAAATACTGTCCGGGGCAATGCATCTAAAATCCCACGGCACGCTGGAGCAACGGAAATCGGCACTTAATGATGCACTGAGTATCATTCAGCCCAACAAATTGTGGCAGTATCGGTCGGTGTTCATTGCCGCAGCTCATGTCGAGTTGGGGCTTGACAATCCTTCTGGCGCAACGGAGCTGCTGTCAATAGTCCAGCAGCACACTCAGGACGGCGTTGATTCACGTGATCTGGCGGCCATGATTGCTTCTGCGGAAGGTGATCATGATGCGGCATACACGATCTGGAAAAAAGTGAGTGACATGAAGCCGACCGCTCCTCTGCACGACCGACTCTCACGGACGAAAGCCATCCGCGGCCAGAAAATCAGGGACGTACATCGAGGGCAGTCCGCCCTGTTGTCAGGCATGGACGCGTGGCGGCGTAACAGTATCGACGAGGCCAGGAGCTATCTTTCGGAAGCAGTCCGGCTGTTACCGGCAGACGAAAAGGCACTCTTCTACATGGGTGAGGTGCACCGGCTTCAGGGCGACACTGACAGCGCGGTGTCGGCTTTTATTCGGTGCCTTCAGCAGAATCCTGACCACGGTCGTGCCATCGCGAGAATGAACCAAATAAAAAGTGATTGAGAAGACAGGATTGTTCTGTCGTAGCTTGCACGTGACTTCAAAAACTGCAGAATGAGAACACTGGAACTTGGAAACTCTCTCTTGGACAAGGATTTAGCTCTCATGAAGAAACTCACCTATCTCGCCTGCCTTCTGGCTCTTGGTCTGTTCATCACCGGATGCGGCAGTGGCGACGACGCCAGTACGGGCGAAGGGGCAGTGAATACAGGCGCTGGCGCTGAAGACGGTGACGGAGGTGACGGCGCTGACGACGATGCAGGTGTGGGCACTGATCCGGAACTGATGTCGAAAGGCGTCAACTAATACGACCGTACCAACTGAACAGTTGCAGTTGATTCTGCATGTGATGGCATTGTGAGGGTCGGTTTGCTCTTCAGCATGGATGCGAATCCTCGTCTTCACCACTCAGTTGCCTTCGACTGGGTGTCACAGGCGTGGGCAGATGTCCGCAGGTGCGGCGAGCCAGGGAGATTTGTTGACTGAGAGAAATCTATCAGTCCCATGGCAGCACGCCGTGCTCGTGGTTTTTCTGGCTTCGATCGCGATCTTTGTCTGCATATCCGTCTGGACGGTCGATGTCGACCAACTCCTGATCGAAGCCCGAAAGGCGCTTCATCACCAACAGAATGTCCGTGCGGGCGAATTGGCGAATAAGATTCTTCGTCACCAGCCAAACCACGCAGATGCACGAATGATCGCTGCGATCGCTGCCAGTGAACAGGGCAACTATGAAGAAGCCGTTCGTCACTGCGCTGGTGTCTCGGAAGACGCAGGCCCTGTGTTTGTCGACGCTCAGTGTATGGCCGGCAACCTGGCCCTGAATTATCTCGGGGACCTTTCCAGCGCTGAAGCCTTTTACGCACGTGCGAACCTTGCCGACCCGAACAATCTGGTCGCATTGGATCGGCTGTCGTATCTATTGGCGCTGCAGACGCGTACCAGAGAACTTGTTCCGCGGCAGCTGGTGTTGATTCGCAAACAGGTCATTTCGTCAAATCGTCTGTTGTCGTTAGCTCACAGCGACCTGCTGTTTCCTGATGTCGATTTGCTGCGAACACTCAGGACACAAGAACCTGAGCATCCCGGATTAATGCTTGGTGATGCCAGACTGGCCGAAGTTCGCAAGGACTTTACTGCTGCGAAAAAACTGGTTGGCGCAGCCGTGCGATTCGATCCAAAGTTGAACGAAGCACACGCCCGGCTCGGTCAGATTCTTCTGCATGTCGGTTCCGTTGAGGAGTTGCAGCGATGGCAACAGCAACTTCCTCCGTCGGCCATGCAGCATCCTCTGACGTGGATTACCCTTGGGCAACTTGCCGAAAGATTCGACAACCCAACTGGCGCCGCCCGCTGTTTCCGGGAAGCGGGATTAAGAGATGCGGCATCGCTGCCGGCGAACTACATGCTGGGACGGCAGCTTTCGTCACTGGGGCGTCCTGAAGACGCAGGTCCGTTCCTCCAACGCGCACGCGCCCTGGAGAAGTACCGCAGGATCTTTGACAGTGGTTCCGTATCAGACTCCTCACGGCAATTCACCGCTGAGTTGCTGCAGAAGGCTCAGACAGCAGCAGAATCTCTTGGCCTGATCTGGGAAGCCTATGGGTTCTCCTGGCTCGCCGGCAGGACGCCACCGACACCACTGTGGGCGGAAGAAGCATTGGGCCGGCTGCAACCACAGTTGTCGAATCTCCCACTGACGCGAACGGCTCCTCAGTTCAACATGTTTCGCCGTGTCGACCTGTCGAATTATGAGTTGTCGATTGAGGATATCATTCCCGGAATCGAATCGACGAGCATCGGCAGGAATCAGTCAGCGGGAGAAGTTCACTTTGAAAACATTGCCAAACGTGTGGGGATTGAGTTTCCGTACGACAACGGCGTCGACAGCAGCATCAGCGGTGCCCAGCGTCCATATGACTTTACCGGCGGTGGAATTGCCGCTTTTGACGCTGACGGAGACAGCTGGCCGGACCTGTACTTTTCGCAGGGCTGCGTGCTCGAAGATCAGACCGGGAAGCCGCTGCGGGGCAGGGCAGATCAGATTTTTCGCAACCAGCAGGGAAATCGCTTTACTGATGTCAGTCGCGTGAGCCTGCCACAGGATCTTGACTACAGCCAGGGAGTCGCCACCGGCGACTTCAATAATGATGGTTTCACGGATCTGTTCATCGGCAATCTGGGGCCCAACCGACTGATGCGGAACAATGGCGACGGAACTTTCAGTGAAGTGTCTTCGTCAATCGATAATAATGCGGCGCAGTGGACGACAAGCTGTCTGATTTGCGACCTGAACGGTGATGACTGGCCGGATCTGTATTCGGTCAATTACCTATCCGGAGATATCCTGTCGCGAGTTTGCCGGGACGAGACCGGCCGCAGGAATTCCTGCGCTCCGCAGAGTTTTCCGTCGGCACAGGACCGGATCCATCTCAGCGACGGGAGCGGAAAGTTTGTGGATGTTACAGACAGCAGTGGGATTCGCAGGTCAAACGGGAAAGGTCTGGGGATCGTTGTGGCTGACGTGAATCAGGATCGAAAGCTCGATCTGTTTATCGCGAACGACGGAGTGCCGAATTTTCTGTTTGAAAATGCTGGTGATTCCGGCCGAATTGCCTTCAGAGAAGTCGCCACGGAACGTGGCGTTGCTGTTAACAACGAGGGGCTGAGTGAAGCCTGCATGGGGGGAGTCATTGAAGATCTGGATCTCGATTTCCATCCTGAGCTGCTTGTGACCAACTTTCTGGACGAAACGAACACCCTCTACACCGGAGCCGGTCCGAACGGTTTCTTCCGGGACGTCACATGGACCAGTGGACTGGGGTCGCCGAGCCTGCCCGTCCTGGGCTTCGGTATTCAGGTATTGGACGGTGAACTGGATGGCCTGCCGGACCTCGTGGTTGCGAACGGACACGTCGACGACTTCACCGACAGGGGCGTGCCGTACCGCATGATGCCACAATACTTTCGTAACCTTGGCGGGTTGCGTTTCGCGCTTCAGGGTCCGAAATCCATCGGAGAGTATTTTTCCCTGACGGATCTCGGTCGCTGTGTCACAAGACTCGACTGGGACAGAGACGGGGCAGAAGATATTGTCATTGGAACTCTGGACGGCGGAACTTCGCTGCTTCACAACAGGACGTTGTCGCGCGGCTCCTCCGTCACCGTACGCCTTCGGTCTGTGACCTCCCAGCGTGATGCCTTTGGTGCAATTGTTTCCGTGACGACAAACGACCGATCTGTTACACGTCAGCTTGCAGCAGGCGACGGATACCAGGCAAGCAATGAACGAATTCTGGTGTTCGGACTTGGGGACGCGTCACAGAAAACGCAGATCGCCATCACCTGGATCAATGGCCTGCGACAGAATTTCGCTGAGGTTGATTTCGATCATGAGTACACCGCTGTGGAGGGACGTGCCGGACTCTACATGCTTCCAAAGTGACGTGAAACGAATGTCGCGCGGATGACGTCATCCTGACTGCCTTGTCTTTCAGGAATGCCTGCTGTACAAGCAGAAGTGACTGGACCAAAAGTTCATGTTGCTGGTGAATATGGTTGCGAACGTCTATTCGCATGCAGAGTAATCGACATCTCTAACCCCTAAGGTGTGCTCGTGAAATTACTGGGTGATTTGTGGTGTAATGGTGTAGTTCCATTTTGGAAGCACGTCGGCGAAGTGCAGGGTTGATCGAATCACTTGCTTCATCAGGTCGGTCGCTGTCCGTCC
>JBDONA010000519.1:3604-4485 GCA_039831575.1 Fuerstiella sp. | reverse complement strand
CACCCCGAGCAGATCCGCACCTACCGAATCGAAGAGCGTCGCGACAAGGCCGACAGAAAGCAACGCCGCCGAGCCAAACGCCGGGCCGCTCAGGCCTGAGACCAGAATGGCGGGGGTGTACGCTTACCATCCATGTGGCAAATCGGGATTGAGGAATTTACATTTCACGCACTGCTCATCATTAGCCGCAAGACGATTGGTGTTCAATAATTTTTCCACTCTTCTGGATTGTCGGACCCTTCACTTCCATATCGGCAATTCGTTTAGTCACTTGCCGTCCGTGGTGGCCACTCCAGCCGTTAAAACTTTTCCGTCTGAGCTTGTGTCAGCAACTCGTCAGAGTGTCGAGGTTTTTGAGAATCCCAACTATGGACCTTTTCGGCTCGGGAATCGTCGCACAACCTGCTGAGGTGTCTCCACCGCTGTCAATTCGCACTCGCTAAGACCCGCAGCGGTTGCATCGACCGCGTGCAGGCAGGAGCTGTCCTTCGCCGCAGCGGTTAAATCCACCGACCGCAGTTTACGCCAGTGAATATGTAGTCCATCTGATGACGACGGAGCTGCGCCTAGCCGCCGGCGAACGGCTGCATTCCTGAACAAGATCGAACCGTCATGGTGCAGAACCTCCATCGCCATAATCTCCCGTGTTGACGGGCATTTCCATCGGCTGTCAACGGAGCGATCTCGACGAGCAACAGCAGCAAGCAATCCAGCAGGCGACGCCACCATGTCATCACCTGAACCTCGATAGCTGCCTGCCTGTGTCGAGCGTCTGGCTACAAAAGAGATAATAATTGCACACCGAACGGAAGCAGCAGTGCGACGATGACTGCCAGAATCACAATTCGTATCCAGAACTCCTTTGTCCGTTCTGTTGGTGG
>JBDONA010000519.1:0-3594 GCA_039831575.1 Fuerstiella sp. | reverse complement strand
CGCGGTCGGCAAACTCACCGTCGGACTCCTGCCAGCCACACTCATCTGACGCCCCGCAGTGATGACAACGATTCGCCCCCAACCGCAACTCTTCGCCGCAGTGTGGACAATCGAACGAACCTGTGTGAGAGAATCCGGACATTGTCAGGCAATCATTGGCTCAGAAACATAATGCTGCACCCTGATCGTCCGCAGCGAATCGATCCTGGAGACCGTTCAGGAGGCCAGTGCTGACACGCAGCTCTTCGACCGGAGTCCCAATACGGTCACTCTACTTGCCTGCGAAATGGATAGCAAGATTTGCGGCAGCTAGCGCACGAGATTCAAACCAGGACCGGGAAATGCCAAGGCAACTTGCGAGATTGAGGACAAACAAATTGTTCGTCCCAAACACAGACGCAATCCGGTCATCTGCTTTGTGATTTTGGAGGTCTCGAGAATCCACCTGCCCCGCGCAGTCAGAACAATTGCGCGCTCATGACACATCGACCTCGTGCAGTTTCGAGTTTTCGTGCGGCGCGGAAGTTGATGGACAATCCACCAGCAGGAAGGCGTGAGGCCTTCCTGCTGGTGGTGGCGACACCTCCGCAGTGGTGCCGCTCCCCGACAGCCAGGTTGTCTATGTTTGGCCGAACTTTCGTCGACAGCAGGGACATTCGCCGTCGAATCCACGCAACAGCGCGTTGAACGCGGTCGGTTGGGGAAGCGACAAGATCGCCTTGAACGCGAGTGGGTCGCGGTGCGCGTAGTGGCGATAAGTCACGCCGCCAACCGAGTGACCCAGGATTTCGATCGAAGACTCCGGCATGTGAGCGTCGTAGTACGTCGCGCAGGTTTTTCGAAGATCTTTCAATACCCAGAGCTTGTCCTTGCCAGTTTCCACGTCCTGCTTCGGTTTCACTCCCGCCAGGCGGCATAGAAGTCGGAACTGGGCATTCGGACGCGAGCTGCCACAATCAAACACGGGCTGTTCGGGTTGAGGATCAGCTGACCGGATGCTCTTCAAATGTGCCTGAACAACGCGGTTCAATGGCCGATAGAACTGCTTCTTCGTCTTGACGCGGCGATAGTACAGCCAGCCATACCGCGATTCCCGGCCCTGGCCGTTCGGTGGTTCGGGACGCCAGGACACGTGTCGCCAAAGAATCGGCTCATGAAAGCCGGCCGACTTGAACACCGTCCCCGTGTCGAGGCCAGAGTTGAAAAAGACCACCAAAGCTGCCCGCCAGTAGTGTCCAACCGTAAACGGCTGGTTCCAGCCCCTTGGACGTGGTAGTTGGTGCGTGGCAAAGTAGAGGGCGTTCAGGTCCGACTTCGTCAGGTAGTGTCGTCCAGCCACATCGCGTTGCGGCTTGGGTTTCGGAAACCGTGGCAGCTTCTCCACGTAGTCCTGCTCCCAGGCCCAGGACATGATCGCCCGAAGATTCTCGCGAGCCTTGTTCGCGGTCCGTCCGGCGTTCGAGCCTCCATCGTTGGTTGCCTTGTCGTGGACCCAGTCGAGAAAGTCTCGAATGTGGTGCCTCTCAATCCGATCGACGTCGACTCCCTGGCCCCAGGTAAGCCACTTCGTGACGGTCGACCGGTATTCCTTTCGTGTCCCGGCGGAGAGCTTTTTGGCGACCAGGTACTTTTCCGCAACTTTTTCCAGACTGATGGACATGATGACGACTCCTGGCCGTCGACATGTGCTTCCATCTCCGGCTCCGCCAGCCGATGGCCACAATCGGCTTCCTGCTGAACCTCCTGTCGCTCATTGTTAAGACCAGGCAGCTGACATTAGCTGCACACTTCTGCCCAATCTAACAGAGAAAAGGGCGAAGAGCGCGGCTAAGCGCTCCGGCAAACTCGCGGAGGTCGATGCAACCGCTGCGAGTTCCAGCGAGAGCGAATTGACAGCGGTGTGAACACCTCTGCAGGTTGCGACACGGTTCCCGAGCCGAAAACGGGTCGATGTTTAGGACCCATGGATCAGGTCAGCTCCGTAATCATCGAGAAACCCGACCAGCCGGGCGTAAACTTCCGTAATGCTCTGTGCTTCGATGCAATGGTGGTCAGGCATGTTGACCACAAACGGATGTGGAGGGACGAAGTTAAGCTCCAGCGAGACCGGACCAGGTTCTTCGACCTTTAGAATACCGCGGTATAGAAACGTCTCATTGGCCTGGCGCACGCGTCCCCATATGGTTTCATCAGATTTGAAGGTCAATGAATCCTCTCCTCTTGCGATTCACCCGAGAACGCATGCGCTGCTCCGACACCCTAGCCACCCGAAATCAATACGACTGGATTCCCGAACGCCAGAACCGGCAATCCGCGACCTCTGCTTGCGGCCTCCGTTTTATGAAAGCTCGCTTCGCGATTTTCGAAGATAGTCGAGATTTGCCTTCGCGAGATCGTAACCGGGCGGTGCTTCCTGCACGGCGCGTTGCAACGTTTCTTCTGCTTCGCTGTATTTGCCCGCCTGCAATAGGCTGTAGCCGAGGTCGTTCAAGTGCAAATAACTATTCGGTTTCAATTCGACGGCGCGTCGGTTATGCGTTATAGACTCCTCTATCCTCTCGCCCGCTGCGGCGCAATACCCCAGGCCAGCGTGATACAGTGCGACCTGCGGGTCTGCGCGCACGGCTTCAGCGTAGAGTTGGCCAGCATTGAGGTGGTCACCCTGCTCAATAAGGAAGTCCCCGGCCTTGTCGATGATTTCCGGCAGGTCCTCCGTGTCAGTGGGAAGTTTGGTCAGCTCCAGAAACAGCATCATCGCTTCCTCGACTCGGCCGTACTGATATTCCAGGGACCCGACGGTGAGCATGGCCGGTGCATACTTGGGATCGATGGCCAGCGGGGCCGCTGCGTCGTGCCACGTCGGATCGAACAGGTCCGGCTCGTTTGCCGCCCGCGCCATCAGCAGAGAAGCGTGAGCACCGTCAAAGCCCACTGGGCAGCCCGACGTCGTTGTTTGGCGGGAAGGCCGGCGTGTTGTGCACGCAGGTTCTTGAGTTCCATGTCCGTTTCTACGAGTTTGCGGAACGGAAGCTCGGCCAGCGTTTCCCGTCGTCGCGTGTGCTTGCTGGAAGTTGTCCTGGTCCTGCTCATGTCTCACTCCTTGCTGAACAACACTTGCTATCGGCGCCACAATCATTCGGCTCGTAGTCGACGATAGTGTTGACAGTTCACCATTCCGGACATCCTACAGGGTGTCGCGGTGAAGCGACATCCTTTGCTGCTTACGGTTGGGAACAAGGCAGACTGTGTTATCAACAGGGGCGGTTCTTGCGTGTCTCACACCGGACGGGTAGTCGGAGCGATTGGGCATTCGTGTCGCCAGTCTCCGGCCACCCTACCCGGGCCGGTGCTGTCGAGAACTGCGTGCAGCCGAAATCCGCTATAAGGGCACGCCCTCCTGCGCAGTCTGACTAACGTTTTCGGACTCTAAATACGTCATGCCTGGCGCACGCCGCAGTCAGCCGTTCCCAGAAATCCAAGTTGCATTCGGTAGGGGCGACTCCGTACGTTACCGATTGCGGTTCGAGCCCTCAGACGCGATCACCGGTGAAGTTATTGATCGCGCTAAAAGTACGAAGGACGATTTATCATGAG
>JBDONA010000216.1:0-20012 GCA_039831575.1 Fuerstiella sp. | reverse complement strand
AGTGGCAGGTGACCTTGAGGAGATTTTCATCAGTGTGACTCAACAGGCCAGTCAGGAACAGCAGGTAACTACGGAATCAGCACCAGTGCCGGAGGCCGCATCATGAGAGGCATCATTACCATCGTCGAACGTGAGTTGCCGTCGTTGCTGAGAATGAAGCAGACGCTGTGGATTTTCGTCATCATTGCGCTAACGTTCTCGGCAACAGTTCTGCTGAAATGGCCGTCTTCTTCAACCGCTGATCTGAGCGGCATTCAGGCACGCGCCGTGTTTCGCGGTCTGGCGTATGCGATGTTTGTGGCCGTTGTACTGGTGGTCCCCGCATTTCCCGCCGCCGGACTGATTCGGGAAGTACGACGCCGAACGATGGAACTCCTGCTCAATTCGCCCTTGCGACGCTCCGAGATTTTTGTCGGCAAGCTGGTTGCGCTGGCGGCATTTGCCATGCTGCTGCTGGCCGTGACGCTGCCTGCGATGGCTTGCTGCTATGCGATGGGCGCCATTTCTCCGACTCATGATGTTCTGGGACTCTACGCGCTGCTGGGGGTGATTTGTATCGAGCTGATCGTCCTTGGGCTGCTGGTCGGAACGATCGCTGAGACGTCGGAATCCGGGCTGCGGTGGGTGTACGGTGCCACGTTTTCGCTGACCGTAATCGCCGTGCTCCCACACATTTTTCTGCAGGGAGGCGATAGTATTTACGCGGTAATCGCCAGTCACATGAGAACACTGTCGCCTATTCCGGCGTTGCTGCAATTGGTCGGCGACGCAACTCCAGTCGCGACTGGGGCGATCGCATCCGAGAACCTCATCGGGGCATACGTATTTTCCGCCGTCGTACTGAGTCTGGTCGGCAGCGTGATCTGCATTCGGCGATTGGATTATTCACTGATGGACCGATCACGATCACAGGGTGTGATTACTGATGATCGATCTTCCTCGCTGCGAGTGGCTCGTCGAATGATGTACCTTGTCGATCCTCAGAAACGCAAGTCGGGCATTCCCTGGTTTCTCAATCCGGTCATGATGAAAGAGTTTCGCAGTCGACAGTTTGGACGTCTGCACTGGCTGCTGCGGATGGTCGCGGGATGTGCCGTCATGTCTTTGTTACTGACGTTGGCCACGACGATGGGCACTTTGGACTGGGGCGTGGAGAAAGTCGGCGGGATTATGATCGTGGCACAGGTGGGTCTGATTCTGGTGCTGACGCCAGGAATTTCCGGTGCGATGATTGCCGGCGAAATGGAGAGTGGCGGGTGGGATATGCTCCGTGCGACGCCGCTGAGCACATACCGAGTCCTCTCCGGAAAACTGATGAGCGTGGGCATTACTCTGGCGCTTGTTCTGTGTGCTTCTTTGCCAGGCTACGGAATCATCATGGTGATCAAGCCGGTGCTGCAGACGCAGGTGACTCAGGTTCTTGTGTCCCTCGCACTCACAGCGGCGGTCGCTATGCTGGTGAGCGCAACGGTCAGCAGTTTTTTTCGTTCGACTGCAGCTGCCACAACCGTTTCTTACGGTCTGCTGATCTTTTTGTATGCGGGTTCAATGCTGGTCTGGATCAACCGTGATTCTCCGTTCAGCCATGCGGTTGTCGAACGAGTCCTGTCGGTGAACGCCATGGCCGGAGCACTGAACGCGATGGAAGTCGACGGGTTCCAGATGTACGACGGACTGCTGCGGACGACGTGGGTTGCGTCCGCCGTGATGTGCGGCGTGTTGCTGCTGGTGCTGTCCGTCAGAACCTGGCGAATCTGGGAACCGGATTGAATCTTCGGTTCACGCTTCGCCCAAATCTTCAAACTGTTACCAGTATCTGGCCATTGGATGATGACACACATTTCTGCCCCGTGCAGCCGACTGCCTGCCGCACTTTCGATCGTTGCCGCCATTGCGGTCGCCAGCGTGATTTCCGACTCTTCGGCGGCGGCCGATGAAGGCACTGATTTCAAGGGCAGTTTCGAATTGCCGGACATCGTCAGGTTCACGGAACTTCCGCGCAGAATGTATCTTGAACCGGACATCTCAATTCCAACGGACACGCTCTACGTAAAAGATGAATTTGTCCAGCTGATGGAGCGCATGCTGGATTCCGGACCGGACAACGAAATCCGCATCGAGGCCATCCAGACACTCCAAAGAATGCATGTGACAGGGCTGGCCGATGTTTCGCACCTTGCTGAATCGTTCCGTAAGCAGCTTGCTGAATCCACGAACATTCATATCAGACAGGCCTGCGCGTCAATGCTGGCGACGATTGGTCATGCCGAATCTGCACAGGACGTGGCACAACTGTGTCTTCCTCAGTTCGAAGCACTTTGTCTGCAGATTGAACCGAAATTTGTCAGCTGGGGGGCTGATGCACTGAAGGCGACCTGGATCCAACGCATCAAAGCCCCGGACGATTTTTCAACGGTCCAGGTGCGACTGGCGAGTGAAGGTCTTGTTCAATTGAACGAAACAGAAGCGAACGCAGCATTCAAATCGATACTGGATAATGTCCTAGCGGATTACGGCAATCGGCACAGTGCGGCACGATCGCTTGGTGTGCTTGACCCACAGCAGGCCGCTGCAATTGCTGAAGAATATTCGAAGGGGGAGGTTGCAGATCGATTACTTGCCTGTGCTCTCCTGGGTCAGTGCGACGCAGGTACGGGCGTCACGTTGCTGGGACAGTTATGTGACGACGACTCAAATGCCGTGGCTGCCCGCGCATGGGAAACGATGCTGAAACGAGATCCCGGTCAGTTGAAGGCAAAGCTGGACGTCGGCGTCAGTCACGGAGAATCCACTGTGCGGTTCGCGGCGATCCAGACGCTCAGGCTGTTTCCGACACAAGACGGCTGCCAGATGCTGCATGTTCTTGCCGGAGACGTCCATATTGGTGTGCGAAATTCCGCACGGCAGGTTCTGACGGTTTTGGCGGACACAGAACCTGACCTGCGAGACATGATTCTTCAAAATGCGGGCGGGACATTGTCCGCCTCGAACGTGAGTTGGCAGCAATTGGAACAATCGTTGGTCCTGCTGGGCCAGTTGGGACACCGCCAGTGGCAGAAGGAATGTCTGGTGTTGCTGGAACATGAACGACCGGAGATCTATGCCACGGCCGCATGGCTGCTGCATTTGATGCCACAACATGACATTGCAGAACAGGTGGGCGCGACAACGATAGGGCGCTACGAGTTGCTTCAATCAACACGCGACTCAGATTCTCAAGCCGCTCTGCAAGTCCAGTTGATTTTCCTGTTCCAGCACGCAGGATTCACAGAGTTGAAGTCGCTGCAGAGTTTATGCACAAAACAATTCCGCAATAAGGACCCAGGCCATCCGGAAAAACGTGCGGCCGGATTGTGGGCCCTGGGAAAGATCAACAAGGGAAATCCAGACCCGAACATCACGGGCCAGCTGATCAAACGGATCTTCGACGACAATCCTGACCTCCCGGAATACGACATCGTGCGTCGCATGAGTATTCTTGCTCTGGTCTGGATGAACGACCGTTCCACGGTGCCCGACATACAACGGGTCCGGAAAATGTATGGCGCTGGTGGAATGCTGGGTGAGACAGCGCGGTGGGCTCTTCCACAGCTTGGCGCGGAACAGCCACCAGCGTTGAAATCGGTCCGTATTCCCGTTCAGAATTTCCCAATCGCGCCTTTGTAGTGTCACCGTCAGTTCGGTTGTTGTGGCACGAACATTCTTCGCTTTTCTTCGAACGCATTTTCTTCGGCTTCGTGAGCCAGTTGCTGAAAATAATGCTGGCTGCGGACGCCTGAATTACGGGATTCCGAGCGAACGTACTTCCCATCCGAGGTGATTCGACGCGCGCGAGCCGTGTCGCTCATGCAGAGTTTCAGGATTTCGATCGCTCTGCGTTTGCACTGGTCGTCCAGAATGGGGACCAGTAATTCGACTCGACCGTCAAGGTTTCGCGGCATCAGGTCAGCACTGGAAATAAGGATCTGATCGTCGCCACCGTGCAGAAAGTGAAAAATCCGCGCGTGTTCAAGAAAGCGGTCGATAATGCTGAAGACCTCAATGTTGTCGCTGAGGCCAGGGACCCCGGGTTTCAGGCAGCAGATGCCTCGAATGTTTAATCTAATCCTGACTCCTGCCTGGGAGGCTTTGTACAAAGCCCTGATCAGCTTCGGATCCACCAGTGAATTGAACTTGGCGTGAATGGCACCCTTTGCGTTGTTGTGACACTGCCGGGTTTCAAAGTCAATCAGTTCCAGCAGTCTGTCACGCAGGCCGATCGGGGCAGATTCGAGTTGTTTGAACTGCTGCAACTGAGAATACCCGGTCGTGGCGTTGAACCAGGCAATGGCGTCGTCACCCAGTTCTTTGTCGCACGTCAGATAGCTGACGTCTGTATACAGTCTGGCCGTGACTTCGTTGTAGTTTCCCGTGCCAAAATGGATGTAGCGTCGAAACCCTTCGGGTTCCCGACGGACGACAACGCACGCCTTGGCATGCGTCTTCAGGCCACGGACACCATAGATGACCTGGACACCGGCCAGTTCCAGCTGTTTAGCCCATTCAATATTTCGAGCCTCGTCGAACCGAGCCTTGAGTTCCACGATGACCGTCACATTCTTGCCATTTTCCGCCGCAGTCTTCAGAGCTGCGACAACCGGACTGTTGCGACTGGTGCGATACAGTATCTGTTTGATGGCCACGACATCAGGATCGGTGGCGGCCTCGGACACCAAGGAGATGACCGGATCAAACGATTCGTACGGATGATACAACAGACGATCTCGGGCACGAATGGTTTCGAAGATGGACTGTCCGGGGTCGAACCCCGGCGAAGTACATGGTTTCCAGCGCGAATACACGTGCCGGCTGTAGTCGGGAAGATCCGTAACTCGTGTCAGATCGCCAAAGCCCGCGGGCCCAGGCAGCACGTAGACGTCTCGATTGCGGAGCTTTAACAGCTTCTTTAAAAAGAAGAGCAACGGTTTTGTTGCATGATCCGAAATCTCCAGGCGGACACAGAAGCTGTCTTTTCTTTCATCCAGAACATCTTCCATTTCCTCCAGAAGATCGATGCCGTCTTCCTCTCGCACACTCAGATCGGCGTTTCTGGTGATTCGAAACGGCACAGTCGAAACGATTTCTTCTCCGGGAAATAACCGCTGGACCAGCAGGGTGATGACGTCTTCGCCCAGAACAAATTCGTGCCCCTTGTCGGACGGCAACGTTATGTAACGCAGGTCCGACCGTCCAAAAGGGATCACTGCGTAGCGGTAATCTCCATCCGACTCATCGGGGGCCAGTTGAACGGCAACGTTAATCGAGCGCCCGGTCAGCAGAGCAAAACGCTCCGGGTCGTGGATCGCGATGGGGGTCAGAACTGCACTGATTTGCTCTTCGAATATCTGTTCGACAAATGCCGACTGCTGCTCGTTCAATTCCGTAACATGCCGACGCTTGATGCCCAGGTCCATCATCGCGGGTTCAAGTTGTTCCAGAAAAATACGGTACTGCTCTTCCACCATCTGCTGTATCCGCAATGACACCGCATCAAGCTGTTCGCTGGCTGTCATACCGCTGGGGTCGACGCCCGGATCGCCGCGTCGAATGGCAGTCCGCAGGCTGCCGATGCGTACCATAAAGAACTCATCCAGATTCGACGCTGTAATGGCCAGAAACCGCAGACGTTCCAGCAGCGGTACGGAAGGGTCAGCGGCTTCATCCAGAACTCGCTGATTGAATTCCAGCCAGCTGAGTTCACGGTTCAAAAACAGATTCGCATCCACGGACATGGGCACTGTGTTCCTATCTAGGGCTTATTGCCTCTTAACAGCACGTTCATTCCAAAGACGTCCTGGAACAAGGCGGAGTTCTGCCGAAGTTCCAGCTGCTCCATTGAAAGATCGCCAGTGGGCGTTGTTGGCTGAAGGATCAGGCGGTTGCGTTCAATGCTGCACTCAACGCCCTGAATTCGCTGCGAACGCGACTGTGCCAGACAGATCGCTATCCGCAGAATCCCGGCCAGGCGAGAGAGAATAACACGGCTGTCCCGATCCAGTTCCGCAAACGCCGTATGGCTTGCCTTGGGCGATGCGCGGCGATGATACCGCGCCACCAACGCGGTCAATTTGTGATCCAGCGAATTCAGCCCGAAGATCTTGCTGTTGCTGATCAGATAATGCGAATGCTTGTGGTAGCCGGAATCGCTGACGAACTGTCCTGATTCGTGTAACAGCGCCCCCACATACAGGATCGTCTCACAGCGTGCATCCAGCTTGTGTTCGGACTGAGTCGCAATGAAGAGCTGGCGCGACAAATCCGCGACATTCCGGCCGTGGTCCTGGTCGACGTGAAACCTGCGAGCAAGTTCCTGGGCCGAACGGATGATCTGGTTGCGAAAGTCGGCCGACCATTCGCCGGACTGCAGCATCCCGTTCAGCAATGCGTCGCGCAGATTGAACCCTGTCACCAGCAGATGATCTGTGCCCAGCATTTCGGCCATACGGACATTGGCAAACAGGGCGGGGACCACGGTTTCGGCTTCTGATAGTTCCAGATGATGCTTCCGCATGATCTGCTCAACGTTCAGCCTGGAAATTTCACGCGTGAATCGCTGCAGCTTCCGCAGAGGCACGCGAACCATATTGCCGCCGGACACATCCAGCTGCAGTGCTTTTACGGCAAAACGTACATCACCGCCAAGTGCCAGAAGTTCGATATCTCCATGCTGTGGCACGATGTCTCGAAGTTGTTCCAGCGTTCTGTCAATCTGTCCGTGAATAATGCTGACGGCCTGATCGTTGTCAGCATGATATTGTCGAATCAGTTGCTGCAGACGCAATGAGCCCAGTTTGTACGACTGCGAATGCAGAATATCGCGCCCTCGCAGCAACAGGATTTCTGTGCTGCCGCCGCCAACTTCCATCAGCAATGTCAAAGCATTCCGAAGATCTGCATCACGTTCCAGCTGAGGGCGAATCCCCAGATACGTGACTCGAGCGATCTCAGCATCATCGATCGGTTCGACCACGAATCCCGTTGAAGTATAAATCTGATCGAGAAACGCCATTCGGTTGGTTGCTTCACGCACAGCGCTGGTGGCCACCACGCGAATATGCCTCGGGTTGGTGCACTGATACTCCTCCAGCTTTCGCCGATAGCTTTTCAGAACGTCGACGGACTGCAACACGGTGTCGCGTTGAATTTCCCGCAGTGTGAAGGTGTCCTTGCCAAGGCTGACGCCGCGGACAAGCTGTTCCAGCAATCGCACTCCGCTGACACCATCCGTTTCTCCGATTGCCATCCGTATGGCGGATGTTCCGAGTTCGATGACCGCCATTGGAAACACGGGCTGAGCAGCGCGGCGTTGTCCCGGATTGGAGTCATTATGTCTGGAGGAGTGGCGGTTCATGCAGAGTAATGCTGACGGACAGAAGAATGAAAATTGGAGCCAGGTGTGGTTTCACCAGTACGAGTAGAATGCATCGTAGAATCCGTCTCAGATGCCGGATCCTTGTGTCTGCTGTTTGACCCATGCGGCCGCACCGGTGACGGTGGCGTTGTCACCGAGTTCGGCAATGCGAATTTCGAAACAGTCCTTCAGAGATGGAAGCACGTTCCGTTTTGCCCCCTTCTGAGTTTCAGACAGGTAAAGCTTAGGCATCGCTTCTGCAAGTCCGCCACCAACGACAACAATGTCCGGAGCCAGAACATTGACCAGTGATCCGATCGCCCGGCCCACCTGCTGCGCGGCCAGCGCTACCAGTTCCTCGACAGCTTTGTCGCCGGCTTCAATCGCTTTACTTAGAATTCCACTGCGAATGTTGGCCAGATCTGTACCCGCCAGCTTCGCAAGGTTGGGGGCCTTTCCACGGTAAACCGCCTTGGCGGCTTCGGCGGAAATCCAGAGCCGGCTGGCGAGCCCCTCCAGTGTGCCGACCGGACCGACTCCGGCCGCTGGACCTTCCGTCGCCATCTGCATAAATCCAACTTCCATACAGGAGGCTGTGCTGCCCCGAAAGATCTTTCCTTCGTAGACGCAGCCGCCCCCGATACCAGTACCTGGAAACACGCCCAGAACACACCGCGCTCCCCGACCCGCGCCGTGGGTGTATTCGCCAAAAACTCCTGCGTCTACGTCGTTGCAGATTTCTGCCGGGCAATCGAACTGCGTAGCGAAGTAATCTTTTAATTCGACATTCTTCCAGCCCAGATTTGGTGCCTCCAGAATGATGCCTTTATCCAGGTCCAACGGGCCGGGACAACCTGCGCCAATTCCCTGAACAGCGGATTCGTCTACGCCGGCGTCTGCTAACGCCATGCGAATCGTGTCCGCGAGGCGATCCAGCTGAACGCCGTCTCTTGTTTTATCACGAGTCTTTCGTCGTTTTTTTCCCAGGACCTGAAATTTCTCGTCAAAAACCAACGCCAGCATTTTTGTGCCACCAAGGTCGAAACCAACCCAGACCCTGTCCGGCACTTTCCGGGGTTTCTCGTCCTGCACGTCGTCTGCCATCAAATATTTCCACCTGTCGAATTTCTGAATCCGGCTGCGCCAGCATCACCATGGTCCACAGGATAGCATCTTCCAGGACGAAACGGCAGCACGTACTTTTGGCGAATCGGCATCGGTTTGCTCACGGTCGCGGCGGCTGTGCGGCCCGCCAGCTTCCGCTGGCTGTACTCAGGATGCTGGCTGAACTGATCCTCGCGCTTCCGAAAAACTCGAAATTCGCCGTATAACGACCACCTGCATCGTCCACGACGACGCGACCGCAACAATTCGGTAAGCTCTTCGGCAAATCGTCCGTAACACACGCTTTTTTCTGCAAAGTCAGTCTGGCCATGAACAGTGAACAACTCAAGGCGCTTCAGGCACCGTTGAAAACCCGATATGTGGATTCGCCGACGGACGCATCTGTCTGCCTGAACGCGACCGGCGCGATCAACATTGATGATCTGACCTGCAACGTCGAGGTGGCCCCGTCGGTCGGTGGCCGGACGGTGTCAGGTCTGCATCCCAACGCTGGAGGTGATGGCAGTGCCGCATGTTCCGGTGACATGCTGCTGCAGTCGCTGGTGGCGTGTTCCGGCGTCACCTTTGCTGCAGTTTCGACTGCGATGGGGATGCAGATTTCGTCCGCGAGTGTGTCCGCCCGTGGGACGATGGACTTCCGAGGCACACTCGGTGTCGATCGCGATGTGCCGATCGGCCTGACATCCGTTGAACTTTCGTTTGCCGTGGAAACATCTGAACCGGACGAGAAGATCGAAAAATTGATTCAACTCACCGAACGCTACTGCGTCGTCCTGCAAACACTGAAGAACGGCGTTGCGGTCAGCAGTCGACGTGACTAATGACTTCAGCACCAGGTCGTTTGAAACACAGTTTCACTGTATCAATCCTTCCACTCGTGCATTTGCTTCAGGCCCCGTCCAGCCCGGCAGCCAGGCCATTGCTCTCGCTGCCATTGCCCGGTCCGCTCGTCGGGACGTTCGCCATTGTAATAGAAGAGATGGTCTGCTGAATCCCACCCTCCATCGTCCCCCGAAGTGGCAATACCAAATCCGAGCAGCCGTTTGACGAGCTGCACGATCTGCAGGGAAACCGCCAGCAGCAAGGCCATGAAGACTCCCATCGCAATCAGAAACGGCCCCATATCAAAAAAACGTTTGGCAAACGGCCAGGTGTGTGGCCACGTCAACAGCAGCAGCACTGTTGCACCACTTAAGAACGGGCCGTACGGAATCTCGTTTTCTCGGTGAGAGAACCAATTGATGGCGGCGGCAAAGATCGCCAGCGTGGGTGCCAGGATAAACACGGCCAGAACCGGTTGCCAGCCGATCACGCTGCCGATCATTCCCATCAGCACCACGTCTCCGAATCCCATGGCTTCCTGCTTCAGAACCCAAAAGCCAATCTGCCGCACCAGCCACACAGAACCCGCCCCGGCGAACATGCCCAGAAGGCTGACAAGTAAGCCGTGAAAATGCGGATATGTTCGGATAAAGCTGGTGGGATCCCACGGCACAAAAAGAGGCTGCAGCACAGCGTGCATCATTGGCTGTATCGTCTTCACAGTACTGGGATCCTGAAACCAGATCGGAACGACGTACAACTGGGCGCACGCAACACTGGCAATGACGGCCAGAATGGCGATGGGAACTGTGCAACCGTCGGGAATAATGCGCAGTTTCAGATCGATGCCCGTCGCGACGACCAGGCCACAGATCATGAGCATGTGCAGGGCATAGCGCATGTGCAGCCAGACAACAGGTGACCACAGCGCAAGAACTTCCGGCCCTTGAGGTCCTTCCACCGATGTCAGACCACCAACTGAAATTGCTGTGACACTGCCACGAGGAATCTCACACCAATAGATCGAAGCAAACAACAACGCTGTTGTGATCTCCACAATCGGCAGTTGCAGCGACAGCTTGCTGCGACACTGTTGACAGCGACGATCGGTCAGCCAGCCGACGATCGGTATAAATTCGCGTAGCGACGGCCGTGCTGTGCAGCGTTGACAGACGTTCCACGCGGAAGTCAGCGACTTGATCTGATCACGCAGCAGATCGTGCCGTGGAAACCGGTCGATGCAGACGCTCAGGAACCTGCCCACGATGGCTCCGAAAATCGCCAGAACTGTCAGCAACAACGGCAAGGGAATCTGATGAAGGGTCAAGGTGTGCCTCCGTCCGGACTGTCACCGAGTGCTGTGATAATTCGATCCGCAATCTGTTGCGGCGATTCTGATTCGGCGTCAATCGTGAATGTTGCGGTCTCCTTGTAGAGAGCCAGCCGAGACTCAAGAACGTCGGCCACCTCTTCCTCAATCGTCTGTCCCGTCAGACTCGGGCGGCGCTGCTGAGATGTTCCGTCTCCGCCAATCCGCGATGCCAGCGTTGCAACAGATGCCGTAAGCCACACGACGGGGCCCGCCTGTTTCATAAGTTCTCGGTTGCCCGGTGCCAGGATTGCTCCACCACCAGCGGCAATGACGGCGGGAGGATTCTTCAGAAGTTTCGTCAGCACTTCGGTTTCCAGAGCACGAAAAGTGCTTTCGCCGTCATCCGTAAAAATCTCGCCGATGGATTTCCCTGAACTCAATTCGACCTCGTTGTCACTGTCGACGCAACGACATTGAAGGCGTGCGGCCAGCAGCGGGCCCACGCTGGACTTGCCGCATCCTCGGTATCCGATCAGTGTGACGATCATCCTGCTGCGTGTCTGAGCCTCAAATGGTGGGGAAGGGTGGCCACAAGGATGTGCCGTCATTCGGCCGACGACGACAACGAATGCCGTAAAGTTTCCGTCATAAAATCCATGGGTGGCTGCTGTCCAGCGAACAACTCAAACTGACGGGCCGCCTGCCGCACGAACATTTCCAGCCCGCTGGCAGTAGCGCAACCCCGAGTTTTTGCGTACTCGAGCAGTTGAGTATTCTCCGGCGTGTAGACGGTATCAAAGACCAGCATCGATTCATTCAGCCAGGGAAGGTCGAATGGAGATTCGCTGACGTTCGGATGCATTCCGACCGAGGTGCAGTTGATCAGGATGTCGCATACCTGGTCGCCCCGCTGTTCCCAGTCGACAACCGTGCAATCGAATTCCTCGGCCAGAGCCTGGGCACGGTCCGGAGAACGGTTGGTGATCGTGACCGCCGCTCCGTTCTGCTGCATCGCACAGATGGCAGCGCGAGCCACACCACCGGCCCCAAGAATCAGAATTCGTTTCCCGCTGATTTCACGCGCGTCGGCGGGAAAGGTCGTCAGTCCGGCTTCCACCGTTTTGACGATGGCATCGTAATCGGTGTTGGTCGAGTGCCACTTGCTATCCGCTTTGAACAACGTATTTGATGCACCGATCAGTTTTGCCTGAACATCCGGCAGCTCGGAAAATTCAAGGGCGGCATGTTTGTGTGGGATCGTGACGCTGTAGCCGCTGATGTCGAGTTTGTCGTATTCCTGCAGCGTTTCCTGAACAGTATCGGCCGGTATCCGCAGTGGCAGGTAGACACCATCGAAATCAATTTCCTGGAATGCCGAATTGTGCAGCAGCGGACTGAGGCTGTGGGCAATAGGATCACCAATCACTCCAAAGACTTTCGTGTCCGGTGTGATACTGTCGTACCGATAGAAATCTCTCATGTCATCCCACAGCAACTGTCCGGGAGCCATCTCACCGGCACGACTGTAACCGGCGTAGGTAAACGGAGCCCCCATTCTGCCACACAGGATTCTGCTGACAATGCCGAATTCGCCCATGCAGAATGCAATCGTTGGCACGGTCGCGGACTTGATTAACTCAAGAACCCGAACATTGTCGGCCGGACAGTTCGCCATTGTGACGATCTTGATGACGTCCGGATCACACTCTGTCATCCGCTGGTAGATGTCGGAAAGTTCTGCCGGGGTTTCCTCGAAGTTGTGATAGCTGATCAGACGTTTTGTGTCGCCGTATCGAGGAATCGACTTTGCAACGTCTTCCTCGATATCAACGTATTCAGCGCCGCCAATAATCGCTTCCCTCAATACTGCCAGTCGTTGCTCTTCTGTGCCGCTCCAACGTCCCTTGTCCTGTTCCCGTCGACACGTAACGACGACCGGGGTGGGGCGTTCTTTCAATAGCCGCGCGACGTTCAGGCGGCTCATGATCCAGTCGACCCGCAGCTCGACCAGCTCGGGGTTCAATTTGGCCAGGTCACGGTGCGCCTGTTTCAGGGCAGAGTGACGTCTTCTTCCAAGGCTGACGCAGATCATTCGTTATCCCAGTCGTCCAAACTGTTTGTCCAGTGTCCCTCGCGACAACATCAGTGACGTGGGGCGTCCGTGCGGACAATGATGAGCATCATCCACAAGGTGCCGCTGTCCAAGTAATTCCTGCATCTCTTCTGCAGCCAGTCGCTGGCCTGCCTTGATGGCCGCGCGGCAGGCCATTGTGTGCATCATGTGATCCAACAAATCGCGGCGAGACGTCTTGCCGTCCGATTCTTCCAACTGCGCTGCCAGATCCCGCAGAATGCGAATAAAGCTGCCGCGTGGCAGCATGACAGGGTGACTGGTCAGCAGGACGGTTGTTCCGCCGAAGTCTTCAATGCCGAAACCGATCTCCAGCAACAATTCCTGATATTCCAGCAGAACGGCCGCTTCTCCGGCACTGCATTCAATGGATTCCGGCATCAGCAGTTTCTGGCTTTCCACCTTGCCTTCGAGCACGCGGTGTCGCAGATGCTCATACAGAATCCGTTCGTGAAGAGCGTGCTGGTCGATCACTTCCAGGCCGTCGTCACCTGCGACGACCAGATAACAGTCGTGAATTTGAAACGCTCGAAAATCCTCACCGTGAACCGTCCGGAGTTCGGCAGTGGATTCGTCTGTTGTCTTCAACGCTGAAGACGACACGTCCCCCGAAGCGATCACGTCAGCCGTGTCTTCCGCATAGTCAGACTTGTGTTCCGCGGGATGCATGCCCGGATTCGTTGATGGAATTCCTTCATTGCTGGCACCAACGTCGGCCAGTGGACTCAACGCGTCCGCGACCGCAGGACGAAACGCCGAGGACTTCAGATTCGGCCGAAAGGACTCGTAATCTGATCCAGGCGGAGTACCCGTCTTTTCGAAGGTCGGGAACTCGCCCAACGGCCGAGGACCAGCTGACGTCGTCACGATTCCGTCGTCCGCTGTGGTGACCAGCGGTGGCGACAGGCTGGTCGCGGCCGACGAAGACCAGATATCCAGTTCTTTCTGGGTTTGCGATGGCTGTGAGAGCTGTCCTTCTGTGGCATTCCGTTGAGCCGCCGGAACTCGAATCTCCAGTTGAAAGTCGAGCGACAGAAACTTGTCTCGCAGAGTGTGCAGCAACTGTCGGTACAATGACTGACCATCCTGAAAACGAACTTCCGTTTTGGTGGGATGCACGTTGACGTCCACCAGATTCGGCGGTACCTCCAGAAACAGAAAGCTGACCGGGTGACGACCGACCATCAGCAATCCTCGATAGGCTTCGCTCAAAGCATGTTGCAGGCTGCGGTCCTGAATCGATCGCCCATTCAGGAACAGGTACTGATCCTTGCGAGTCGCCTTGCTGAGCGAAGGTTCACCAACGTAGCCCCACAACCGCACGCTCTGTCCACGCGCCGCCGCGGCGGCGGCGGTTTGCTCGGAGCTTCCGCTCCCTGTCTGACCTCCAGCCTGTTCTCTTGCCGACGGTGCAACCGAGGGCGAGCGAGTTTCCGTCTCGGATTCCACAGCGATCAATTTGTCGCCGATGTCGCTGCCGAAGAACCGACGAATTCTTTCCAATTGATTAGGTGTTGCCGGTAGTTCATAGACCAACTTGTCGTTGTGCCTCAGAACCAGGTGCAGGTTGGGGTTCGCCAGAGCAATCTTGGCGAATTGTTCGCTGATCCTGCCAAATTCTGTCGATGGCTTTTTCAGGAACTTTCGACGAGCTGGCGTGTTGAAAAACAGATTGTGAACTTCAATCACCGTGCCGGAAGGGCAGCCGCAATCCCGGTGAGCAGAAATATTGCCGCCTTCTGACTGCAGTTCACGACCGGTGACATGATCGGCGCGGCGAGTCCGAATGCGGAATCGGCTGATCGAAGCGATTGATGCCATCGCTTCACCGCGAAACCCAAGCGTGGCAATCTGCTGCAGGTCTTCATCGCTGCGAATCTTGCTGGTAGCGTGACTGGTAACGGCAAGTTCCAGATCCTCTGGGTGTATTCCCTCGCCGTTGTCGGTAATCCGAATCAGTTCCGTGCCGCCGGCCACGATGTCGATTTCAATGCGGGTCGCCAACGCGTCAATACTGTTCTCCAGCAGCTCTTTCACAACGCTGGCCGGACGCTCGATCACTTCGCCCGCGGCAATGCGATTGATAACGTGAGGGTCAAGTTGCTGAATGCGAGACATGTGCGTGAGAGGTCATCCGTGAATTGACTGATGCTGACTGAACGTCCAGCAACAGTTTAGCCGGTTTGGCGGTTCCATCCAACTCAGTTCACTGCATCGGAGTCGCGACAGAAGGACAGGGAGTTCCAGATGGTGAGCGTCAGTCGGCGTGATCAGAGGCACTGGCTTCGTTGGAATCCGCCTGTGGCGAACTGTCTGCTCCGTCGGAAGGCGCTGGAAAATGAGCAGGAGAAGCGTTGGAATTTTCGCCGGAATTCGGAATATGAAACTCTTCTATCAGTTCCCGGCGTCGTTCCGCGACGGCGCGGTCGAATTCGGACAACACATCCAGCGCTCGGTCGCGGGACGTGACCAGACCGATGATGAGGTATTGGGTGATCGCCAGAAGATAGCAGCACCAGCCCACCATCCAACGCTCCCAGTGCCGCTGATGTTCAGCATTCATTTCTCCGATTTCGGCCAGATGAACACCAACATCGTGCAGGTTTTCGTTGTATATCTGAGCCGCCATCATTGCCTGCACGGGTGTCACGGCACCGATCTGCTGTGAGTAACTCCAGTCAACAACAGTGGCCCGGGCAATCTTTCCGTGGTCAATATCGGACAGCGTCATCAGTTCCGCGCCCACGATCGCAGCCATCATGGCCAGCACGGGTGAACTGCGATTCAAATGCTGGCAGACGAACCCTTTCAGAAACTGCCACTTCAGACGCCAGAATTCCTTCAGTCCGCTGCGGCCGGGCTTGATTTTGGGCGGACCGGGATGGATGACAGCGAAGAGTTCCTGGTCGGGCATCGCTTCGATAACGCCGACAGCCAGCATCAGCCGCAGCCCCATGGTCAGCCAGTCCATGCGTTCCATCCAGTCGAGCTGCGCCATCCACCCAAACAGCAGGTGTTCCATGTTGGCCGATGCCGCCAGCAGCAGCAGGGCTCCGCGGAACCATTGTTCCAGGTCTTTTTCCAGTTCGTCGTCCAGATCCTGCAGCCGAAAGACTCGCCGCATGATGAAGCGGAATATCGGAATCGCGATGAAGCCGACGATAACTCGCGTAATTGGGCGCAGCACGGACTTGAACAGAGGAAGGTTCATCAGTGCTCGAAACATGCCGCCCACGAGTTATGAAATCCTTTGAAAACAGGAATGACTACGGTGTCAGGAACAACGTGCTCGGTTTCACCACCGATTGAGAAGACAAACCACTGTCGGGAACTGTATCCTGTGCGCCGGTGTTCGGCCATTGGTGGGCAAAGGGTCGGCAGTCTTTCTCGGATGTACGGTATCTGGTGTGAATGGTCCGCCAACCGAAAAAGACTCCCGACTCTCTCACGAACACATCACCGCAACGCAGAATCGGGAATAGGGATCAGCAAATGTTTGGTATGGCGGGCGAAACAGAGTTTGACCTGCGTTTCTATTTGATGGGGATCCCCATTCGCGTGCATCCCATTTTCTGGGTGACGTCTGCCTGGCTGGTCTGGCAGGTTGCCGGTGGTGAACCCATCCGAGTATTCATCGGCGTACTCTGTATTTTTGTGTCAGTTCTTGTTCACGAACTTGGCCATGCGTTTCTGGCGCGTAGGTACGGTTTTCCTTCTGAAATAGTGCTGTATTTTCTTGGCGGCTTCGCCACGGCGACCCGTTTTTCCACATGGAAAAACGTAAAGGTTTCGGCTGCCGGACCTTGTGCCGGATTCGGTTTGTTTGCTCTTACCTACATCACGTTTCGAATTCTTGCTGTACAGCACCCGGAATCATTGATTGGTGACCATCCGTTGGGCTTTGCCATTCAAATGATGATGTTTGCCAATCTGACCGTGAATCTCATGAACCTGATACCATGTATTCCGTTAGACGGCGGACGGATCGTGGAATCACTGTTCAATCGCTACGGTGGTCATACAGCGACACTTCGCACTCTACAGGTTGGAATCCTTTCATCTGCTTTGGTTTGTCTCAGAAGCCTGCAGTGCATGAATGATCCAGCCCGCGATTTGTTTCCGATTCCCCAGGCTCTGTTTCCATCGTTCGTCGTGGGCGACATGATTTACACCTGGCTGCCGGGTGGGTTCCAGCCAGATCCAAGATTCATGCTGATTTTCTTTGGCATCCTATGCGCTCAACAGATCGCCACGTACAACGAATACAACAGTCACCGCTGAATCTGTGCAGGCATCAATCATTGCCTGGTAGCGTGAGGTTCTTTCAATAGCCGCCTGGGGGACAGGCCAACGGCAGACAACGCAGCCACATAAACGATGACTGCAGCAGCGATCGGAACGATTACCTTCACCAGCCGGTAGGTAAATACACCCAAAGAGCTCTCCCACTGCGACACCAATGTCAGCACACCCAGACCGGCCAGACTCATCAGCAGCGTCGCCACCACTGTGCGCCACAGGACAGGAACGAAGGCTGAGCGTCCGATTTTCAGAAAACGCCGTCGCAGCACCTCCAGAGCCAGCCCGAGTTGGAACAGGGTCGCAAGGACGCTGGCGATTGGTAAGCCGGGACCGCCCAGAATGGGTAGCAGCAGGAAATCGAACATCAGATTAAGACCCACACAGATCAGTCCCTGTCGCATAGGTGTGATTTGGTCGCCCGCCGCGTAGAAGACTCGATTGGCGATCAGCAGACCGCTGACTGCCCACACACCCAGACCGTACGCAGCGATCATTTCAGCCGTCATGTGCGAAGCACTCGCTCCGAATTGCCCATACCGAAACAGCAGATTGGTGATTGACTCCGCCATGAACCACAGTCCCACACTGGCGGGAATGCCGACCACAAGAACCAGTTGCATTCCGTGCAGGACGTCTCGGCTCAGTTCCTCAAAATCACCGGCCGCGGCGTGCCTTGCGAATCGCGGGAACAAAACCGTCCCCAGAGCTATGGCAAAGACACCGAGAGGAAACTGATACAGCCGCTGTCCCAGGTAGAGTGCAGCGGCCGTGCCTTCGGGAAGTAGAAAACGGCCAAGAAAAGTGTTGCCGTCCAGATTTGGCGAGACAAGTGTCCACGCCAGCAGGCCGTCAATCAGCCCATTGATTTGAGTAATCGAAAGTCCGATCAACACAGGCCCCATGGCCTGGAAGACCCTCGCGGTGTGATCTCGTGATATCGCCGCAGTGCGCCCGGCACGCATGCGAACAGAGTACCGTGATGCCTTCCACGCTGTCATCGCCAGCTGAAGCATACCACCAAAAACCAGACAGATGGCGATCAGGCGAACCTGGCTCGTATCTGAAGAGAACAACAGGGCGGCGACCAGTCCTGCTGCCAGCCAGGTAACGTTAAGTACGATGGAACTCATCGCCGGAATGACAAAGTGCTGCACGCCATTCAAAGCCGCGGAATACAGTCCCGCCATGCAGATCAGCACCATATACGGCATTAAGATCAATGAGAGTTCGCAGAGCAGGGCAGAGCGTTCGCTGAGCGGCACCAGCAACCACGTCGCCAGGAGTGCAAATTCCACAGCCAGCAGAAAGATGCCCAGAATTTTCAGCAGTCGCCATGCGACGCCGTTGAACAATTCGGTAGCAGCTTCTCTGCCGCGTTCTTCGTCGACACGTACGAATTCCGGCAGGAACGCTGCCGCCATGGCTCCTTCCCCGAAGAGCCGGCGGAACAGGTTTGGCACACGAAACGAAACCGTAAACGCGTCCAGAATCCAGCCGGTCCCAAACAGTGACGCCATCAGTGCGTCGCGCGCCAATCCGGTGAAGCGACTGAGCAGTGTCAGCAGACTGACAGACTTCAGGCCCTTCAGACGGTTTACAGGTTGCTGTTGGCCATCCATGCCAGGATCCGGTGGAGTTAAGTTCCGTCGCGGAAAACTGCGGGGAAGGAAGGGTGATGAACGTAAATTAACCCATACCGTTCAGCGCACATTCGCGGCTCTTGAATCAGCGTTGCCAATGTCACGGTTGTGGTCATGCGTTGATTGCCGCCTGTCAGGTTCGAAACAATTTTCAGTTCGACGCCTGTCGGGCCTGCTGAACGGCTCGACGATGTGCGGCAATTCGCTTGACCAGCTGGTCGACGACAACACCGATTAGAATCACAAATCCGATGACGGTCGGTTCCAGCTGATCGTCAATTCCAAGCATGCTGATCGAATTCATCAACAACCGCATCAGCGCCGCACCAAGGACGATGCCAAAAATTGATCCTTCGCCGCCTCGCAGACTGCAGCCACCCAGCACTGCAGCGGCGATCGCGTACAGTTCGTAGAAATTGCCAAAGCTGTCCGGCTGAATGGAACCATAGTCGAGAGCGAACAGCAGACCACCCAGGCCGCTGATCAATGAGCAAATCACGTAGGCAAGAATGATCATTTTTGTGGTGTTGATCCCGCTGAATCTGGCCGCCTGTTCGTTGCGTCCCAGAGCCAGCAGGTAACGACCGTAGATCGTCTTGTTAAGGAAAATGGCAGCCACGATTCCCAGTGACACCAGGATCAGAAACGCAACCGGGACGTGTTCTGCTCCCGGAAGACTGGCACAACCGGGTAACTGCGACGCATTGCCGACAAGCACCTTAAGGCTGGCAAAACTTTCGTTGCCATACCCCATCGTCCTGTCTGAAACCAGCCATCGTGACAAACCACGGTAAATCATCAGGCCACACAGTGTGACAACAAAGGGCTGGAGTTTGAGTTTCGTTATGAGCAGTCCGTGAGCGATCCCCACGAACAGCGACAGCCCAAGGATCGTCAGCAGTCCCATACCCAACGACATTTGGCGGTCGACGACAATATAAGGAAACACAACTGCCACCAGCCCAATCAGTGACCCAATTGACAGATCGATGCCGCTGGTAATGATCACGAACGCAACGCCAATGCCGATGATGCCGTACAGCGAACTCCGCTCTACCAGGTTAAACAGGTTGTAGGGCGTGAAGAAGCTATCGCTGCCGAATGCTGTCGCTATGAAGACGATCAGCAGGATGCTGAGAATGCCAAGGTTCTTTTTCATGCGTGGGTCCCTACGTTTCCTGTCGCCAGCTGCATGATCGACTCTTCTGTGAGTTCATCACGCGTCAACTCACCCGTGATTCGTCCTTCGTGCATAACAAGGGTTCGATCCGACATACCGATCACTTCTTC
>JBDONA010000824.1:0-4518 GCA_039831575.1 Fuerstiella sp. | reverse complement strand
GCTGCCGAGCTAAAGGAACGTCGTGGCGACGTGGCTTATCGATCGTTGATGCAGCAGGGACAGAAACCACCGTTGAACTATCGTAAGCCGAGCAAATAGAGTGGATTCGGTTGTCGTCGTTTCGCCGACACTTATGGGGTTCGTGGAAGCATATCTCCACTGTCAACCAGGCGTCCGCCCGATTGTTCAGCTGCGTTGCGAGTCAGGTAGTCGCCTCTTGCCAGCTTTCTGCGAATTTCGTTCAGGAGTTCCTCACGAACTTCCGGCTCGTTGTGCATCATCCGTCGCAGGTCTTCCACCGACGGTGTGGTGTGGAACGGGCGTGCAGGAAACATGTCGTCCAGATCCGATAGCCTTGCCGGTTCCTCGAATGCTCTCAAGCCGTCTTCTGCAGTCGGACGGTGATTTTGACGGAATTTGAAATGCGGACGATGCATGTAGTGACCTGTTCAATTACTAAGCCGCCTAAAGGCTGAACGATTCCCTGCGTTCGGCCAATATGGTGAGTTTGCCGCATCGTCGTTGGTGATGTCTGAACGATCAGCGGTGCCGATATCATCGAATAGCAATTGGCAAACTTGCGTCATAAGTTCGCCGCAAAATCAGAGATTGCGTTTCGGGGTTTAGCGATTCTGCGGAAAGTATGCGGATAGCAACGAAGATGTTCGTTTTGTTCAGATTGTCCGCGTCACATCCCACGGCAGCAGCTGCTCACAATTCCACGGATTCGAACCGAATCACGTCTTTCCTGTGTTTCCGGGCAAAGAACGCGTTCACTGACAGTGTCCGAGAAAGCGAGCGGACTTTTCGTACCGCTTTCCTGATGTCTTCTCGCTGTTCCGTTTCCAGTTGTAGCGGAGACACTCGCAGGCGTTCACTGTAAAAAGCACAGTTTTCGTGGGCGATCAGCACAACGCGTTCAAGGCCATGAACATTCACCAGAAAACGAAGTTGTGCAAAAACGCCTTCGTCTTCCCGGTACGTTGTGAAGTGACCTGCCAGGCAGGCCGCACCACCGGGTACCGCCAGGCGATCGTACCTGGGCAGCTGCAGCGCGTTGTGCAACAGATCGTCGAACTGTTCCCCAAACCGTCCGTCACTGCAGTACACCGCCGCAGCACGGATTCGATTGGCATCGAACCGTACTGAACTCTCATACAGGAAGGCGTTATGTTTTTCTTCGTCGTGCATTATTTCCCGATAGACGATCCACTGCGAAGCCGCTGACGCATGGCCGCGGTTAACGTGTTTCTATAGCAGAACTGCCGCTCCACGAGCCAGAACCGGTTCCGTCAATTTGTAAACTGCTCTAACGGATGAGCCTGCTGCGTTGGCGGATACTCATGCCATCATGTCGGCAAACAGTTTGACCATAAAGGCTACGAAGGCCGCGGGTGGAACAGCGTACAACAGGCGTAGCAATCGGCGAAAGTACAGCGCCTCAATGACAACGCAAATGGACAGGATCCCGCACACACACGTCAGCCCAACAAGCAGAAGCAGCACTCTTGTTGGATCAGGACCGCCGAATGCCGGCTGTATGGCCGGTATCTGCCAAGCCAGATACCACGAAACAAAGCCCACACAGAACGCCACGGCCCCCCCAGCATGAGTGACCGGGGTCCGCCACGAACGGGGCGTCCTGATGATGTGCCGGTCGGTTTCGGAGGAAGTGACGGGGATGTATGGGTTTTCTGACAAGACGCTGTTACCGCTAACGGTTAGCACGGCCACACGATGCCGCGTAATATCCAGGTCGACCAGGTGATTGTACAACCAAAACGTCCCGTGGGACGAACGAGGAAGGCGTTTGCGGTCCGGAAACAGCAATTCTGCAGTCCAGTCAAGTTGGTCGACGTTTAGCGCACGGAAGATTCGTTAACAGTATCCGTAACATTCTTTGAGCCCACGATATCGGCCTCGACAAGCATGCGAACTCGTTCTCGTGGAAACCATGTCTTTGCAACGTGCCGGTCGTCACCCACGATGCCCCAGTCGATTTCAACGCACACCCAGTCTTCAGTTACGGCACGAAGAGTGCCGCTGAATGCTGCGTTGTCATCGAGAAACACAGAACAAACGTGACCGACACGAGGAGAGGCCGTGGCGTGACGAGGGGCATCCTGCGGACTGTCTTGTGCGTATAGAGCAACACAGGCAGAGACAGCGACCAGGGCAGTGACCAAAACTGATTTTCGCACGGTATGATTCCATCGTGAGTGTGGGCAAGCCGCCCAACAGTGCTGCACGGCAGTCGCCGCTCGTCGCAGTTGGATCGGGCCGTGCGTGCAGTTGATTCTACCAGACGTTGCCCCGTTACTCATAGGTGAAGGCGATGCGGCACGGAGGCCGAACGCTGCGGTCAGTGTCGTGTCGCGCGACCGTGAGCAAGCCAATATCGTACCGATTCACGTTGCTGATCGAATTGCAGTCCTTGTCGCCGCCACTAGCGGCGCATCCGGCAGTCTGGCAGCGCCCGTTGAAGTGCCGCAACCGCGTCGTCGCTGACATTCGTCCCGGTCAGATCGAGTATTTGTAGATTCCACAGACCGTGAAGGTGGACAAGACCGGCATCTGTGATCGAAGTGTTGTCGAGATCCAGTCGTGACACGCTCGGTACGCGGTTGAGTAATTCCAGATCAGAATCACTGAGACGCGATCGGCTGGCGTCCAGATACACCGGAGAATCAATAAAGTCTCGGGCACCCCATCGCGCTCGGAACCACTATGGCAATGAGGATATCACGAGGCCTTCGCTGTAACCCACCCTCACAGCTCGGGACTGCTTCACATCGAGTGCGTCTCGTTGTCGTATGCCTCGCACATACGAACCGGCACCCAATACAAGTCCACAAGCTGTCAGCAGAACTGCAATGAACTTCTTCCGCGGTGCGAATCGGCGTTTGCCGGACGGCTTCTGGCTTGATGCTGGTGCCGACAGTGGGAGAGCCCCTCGTTCGTTCAATGGGAGGACTTGATTTCACTGCGATTAAAAAGGCCGACTACGGCATATGATGCCGGACGGAATCCCACTCAGCTTCCAGACGACGTCTACATCTGGCTGTATCAATTCCTGAATTGTTGGACAGCAGGTGGAGCCAAACTGCGACGACCACGATAAAGGTACAAACCGGTCAGAATCACACCCAGACTGTCGATCAGAACATCAGAAAATATACCGCCGCGGTCCGGAACAAACGTCTGGTGCCATTCATCGGATGCCGCGTACGCAAGACACAGAGCGGCGGCCGCCAGTGCGTTGCCGACGTTGCGGCGGGCAGTCAGAGCGTCGATTACCAATGTGCCAAGCAACATGAGAATTGCGAATTCAAGCACGTGCCAGCCCTTCACGATGATGAACCATGACACGCCCCAGAATATCTGAAACTCGCGAAAAACGGCGTCGTCCTGAAAAATGTTTTCATGACACCATGCAAAGAAGGCGTGGGGTGTAATGACGGTCGAGGAGGTCGCAAAGATGGAAGCCGCCCACACAAGGCAACATATGGGGGCGATCCAACGACGTTTTGTCATTCCATCATTGCTCGGCTATCGGGATGAGAATTTGTCGCCATTGTGAACAAAGCGGACGACGTCGAACAACCAACCCATTCTATCAACGCCCGTGTACGTGACCAGGAAAAATTGGCCTGCGTTTAGCCCTTGCAGATGACGTACTCCGCCGACTGCAGCGTGCGCTGTCACAACCCACTTATCGTCGGCCAGCCAGACGTCTGTGCCCGATCCACAACGCTGAAAATTCTGGTCACCAGCTGATGTGCTTGTCGAGGTGGTGTCGTTGGTCTAGAGTTGAAGGTTACTTGCCACCGGCGACGATACTTGATTCAACTGCCGCCCAACAATTGTGGGGCCGCGATGTTGCGATATGAAAGCTGTCAATTATGGATTTATCACAACGGCCCGGTGACCACGAGTGCTTTGATTTCCACCGAGACTATGTGGGCCAGGTGCCAGATGGCAATATCCTGGATACATTGAATGAGCAATCGCAGACTGTCCCGGAATTCATCGCAAATCTGCCCGCTGAACAACTGGAGATTGTGCATGCACCATTCGGCTGGAAGATACGCACGGTCGTTGAACATTGCTGTGACGCCGAGCGTGTCTTTGGATATCGGGTGCTGCGATTCGCCGCTGGCGATATGACTGAATTGCCCGGCTGGGACGAAAATCACTATGCTGGCAGCGGTTATGGTGATGCGACAGGAACCCAACAGCTGGCCGATGAATTTAGAAACTCGCGAAAGTCAAATCTTGCCTTACTCAGGCGATTACGCTCCAGTGCATTTGATGAGATTGGGGTAGCCGATGGTCGCCGGATGTCGGTGCGAGCGATCACATGGCTGATGGCAGGGCATTGGCTGCACCATGAGAAGATTCTCATAAAGCGACTGGGCGGTTGACGACGGCGTGCTCGACTTGCCCGTGCGACGGGTGCTTTGTCCGCCTCTGTTGCTACGCGCGACATTCCATCACGAAACCTTCGTGAAAAAAATA
>JBDONA010000213.1:0-20135 GCA_039831575.1 Fuerstiella sp. | reverse complement strand
GTACACCGCAAACGATAGTGCAAACATTGGAGGAACATTTGACAGGCTCATTTCTCGTGGGCGGCTTCGGCCGGGGTATGGAGAGGGTTGGCATCCGTCCTAACCTTCAGCAGCCGTATGGTTTATCAAATACTCTGCGAGGATTTGTCATGGAAGACACAACACGTGCTGCAAGCCGGATTTCAACCCACAACAAGGAACTCGTGCTCCGGCAGTTCCTGCCGACTCGGATTGAACGTTTGCTCTTGACACGTTTGTTTGATCTGACGACTGGCAGTCGTTTGATCGATGAACGGGGTGGTGCGCCGAGCGTTCCGTTGAATGGTTCGCGGACACGTGCAGGAAGGAAGGTGGCGTAATGAGCGAAACCACGTCAGGTACTTCCGACAAGAGTGACGACCAAAGCGTCAAGCATGCCACGACGTCTGTTCGAGTGGGGATCTACGCGCGAGTGTCATCTGATCAGCAGGCTGAGCAACAGACGATACAAAGCCAAATCAGCGGTCTGCGTGAACGCATTGAAATCGACGGACATTCACTTCCCGAACAACTCTGCTTTCTTGATGACGGTGTCAGTGGTGCAACACTGACACGACCGGCCCTGGAAACACTTCGAGACACAGCGTACGCGGGAAGCATTCAGAAACTCTATATCCATTCGCCCGATCGGCTTGCCAGAAAGTACGCGTGGCAGGTGCTGCTGCTGGATGAACTGCAGAGTCATGGCGTGGAAGTCGTTTTTCTAAATCACACGATGGGGGCCAGTCCGGAAGAAGACCTACTGCTCCAGATGCAGGGCATGTTCGCCGAGTACGAACGTGCAAAAATCCTGGAACGTTCGCGTCGAGGAAAACGTCATGCCGCCCAGCGCGGCAGCGTGAATGTGCTGGGCGCTGCTCCATACGGCTATCGTTATATCACGAAGCAGGAAGGCAACGGAACAGCCGCGTACGAGGTGATCGAAGAACAGGCAGCCGTGGTGAAGCAAGTCTTCGAATGGATTGGTTGTGACCGTCTATCGATCGGCGAAGTAAGTCGTAGGCTGAACGGTAACAAGACTCGTACTGCAACCGGCAAGACGTGGTGGGACCGCAGCACAGTGTGGGGAATGCTGAAAAACCCCGCATATATGGGCTCAGCGGCGTTCGGGAAGACTCGAACCGGCAAACGCCGCAAACGTCCTATGCCGCAGCGAGGACATTCCCCAACACCTCGCCAAACCAATTCGACTTACGATACGGCCAAGGCTGACTGGCTGCTGATTCCCGTTCCCGCCATTGTTGATCAGGCACTGTTCGAAACCGTTCAGGAACAACTCGATGCCAATCGGCAGCAGGCGTCCGAACGCAAACGCGGCGCGAGTTATCTGCTGCAGGGGCTTGTGAAGTGCTCGTGTTGCGGCTACGCCTATTACGGCAACAAGGTAACTCGTTCGTCCACGAAGGGGAAGGTTTCTTATGCGTACTATCGCTGCGTGGGGACAGACGCACATCGTGTCGGTGGAAAACGAGTTTGCCACAACAAACAAGTTCGCACTGACAAGCTCGACGCAGCTGTCTGGGACGACGTCTGCGAACTTCTTCGCAATCCCGACCTGCTGCGAGAAGAATACGAACACCGACTGGCATCATCGGCTGAACCATCTGCCCATCACAAAACCCTTGCGAAGCAGGTCGAACATTCACAGCGCACCGTCAATCGCCTGATCGACGTCTACAGTGACGGTGCGATCAGCCGAGCAGAATTCGATTCACGCATCAATCGATCGCGAACTCAACTGTCGCAGCGAAAGAATGCTCTCGCCGAAGCTCAGGCGGCTACAGCTGAACGTGAGGCTCTTCAGAACGGCCTTGACTGTATGAAATCATTCACAACACAGATCGAAGGTGGCCTTGACGGCGCGGACTGGACAACGCGCCGGGAGATCCTCCGCACCGCTGTCGATCACATTGAAGTTGGAGCCGATCAGATCCGAATTACCTATCGAATCAACTTCCCCTTTTTTCTCAACCGACACAAAATTAGTAAAAGTTTGCACTTCCGTTGGCGGTGTGTGCCGGTGACCCTCCCCACACCGCCTGACATTCAGGTCCGCGTCAGTACCGCCCCGCAGATCGAAGTGCGTTGCGTCTGCAGAATTCCATGATCCAGAATTGCCGTCAGTCCGTTACCAGTAATGGCCTTGCCGGGTAGGGAGCTAATCGCAATTGCCCCTGTCGCGAGTTGAACGACCGGATGGTGATACCGCCATGTCGAACATTGAACAGTCTGAGCCTGAAGGGGAGGAACATGAGCCCTTCGATTCAACAGCTGTGATCGACACCGACATGCGCCAACGCAGGCTGGCGTTGATCATGGGAGTTGGTTGCCTGATTTCTGCTGGAATTGCCTTGTGGACCAATGGTTGGGACGGGGAGTGGCTGACAGTCTTGCTGATCGGCACAGGGTCTGCGTTGGTGCTGTACTCGAAGACAGGGCTCGATCCCAGAGGATTCGGGAAGCCGATATGGGGCAAGAAGAACACAGATTGAGGAGCCACCCCTCATCGCACCCTCACCTGTACTCATCCCGCTTTTCCTTGCTCAACTTCCGCCAGTCCCACGGTGCGATCGGCTTGTGACTGCCGCCCCATAGGCCGAGCTTCTTCAACCGTGCGTTGTTTTCGTCATCTGCTAGTCACTTGTCGTCGCTGTACTCTTTGTAATGCCAGGCAAGGCCGCGTCTGACCAGTTCACGATTGAGGAACAGATCCTCCACCACAAGATTCGGAATGTCAATGGACAGATAGATGTCAGTCAATCGTCCGGTCGTATCGATCCTCACCGTGCGTGACGAGTCGGACCATCTTGCCGCCGACGGTATTGCTGACGAACTTCGTGGCGTTGTTGCCGAACGGTTGCCCGCGTTCCGGCGTGTCGATTCCGTTGAAGCGTAGCCGAATGGTTTCTTTGTCATCGGTCAGAACGTCGATGGTGTCGCCGTCGACGACCTTGATGACTTTGTAGAGTGTTTGAGCAGCTGCGAGTTCGACAACTTCAATCAGATCGGCTTCGTTTCTCGGTTCGACTATATCGGTGACCAGTCCTGGCGAGTCCTCAGCCACGATTTCCACAACAGTAACGGGAGCCTCGGAAATCAAGGGCGGTTGTTCAGTGCAGCCAGCCAGTAGCGTCAGAAATACGATGGAAGATTCTTCACGACCTGCAACAGTTTTCGCCTCCTGCTTTATTTGCCTACTCTACATTCTGGCAGTGCTGCCTTAATCTCTGCCAGTCCCGCATCCGTGACGCACTGTGTTTCGGAGCAGTTTCGAAGCAGGTGCTGCTCTACAAGGGAATCAATGTCGACTATCGTCGACTATCGCAAGAGGGACTGGTCAGGGACGGTTGCCTTCTGGCTCAAACTGGACCCGGACAAAGATCTTAAACCGGGTTTCTGCGACCCCATTCAGATCACGGATAAGAAATGGATGACGCGGCGATGTGGGTCGACTTCGACAAGGAGCTACCGCGGGATTTTCGCCTGGGGATGTTTCCAGACTACCGATTCTGGAAAGCGGACGATTTGCCGTACGCCAACATTCCATCCGGGAAACGACCGTGGATACCCGTTGAGAATCCGCCATTCAGCCGCATGAAGTGGACACACGTCGCCTGGACATTTGAACATATCAATTCGGGCGAAGACGTTGCTGCAATCGTTGTGCTCTATCTGGACGGCAGATCACAGGGAATGCTCAAACGCCCGTTACGTTTCACTTGGAATCCTGACAATGTCGCAATTCTGCTTGGAATCAACTACGTCGGCGATTTCGATGATCTGGTGATTTTCAACCGCCCTTTGAGTGCAGCGGAGATTCGACAACCTGCCAGGCTCCACGGGGAGCTGTGACTTTGTCACGGCAACGACCATAACGACATGGCAACACCATAGGGTTGGCGAAGCGAAATTCTCCCGTCATTGATGGCTAACAAGTTCAGCACGCCCGGTGGATCTGATGTCGCTGATGACCAAGGGGAACCCAATGGCGGAGGATCACGGAACAGTGTCATCTTCTCATACGAATTCTGGCATTCCCGTAATACCACCGTTTGATGCTTGGCGTCCCGAGTTCCCATACGAGTTTCGACGCACGGATACTGTGTTCCGGGAACGCCATACGTTTTATCGGAATCGGTGTCGAACGGACCGACTGCTCGAATCAGTTCAATTCGAGGCCCGAGAATTGAGCGTATTGCTGACCCAGTTCGAATCCTGTTGCCTCGAATTCGAAACCGTCGCCACTCCGGGATCGATCGGGGCGTCCGGCCCGATCCTGCATTTCTCACGGGTTGTAGGCCGGACCAACAAACCTAAAAGCGCCGGGTCTTTCGTCGCAGAAGAATTCGATGGACACCTCAAACTGTCACGGAGTCGTTTGCCGTTTGTGCAGTTGCGGCAGGCAATTGCGATTACGTTCGGCCTTGTATCTTGAAGCAGCGACTGCGTGAGCGCTCTTTGTTAGAAGACAAGGATCACAGAGCCGGTGGTACCACCGGCTCTGTGATTGCGAGTGGCAGATCGTTCCGGCCTTGGTCCTGGAGACCGTAAGTAGCCTGATCGTCGCTCCGAAAAATCGTGTTAAACCCGAACAGTCGCCTGAGCGGCCTTGCCCCGTGGTCCGTAAACCCACTTCAGCACGCCATAGAAGAACGCGAAGAACGTGACGACAAGCCAATGGCGTAAGAACACACACTGCGCCCCATCGGCGAGGAAAACAACAGTTCCTGGTGTTCGCGCCGTTTTCCAGGATCTGACTTTGTGAAATGCCCACGCACCATTCACGGCGACAGAGGCCCTGCGGTCCCGTGACGGCTCGATGGTGAAGCTCGGTGAATCTCCTGCATTCTGTGAGGCGTGTGAGATGACACAACATTCATTATCTGTTGCTATGCCCATAATGTGTGATGAGACACAGACGATCCGGCACACTGTCCACGATTGCCCCACAATCCACATGGCGGCAGCCAGGAACAGCCCGGTGCGGGCGATGATGAAAAGCGACAGGCGGAGAAGGTTCTTCACGATGTGATTCTCAGTGAGTCAATGACGCCGTGTTAATGACCTGGTAATGTTTTTCCCGCTATCCTGCAAAGCGCCATTGTCCGATCGGCCACCTCGGAGTCCAGTCCTGCCTCGATTCCGGGGTCATCAGTATCAAATGACCCAGCCGCGGACCGCCAGACCGTACGCCTCAGCGATGACACGGTAGCTTTCATCGTTGTCTTGCGTTGAAGACTTAACCACCTCAAGCGTCTCATTGACGCCGCACACGGGCGTTACGCTCCTGGCGTCAGCTGGATGGGACCTGGATTCAACGACAGGCTTTGCGTTCTCCCGGGTACCTCTCACAGTACCGGCTGCAGATTGCCCTCCGAATGCAGAAATTCAGCAAACTGATTGGCAACTGGAGGGCTGCTGAGCTATAGCTGATCGTGCGAACGTCGCCATTCCTGTGAGCGGGTGCGGCGACAGTCGTGCGGGCGGGAGTTTCGCATTCTTTCCGTTTGCACCGTTACCCTGCAGCGAGCGTGTCATGTCTGCCAGCCTTCGAGGCAATTTACTGGTCGCGGCCAATCATCTGCGTGATCCGAGTTTTTATCGGTCGGTCGTGTTGATGGTCGAACACAACGACGACAGTGCGATGGGGCTAATCATCAATCGGCCGGATTCGGTTGCCGTTGATGCGGCCATTGAGGAGGTCAAGATGTCGTCGGTCGGAATGGGCCCCATCTATTCGGGTGGTCCCGTCGAAACGTCGTCTCTGTTCATTCTGCACAGTTGCGTGGAATTGGGAAGTTCCGACGAAGAGATCACGGGGGGCATTTTCGTGACGGGCAGTCATGAATCGTTTGATGCTCTGATTAACCGAAAGGCCGGCTGCGAACTCGATTGCGGATTTCGCGTTTACCGTGGGTATGCCGGATGGGGACCGGAACAACTGGACGGCGAACTGGACCGCGGCGACTGGAGAATCATGCCCGCGGAAGCCGAGCTGGTCTTTGAAGAAGACCCGTATGAGATCTGGGAAGCCTGTACGCGTCGGCTGCAACAGAAAAACCGCCTGCTGCCTCACGACGTCCCGAATGCCGAATGGAATTAGAGCAAAATTCACTCGGATGTGCTGGCGGGGCAAAGCTGTGCGGTTAACAACGTCGAATTGTCTCCACACACTGCACACGACACACACCGCCGCCCGGCCAGGAATATCGCCGGGTGCGATAGAATAGCCTTCCGAAAGTACGCACCATGCCAGTCGTCGCACTGAACGATCCACTGACAGGATCAACCGCGAAAGTTGCCGCCCACCTGGGATTCAATTGTTTTGAGTTCATCGCCGAACTGGGCGATGAATCCGTCTCAGTCCTTCATGCAGCAGACGGATTCGCAGCCGGCGACGAACCGCCCAGCCACAGCGGGATCCCGTTGCTGTTTCCCTTTCCCAACCGAATCCGCGGTGGACGCTACTCGTGGGATGGCAAAGACTATGAATTGCCGGAATCGTTGGTGGGCTACGAAGGTGCCGGAAACGCCATTCACGGTTTCTGTCTCGACCGCCCCTGGCGAGTCCTCAGTCAGACTGATTCGTCGGTGACCGGAATCTTCCGTATCAGCGAAGACGCTCCGGAACGCCTGCCACTGTGGCCCACCGACGGGGAAATCGAAATCTGTTACTCGTTGAATGACGCCTGTCTGCGGGCCGATATTACCGTCCGCAACCCGACAGACGTGCCTCTGCCATGGGGGTTCGGCAATCACTCATATTTTCGCATTCCACTGGCAGACAGCAGCTCACCTGGCAACTGCACGGTGCACGCTCCGGTGAGTAAACAGTGGGAACTGGACGGTTGTCTGCCGACAGGCCGTATTCTGCACGGTGACAGCATTGTATCACTGCAGGATGGTCCGGCGTTTGACACACTGAAGCTGGACGACGTGTACACCGGCGTGCAAAGCGTTGACGGGGTGGTCGAATGCCGCATCGTTGACGAACATGCGGGAACTCAGGTGGTACAGCGATGCGATGATTCGTTTCGCGAAATCGTTGCGTTTACGCCACCGTGGACCACTGCTGTGTGTCTTGAACCCTACACGTGCACGACGGACGCCATCAATCTGCAGCAGCAGGGCGTTGACGCCGGCCTGCAGGTGCTGCCTCCCGGCGAAGTCTGGACCGGCTGGATTGAGATTGCCGTCGGCAAGGTGACATGTTGAAACGGCTGGAATCGTCCCCGGCTGAATCCACCGGACGTCACGCGGCAATCAGCAAAGACAGTTCATCCGCGTTCACCGCGACAATGGAAATGCCGAAACGGTCAGCCAGACTGGCCACTTCTTCCGGGTCCAGAATAATGGTCATCCCCGACTCGATGGCCAGGACCCGCCCGCCAGCCTGATGCATCGTCTTGATCGTTTCGACACCAACGGTCGGAACATCGAAACGCATATCCTGCTGAGGCTTTGCCACTTTCACGACCGTAAAGCCGCCTCGCCGACACAGTTCTCCGGCCCGGCGAATGCACTCGTCTGTGCCTTCGATCGCTTCCACCGCCAGCACGGCCGTGTCATTCACAACAACTGTCTGACCGACATCAAGGCGCCCCATTTCGCGCGCCAGATCCCAGCCAAACTGAATATCATGCCACTGTTTGGCACTGGGTTTTCGGGTCGTCAGAAAGCCGTGTTTCACAAGCAACTCCGGAACGTATTGAAGGGCAGAATCAAAACCAAATCCGTCTCGCTCGAATTCCCGAATGACGGCCAGCAGGATCGTGTCATCCTTCTTGTTTTCTTTGGCGTAGCGAAACCACATGTGCAGCGTCCGCCAATCCGGCATCAGCCGCATCCACCGGAATGAATGAAACAGCACGGTCTTTTCGATCTTGCCAGCCATCACAATTCTGTCCACACCGGCACGCTTGAACAGACGAATGGCTTTGCCGATGCGAGCCAGTGGGGCGACGCGATACTCGTCGCACAGGCCAGCCAGTTCTCGGGACGCCATTCCCTGAATGCCAAGGCCAAAAACGGAATGCCCCGCCAATTGTGCGGCTCGAACAAATTCCACAGGAAACCGGCCACCGCCCGCCAGCAGTCCCAGGCGCGACGGTTTCGCCGCGGCAGTGTCGACACGCTGTTTTGGCGTAAACGGAAGAATGTCGTTGTGGATTGGCAAATGACTCATCATAAGAAAAGGCCGTCACACCGGAAGCACTAAGCCGCTTGATCCTGACTGTCGACGTGCGAGTCAGTTGCGGACAACAGTTGACTCATTTGATCCTGCAGAGCGGCCATCTGTTTCTGCAAATCCTTTACCGTCACCCGCATTTCCGGAAGTCGCTTCAACGCCATTGTTTCCAGAGCGTACTCGCCGGCCGGTCGGGCCGGAATACCGAGATACTTCTGACCACCTGGCATGTCACGATGGACACCCGTTTTTGCGCCCACCATCGCTCCATCACCCAGGTGCACGTGATCGGCGACGCCTGACTGGCCGGCACAAACGACATACGCACCTGTGCTGGATGACCCGGCAATTCCCGTGTGGGACACCAGCAGGTTGTGTTCCCCGATTTGACAGTTATGAGCGATCATCACCTGGTCGTCGATTCGTGTGCCTTTCCCGATGACGGTCGAACCAATCTTGGCACGGTCAATCGTGGTACAGGCACCAATCTCGACGTCGTCACAGATCCGCACGTTACCGGCGTGCAACAGGCGCTCGTGTTGACCGTCGACGGTCCGATACCCAAAGCCTTCTGATCCAATGACCGTCCCGGAGTCGATACCAACGCGGTCTCCGATCATCGTATCCCGATACAGAACAACGTTCGCGCTGATTCTGACATCATCACCAAGCACGCAACCGTCACCGATCACAGCGCCAGACTCGATATCACAGTTCTCGCCAATGACAACGTCTTCACCAACCGTCACGAATGCATGAATATTTGTTTTGGAGCCAATTGTCGCGGACGCAGCGACAGCAGCCTGTGCAGAGATCCCAATGGACTTTCGACGACGCTCAGGCAATAACAAACCCACGATCTGCAGGAAAGCAGTTTCCGGCTCATCGACCAATAGAAACGTCCGGCCGGGGAATTCATCCAGTTGATCACGGACAGTTTCCGGGGCGATGATGAGTTTCGCGCTGGAGTTAGAGGCCCGTTTCAGATTTCTTTTGCAGCCCACAAATGCCAATTGCGTAGCCGTCGCTCGTTCGATGAAATCGGCACCGCTGACACTGCAGTCGCCGGAGCCAATAATGGTCGCGCCCAGAATCTGTGCGATTTCCTGTGCATGCAGCGTATTTACAATCCGTGTCCCAGCCATCCCAGCCTCCATGCTACGACGTTTTCCGCCCGAATTGATTGGAATATTCGGGCGAATAGAGCGTAAGTGTTTTACGGCAGACCCAGAGTCGCCTGCAATACAAGAAGTCCGCCAAAGCGGCGGCCCATCAAACCTGAAAAGCAGCGTATATCATTAGAGCAATCGGCAATCTGCCCCTGGCCGACTGAATGCGTTTCGAATCCTGGCACGTTTCATTCTGACTGCGTCGAATTGCTGCTTTTCACTGGATACAATGGGTATGTCAAGCAGTTCGTGCGAACATCACTTTTTTGGACAGTGTCCTGAAGGCCGAATTGCTGCTGCCCGGACAAAACACTGTATGTTCAGCCCGGACGGCGCGGCAGTAGCCCTGAAATCAAAGCATTCTGACAGATTATGAAGACAAGTGTGGCTCCGCAGTTACCCATGGGTCCCGAAATGCCTCAGATTGGCCATGTTAATGAAACCCAGTGAACAGGCAAATGCAACCGTGCCCTTGAGCGGTGACATGGGGAACGTGCAGACAAAGTATGCGACGCTGTTTGAACCGCCAAACGAACTCACATTTCAGGCGGGCTCTAAGCTGGGACCGACGACCGTTGCGTATGAAACGTACGGAACGCTGAATGAGCGGTGTGATAACGCTGTTTTTATCTGTCACGCCCTGACCGGTGATGCTCATGCCGCTGGGTATCATGGAACCGAGGACGACGAAAAACCTGGCTGGTGGGATGGCTTCATCGGACCGGGCAAGGGTATTGACACCGACCGATATTTTGTGATTTGTGCCAATGTGTTGGGTGGCTGTCAGGGAACAACCGGTCCCGGAAGCATCGATCCGGCCACCGGAGAGCGCTTTTGCCTTGAGTTTCCGTTCCTGACGGTGTCGGACATTGTCTCTGCGCATTCGGAGCTCGTGACACATCTTGGGATCCGCCAGTTACTGGCCGTGGTCGGCGGAAGCCTTGGTGGAATGCAGGTACTTGACTGGGCCGTGCGGTTTCCGGATCAGGTTCGCGGGGCCATTGTGCTGGCTTCGGCACCGAAGCTGGCGGCACAGGGCATCGCATTCAATGCGGTTGGTCGGCGCGCCATCTATGCAGATACGGAATTTGCCAATGGCAAGTATTACGATGGCGAAGGACCTCGCTATGGCTTGTCACTGGCCCGCATGATTGCTCACATTACCTATTTATCTGAGGACTCGATCGAATTGAAGTTTGGTCGACGACTGCAGGACAGTGATCGATTTGCCTTCGATATGCAGAAGGAAACGGAATTTCAGATTGAAAGCTATCTTCATTACCAGGGAAAACGTTTCGTACAACGCTTTGACGCGAACAGCTATTTGTATTTGACTCGAGCGATGGACTACTTCGACCTGGCCGAAGGCTATGACTCGCTCGCGGACGCCTTAAAAAATGTAAAAACCCGTTTTCTGGTGGCGTCGTATGACACTGACTGGCTGTTTCCGACGGCGCAAAGCAAAGAACTTGTTTCAGCGCTGCTGCAGGTCGGTAAACACGTCTCCTTCACGGAATTGCCCTGTCCGTTTGGGCACGATTCCTTTCTGATTGACCTGGGACCGTTGACCGAGATGGTGGCTCCCTTCCTGGAACAAACCCAACTTGCGGGCAGATCGTCGGCCGGCGAATAGGGCAATTTACAAATTGGCGGAACAGGTTCTGGCTCGTGGGGGCATCCGTTCTGCTATGAAAACACTTCAACCGCGGCCATGAGTCAGCGAAATTCGTTGTAGAACCACATATGTCGAACACTCGATACCAACTTCCCGATCCGACGGTCCAGCTGGCCGACGACTTGATCATGCGCCACATCGATAAAAACAGCCGTGTCATTGACCTGGGCTGCGGTGACGGAAGATTGATGCAGCGTCTCAGCGACGAGCGAGGTTGCAACGTTGTCGGGATCGACGTCGAGCAGAAAAACGTGACCGCTGTCATCTGCCGTGGCTTGTCTGTTGTGGCCGCTGACCTGAACCAGGGTCTGGCAGACATCCCGTCTGATACATTTGATTTTGCAGTTCTAAGCCAGACTCTGCAACAGATTCAGCGTCCCAAAGAACTACTGACGGAAATGCTGCGTGTGGCCAACCGTGGGCTGGTGGTCGTACCAAACTTCGGTCACTGGCGAGTTCGTTACGAGGTACTGCGCCGCGGCCGCACCCCCATCACTCAGACGTTGCCGTACGAATGGCACGAGTCACCGAACCTGCACTTTATGTCGATGCATGACTTTCGGGATCTGATGCAAAGCATCGGCCTGCGTATCGTCGAGGAGCGTCCGATCATTAACGGGCGAGCGGTCGACAGTCCATGGGCCGCTAACCTGCGTGCCGACAGTGCATTTTATCTGCTGGAACGAAAATCTGCAGTGTCAGGATAACGCACGATCTCTGTCACACCCCCAGCCACATGCAGTTGCTGCTGCAGTTGCTGCTGCAGTGCCGGCTGAACTAGCGGACCTGAAAGAATACGCCCTCTTGTGTCACTTTGCCGCTGATTCGATCCCGCAGCCGAATTCGAATGCGATACGTCCCCCGAGCAAGATGAGAGGGCACCGTCAGTTCAAAACTCTGATAGTAGTCCGACCGCTCGGATGATGATTCATCGGTGATGTTGGCCAGGTTGATCGTTTCTATGGGATCCGCCGATTCGTCTTCGTGAAGTATCTGCAGCTGAGCGTCGAAACTGGTGCGACGTGTTCCCGACGGAGTCGGCTCGGTGGTGAAGTTTTCCAGCTCAGCATACAGCAGAATCGGTTGACCTGGCTCGAAATCATTGGATGGAAATGTCTCGATTCGTCCATAGCTGAAGATTCTGCTACAGATGTCCAGCCGACGACACCGCAGCGCCGCCACTGGAGCCAGGCGCCGAACTGCAGACGTTAATTGTCCGGCAGCGTTGGTTAGCGCCACTTCTCGATCGTCTTCCTCTGAGACGGAACGATACTGAGCCAGCCCCAACATCAGTTCCTGCCAGAAGTCCTGTTCCGCCGACGGCATGGTCTCAATGGCCGCAATGGCTTCACCTGGCTGATTGGCGACCAACTGCAACAATCGCAGATCCTGGTGTCGACGCCGAAACTGATCCACGTTTCTGGGCGCTCCGTTTCTCAGGCCGGGCCAATTGTTCAACTCATCGATGGTTTCGGCAATCAGCTGCAATAACAAAGGGCTGACCTCGGCGGGCACCTCTGCGCCATCTATCAAAACCTCCGCAGTTTCGGAAGGCAGTGGCTCCGATGGTAATGCGACAGCTTGTTCTTCCCGTTCTCGGAACGGACTCCATGAAGGCTGTAGTCGTTGAAACTGTCGCTTAAAAATCTGCCTGGGGCCGGATTCCGCCGAAGGATCGTAGAGTTCTCGCAATCTGTCGAACACCGAAGGTTCTGTCGCAGGGGCCGGTGCGATGTTGGTGGCTTCTTTGTTTTGCTGAATCGGAATTGATTCACCGATATCGCCGGTTTCGGTAATTGGCGTGGTCGGACCGAGCAGTGTCACCGTCCGAACAGGCAGCGGGACACCGTTGGATTCGCGGACTGCCCGAGGCAGGCCCGCGTCAGTCTGAAGTTCGTTTTCTGCCGCGTCAGGCTGTTGTGATTCTGACAGTACTCGCCATTCCGCGTCGCGATCTGCCAGCAGGTTTCCCTGCGACATTTCGCTGGCGGATCTCTGATTAATAATGGCGCGAATTTGATTAGCAGCCGACCTCGCAGAGTGTCCGCCCGTCAGATTCAGTGCCCCGGCAGGCTCCTGTGTCCTCGGACCCACGTCTGGTTGCGTGGGTGTGATGTTGACCGGGGCGCCGTAAGTGCCGTAAGTGCCGGCGGATCCCGCAGTCGGAGTTCGATTCGATTTGTGCCCATTGAATTGCGGTGTCAACAACCGTGCCGTGCGTGTAGGTGCCGAGTTAGTTAATGCGTTTTGCGGGTCAGGGGCGACCGGGGAAGTGGAAATTCCGGTATGTCCGCTGCCGATATTCCGGGTTAGAAGCGGCGTTGTCCAGTTCCCGGCCAATTTCTCACTCTGGGAACGAACGGTCGACACATCCTCACGGTCCACAGAAGCCATCCGCGGAGAGAGCGACGAACGAGCGCCCGGGAGTCTACTGATGCATCCGCTTGCAGCTAACGTGATCAGGCACAGTACCGCCATCGTCGACGCTGAGTAATTCGGTTTTTGACGTTCCAGCATTTTGGCTCGGCTTCCATGCGCAAACCCTGACGCCACTACCGCAGCAGCGTTCCACTTCGCCCAATCGTATCTGTCCAGCGGTGTTTCAGACAGGTCGACAGTCTACCAGCAGCGTCGTTGCCTGTTGTTTGGAACGGAGACACGGCAATAAGTGGCGGATTCTGCCGACTGACGCGGGCGGAACGGCAGTCGGCGCCACGGGCCGGGTCTCACTCTGCGCGTGCGGCCGCACATGCCTGAACCGCGCGGCGGCAAAGCGGTCACGCGCGGCAGGATGTCCCACCGTCAGGTCCGTGACAATTCCCATCTGCCGCAAGGTTAAGTAGAGTTCCCGGACCGTCGCAACACACCTTTCTTCCGCACGGACCAGCGTTTGAATGAATTGCTTTATTTTCAAAACAGCCAGATCCTGCCCTGACATTGCCAGCGGCACCACGATCGGACAACATTCAGTTGCACATTTTGCGACAGACAGATTGCCAGTGCGACGGCATGTACGGAAGTACCACCATCAGATGAGCGAGCCGTGATGGTTAACCGTTGGCAGCGATTCGAATGTGCGTTGTTGTTGGGCGCTCTTCTGACAGGCTGTGGGACAGCAACCAGCCCCGATAACGATTCGGCAGGTGCTGACAGCCGGCAAACGGTCGTCGTGACAACGAGCTACCCGCTATACAGAATGGCGTCGGAATTGGCAGGCGCCGCCATTGTGGTGGAATATGCAGTGTCGGACGGACAGACGTCGCGAATGTGGCTACCGTCGTCGGAAGACGTTCGGAAACTGCAGGTGGCTGACGTGGTCCTGTTCAACGGCGCTGGCTACGAACCGTGGGCGCAGACGTTATCGCTGCCGCGTTCGAGAATCGTCGACACGTCGAGCAGTTTCCGCGACAAGCTGCTGCAGGTTGCGGACGCCGTCACACACCAGCATGGCCCGGTGGGTCAGCGATCGGACCGTGAAACGATTCCGACAATCTGGCTTGATCCTGAGTTGGCCGCGGCACAGTTGCGCCGCGTTGAAGAACAGCTGTTGAGACTTGCTCCGGATGCAGCCGACGCGATTTCTCAGCGGACTATCGCATTCAGCAACACATTTGATCAACTGGATCAGCAGCTGCAGCAACTCGCGAATGACAGCGCCGGTGACACAATCACTGTTCTCACCGACGGAACTGATTTTCATTACCTGACCACTCGGTTAGGCTGGAAGGCACATCTGATTCAGTGGTCTGACGGCGGCGTGTTGACACAGGAAACACTTGATGACATCAAGAGCACTTCACCGCAGCTGATTCTGATTCGCACAGATTGCAGCGAGAATCGGATGGAAATCCTTCAGGCAACGGGAATGACGTGCGTCGCGGTCGACACCTGCGAGTCAGTCATGCTCGGCGCGGACAGTGCAACCAGTCTGGTTGCTCGAATGTCCGCAAACCTTGACAGGCTTCGTGCGGGACTGGAACGGTAATCGCCGGGGGCCGTGTCAAAATGGCCCGCTATCGTTGATTGACCACATTCTGTGGGTCGCCACTAACGAATGATTTCAGATTGGCGGCCGACATGGCCAGCAACCTTGATCGAGCTTCCAGGGCGTACCACGCCACGTGTGGAGTAATCAAACATCGTGGAGCACTCAGCAGTGGATTGTCTCTGGCGGGCGGCTCCACATCCAGCACGTCAAGTGCTGCCGCTGCAATCTGCTCGTCCTGCAGTGCCTGAGCCAGGGCCGGCTGATCAATCAGCTGACCACGACTGGTATTGATCAGGAAAGCTGTCGGTTTCATAAGTGTAAGTCGATCGGCGTTCACGATTTCTGCGGTTTCATTCGTCAGCGGGCAGTGCAGTGAAACGACGTCGGACAGCTGGAACAGGCGATCCACCGGAACATACTCAACGTCGACTCCGTCGACGGTTGTACGGCCGTCTGCTCCTCGGCCAGCCGCCATAATGCGCATGCCCATTGCCTGACCAATGCGAGCAACTGCCAGACCGATCCGTCCGAGGCCGACAACGCCCAGCGTCCTGCCGGACAGTTCAATAATCGGTCCGCACGGCAGACAAAAATCGTCGTCGTCTGTCCATTCACCCTGCTTGACAGCCGCATCATGAGCACGAATGCCGCGTGCGAGATCCAGCATCAAAGCAATCGTGTGCTGAGCGACTGAGTCAGTTCCATACACGGGCACGTTTGTCACAGTCACGTTGTGTGCAGTTGCAGCGTCGACGTCAACGATGTTGTAGCCGGTCGCCGTGACACCGATGTACTGCAGTCGGGGAAGCTGTGCAATCGTCTTCGCATCCAGTGTCACCTTGTTGGTGATGACGGCGGTGGCTTCCATCGATCGGCTCACGGCCAGCGACGCGGGAGTGCGGTCGTGGATGCTGACGTCGCCCAGATCGTGGAATGCCTGCCAGCTGAGATCACCTGGATTCAGCGTTTGCGCGTCAAGTATTACGATGCGTTCAGTCACTCTGCATTTCCCGGAATCAAAGCAGATCCACCAGCACAGCCGGTGGTATGAGGAAGGCCCCTGGAAAAGGGCAACAATACAAGCTCGACGCGCAAGCGAGTGGGTTCTGTGCGATTGAGAAACTCACCTGCGTGGGCCGCGCCTGTAACAATAACGGCAATTCCGCACGAACCCCCACCCGCAGCGCTGTTGCTTTACGACGGACAGGTTAGGACAGCGTCGTTCCGTGCGAAAGCGAATGATATCGAATCTGCGCGGTGCTGCGAATCCAGCGAGCGTGTGGTGTCGGATGCGCCGACGTACTTTGAACGGGAGGCGTCTAGTGTGAGTGGTTCTCAGAGTCCGTGCCAGAACACGGTAGGGTGAGTGCTCGCCCGAACCGCGACAACTGAATGACGAATGAAATCGGTCTCGCAATATGGTGCGTGCAAGCACGCAGCCTACTTGTTTGCGTTCACGTGCCCGGGCTTGAACCGTGCCAGCAGTTTTTTTACCACCAGAGGAAACAGCCCCAACACTACAAAGGCCGCTAACAACTGCGGACTCAGTATTCCGGACGCACCATTCTCGGCCAGTGTTGCCAGATCAGGTACGCTTGATCCTGCATAAACGAAGACGATTGTGCCAGGAAACATCCCGACCTGACTAACCCACCAGAAGGTGCGGGTTTTCATGGGAGTCAGTCCCATCACCACGTTGATCACAAAGAAAGGCACGGCCGGAATCAGTCGCAGCGTGAACAGATAGAAGGCCCCTTCTTCTTCGAGATTGCGGTTGAATGCCTTCAGCTTCTCACCAAACCGATTCTGTATCGTTTCCCGCAGCAGGTAGCGACTCAACAGAAATGCCAGTGTGGCTCCCATCGTTGACGCGAAGCTGACCAGAACGATTCCTCGGACCAATCCGAAATACCACGCGTAAACCAGCGACAATACTGTGGCCGCCCCCGGCAGCGACAACCCGGTCACTGCCACGTAAACGCCGAATGCAAGGCCGTAAATCAGGATCGGATGCAGTTGTTGATACTCGCGAAGCTCGGTTTCTCGCTGTGCAAGAGTATCCAGAGTCAACGTGTCGCCGTATTGTGTGTACCCATAGACAACAGCAGTCGCAACTGTGGCCAAAACGAACAGCTTCAGATATGGCTTCGACTTCCTGCCGGTGTGCTGTGCGGTTGTCATCCTTCGCCTTAACTGAATGCGTGACCATGTGCCGTGACTTCGGTCGCTGCTGACCACGCAGCGTGACGTTGTAAAGCGGGCGTTCCTTACCGGCCTTTTGCAATTTCAAATTCTAGCGAGACCGGTGCCTCAGATCATGCCAGCTGACGCGCCAAATGGAAAACCTGCTGTCGCCGCTTCGCTATACCAGGCTCATGCAGAACATGCCCTAATGACGAACTGTTGCGACAATGACTGATTGTAAAGTTGGGGAGGGTGGCCGACGTTGGAACGAGGTATGAGTGAAGCCCCGTGGCTTCCTTCGCGGGCTCAGTCCAGCCCCGGCCACCCACCGCCGGTCGGAACACACACACACCGTTACTGCACCCATGATTGACGACTACACCGTCATGACTTGCCGATAGTCTGGCGGGGCTCTACAACACCCTCAGCCGACATTCCGATCGCAGGATTGTCCGCTAAGGACGCGCCACCTGCCTGTCCGCTGCCGTTGGTTATATCGAGATGCAGGCAGAACGTGTCGCCGCCCAACTAACAGATTCAAATCCATCATTCCTTCACTGAAACAGCGAACAAAGTCATGAGCGCAGAAGCAAAAGCAAGAGAATTAGGAGTTTCCCTGGAATCACTGGAACCCGGCTACCTGAATCTTTGCCTCCGCAGCGGCAATCAGCTGATCACGTCCGGTCACACCAGTGATCTGACGGGAGTGCTTGGCAAAGACGTTTCAGTTGAGCAGGGATACGATGCCGCCAAAGACTGCGCAAAGAAGATCCTGCGTTCGGTCTACAACGCTCATGGCACACTGGACGGACTACGAGTTATCAAGGTGCTCGGATGTGTCTATTCGGCGCCGGACTTCACGGATCAGCACCTGGTGATCAACGGCTGCTCTGACCTGCTGCACCAAATTTTCGGAAAAGACGGCGACGGCTATCACGCTCGCAGTGCACTCGGCTTCGCTGCGTTGCCCACCGGTGCTGCCGTAGAAGTCGAAGCCATCTTCGAAGTGCGGGGCGGCCCGCAGGCCGACGCGGGCTAACGTGCGGGGCGGCCCGCAAGCCGATGCGGGCTAACGCCCGGGAATGGCAATGCTGCGTTTGATGGCTGCCAGGAGATTGCCGTCATCAGGACGCGGCATAATACCAGCTCGAAGCACAAGCGAGTGGGTCTTTTGCGATTAAAAACTCACTGGCTTACGCTGCGTGTCGGTATCAGTAATCCGCTCCGCCGTCGCTTCGCTTGCATGATTCCTGCCATGCGATTGCTTCTGACCTTAGCTGCTCTGTCAGTCCAGGTTCGGCAGCGGCGAGATTGTTCGATTCGCCCGGATCGGCTGCCAGGTCGTACAGTTCCCACGTCTTCCCACCGTCGCCGCTGTACAGCTTGTGCGAAGTGGAGTGCCACGCGATCTGACTCCTCGATTGAAAACCGATCGGTTTGCTGCGCTGCACGTTCTTCCCGCGAATCACATCAACCAGCGAAACTCCGTCAAGCGGCCGGTCGCTCGGATAACTGATGCCCAATACGTCCAGCACGGTCGGCAGATAATCACTGGTCACGGCCGGAAAGTTCGTTGACGAACCAGCCGCGATTGTGCCCGGCCATTCGATAATGCCGGGCACGCGGACGCCGCCTTCGTACAGCGATCGCTTGCGCCCCCGAAATTCGGCGGCCGATCCCGGTGCTTTGCCATCCTGCCCCTCCGGCCCGTTGTCAGAGCAGAAACACAGCAGAGTGTTTTCTGATACGCCGAGCGTCCGCAACGTGGCTCTCAGCCGTCCCACCTGCTCGTCCAGCGCCGTCACGCAGCCGTAGTAGTTTCGCTCGTAGACGGTGTGCTGTTTGTACGGAGCGACATGTTCTTGGCCGGCAACGACCGGCAGATGAGGTGCGTGAAACCAAATGGCGGCGAAGAACGGCTTCTTCTTTGCCACGGCCGATTCAATAAACGGCACGGCACGGTCCATGATGATGCGGGAATCATCACCTTCCAGATTCTCTGTGACGGCTCGCCCGGCATGGTCCCAGTAATGAGTTCCGTAAGCGACGGCTTTCGACTTGTCATCAATTTCATCCCACGCATGTTTGCCAGCATTCTCTGGTTTGATCAGGGGATCAAATGTGGGCACCTTCGATTCCGTGACGAAGCTGTCGTCGTATCCATGCTGGCTGGGGACGGAATAGTTCTTCTGACCGCGAGGTCCGCCCCGGTTTGAGTCGTTGACCGTGGTCGTCAGTGTCCCGAGATGCCATTTGCCAAAGTGTCCTGTCGTGTAGCCTTTAATCTTCAGCAGTTCCGGCAGAGTGATCTCCTGCTGCTTCATGTGACCGGTATTGGCTGAATAAATCCCGTATCGATAGGGATGGCGGCCTGTGAGGCAGCTGCCTCGTGTGGGGCTGCAAACGGGGGCTGCCGAGTAAAACCGTTTGAATTTCATGCCCGCCGCGGCCATCGCATCGATGTTTGGCGTACGAATCGGCGACTTAGGATTGAAACACTGTGGGTCGCCGTAACCAAGGTCGTCGCACATGACCAGAACGACGTTTGGCTTCTCACTGTCCGCTGCTGGACAAATGGGTGCATGAAACAACAGGATCGCGATCAGGAGGGTCGCAGACTTCATCAATAGCTCGCTGAAAAAAAAGAAAGACAACATTGCCGCAGGGAAAATCGAGTTGAGAGTTTCCGTAGGTCAGGACCGGTCCTGACAATTATGGCTTCGTCAGGCCAGGACCTGTCCTGGCCTGACGAAGCCATCGAGCAGAGGGGCGGAAGTCTTTTTGGATGAGCGGCATTTAAGCAGAATCCGCCTACGGCTGAAAAAGACTCCCGACCCTTTGCACTTCGCTCATCAGGTTAGCATATACTGCCCAGCACTACCTCTGACAATC
>JBDONA010000832.1:0-20205 GCA_039831575.1 Fuerstiella sp. | reverse complement strand
CTGGCTGGTGGCATCGCTCACGACTTCAACAACCTGTTGACGGTCATTAACAGCCACTGTCAGATCCTGCTCAGCCAGATGAGTGCCGACCACGCTCATTCCAGGTCCGTGTCGTCCATTCTGGAAGTGGGTGAACGGGCGGCGCGGTTAACCAGACACTTACTGGCGGTCAGCAGAAGGTCGGTCGTGGAACCTGAGGTTCTGGACGTCAACGCAGTTATTCAGGAATCACGTGGCCTGCTTCAGCGTCTTGTCGGAGAACGTGTGACGCTCAGTACGAGTCTGGCTCCCAGGCTGCCGCTCATAAAGGTTGATCGCAGCCAGCTGGACCAGGCGATCATGAATATCGTCATGAACGCACGCGACGCGACCATGAATTCCGGTGAGATTCTGATCCGGACGGAAGCCGTGCTGTTGAGTGCGGACAAGTTGCCGCAACCGGAGCTGCCGGAAGGAGAATTTGTTCGGGTAGCGATCACTGACAACGGGATCGGCATGTCAGCAGATACGCTCTCGCGAATGTTTGAACCGTTTTTTACCACGAAAGGCCGTGACGGTACGGGACTGGGACTGGCGGTTGCCCATGGTTGTATCGTACAGAATGGAGGCTTCGTCTCTGCAGAGAGTGAAGAGGGGAACAGCACCACGGTCAGTGTCTATTGGCCTGTGACCAGCGAGATGGTGTCGACCGCTGCTCCTATGTCAATTCCATACGCGGCCGGTGACAGTGAGACTGTCCTACTGGTTGAAGATGAAGAGGCTGTTCGTAACTTGTTGCGAATAATTCTCGAAACTGCCGGATATCGCGTCGTTATCGCCGTCGACGCGGAAGAAGCTCTCAAGTGTTTTGACCGCTATCAGGATGAGATTCGCTTGTTGATTACGGACGTCGTTATGCCATCGATGAATGGGCCGGGATTGGTGAACAGGCTGCAAAGTGAAAAGCCGGACCTGCCAATTCTTTACATGAGTGGATTTACCAACGATGCGATCGCGGAAGTTGACCTGGCGGCTTCTCAGGCTGCATTTCTGCAGAAACCGTTTACGCCCTCTGAATTCGTAGAGAAAGTGCGGGGCCAGATTGATTCGGTAGCTGGCGAATAACCGCAGCGACCAGGCTACTTCTTCTTCTTTGGCCTGAATGCCACGATTCGGTCCTCGTTTGTCTCAAGGAACGGGCCGCCGATGAGATCGATACAGTAGGGGATGGCAGGGAAGACGGCGTCCAGGCATTCAGCGATGGCTTTGGGTTGTCCGGGAAGGTTCACGATCAGTGAGCCGCCTCGGATACCAGCGGTCTGGCGGGACAGAATCGCTGTCGGAACTTTTTCCAGCGATACTTTCCGCATTAGTTCGCCGAAGCCGGGCATCATTTTTTCGCAGACCGCTTCTGTCGCTTCCGGAGTAACGTCGCGAGCTGCGGGGCCGGTGCCTCCGGTCGTGATAATCAGGCAACATCCCTCGTCGTGCGCAAGTTGTTTGATCGCTGCTTCGATTTCCGGCTGTTCGTCGCTGATGATGATCGGCTTGGCGATCCATTCGCTGCACAGGACTTCCGTAAGATAGTCGTGAATGGCGGGGCCCCCGCGGTCTTCATATTCGCCTCGACTGGCTCGGTCGGAAACGGTCAGGATGCCGATGTGGGCGGGCGCGGGCATGGCTGTGGGTGTTTGAGTGAAAATGGGGGTGGAGGGCGCTGAACGTCGAACACGGAACTTCTACTGCTGACGTGCATCACAGAGTGCTTACATCGCTACTCGAAATTCCCTGTTCGGCATTCGTTATTCCGGACGAAGTCCTGCGGTGACAGGCTGCTCCGGCCACCTTGACGCAATCGTGGTAAATACTTCCGGAGCGACGTCTCCCGAACTTCCTATTCAGTATAGTGAGTCTATGATTCAGAAACTGCCCTGGGCGACAGCGCGTTTCCGCGGATTGGCCGGGAATCCCGGATTTCGAGCGCCGATACGTGACAGATGCATTTGATTGTTCAATGTCGAACAGGAAAGCTCCCATGACGACTTGCGTCGCGCAACACGAGTTTCTCCGTGCGACATTGCTTAAACAACGCTCGTCATTCGCCCTTCAGGGCATCACTCGCTCCGGCCCTCTCCGCAACAGCGAGACAAGGACCAATCGTACTGTGCTGCATTTTGACATGAATGGGTCGCAATCAGAATAATGTCACCGTCTTCTCATCAGCCTGCCGCAGCTCCATCGTTTTTGGACAGTCCGACTGAATCTGTGTCGACCGGCAAACATCGCGGTCCGATTTCGCAGCTAAGTACTCAGAGTCTCGCGTTCATTGAGCAGCAATACGGCGTGTACCTGCACGACCGCAATTCCGTTTCGCCGGACTGGAGGGACTATTTCGACGAGATTCATGCTGGTCACGAGGACGTCACGCCAGCACTGCTGAAAACTCCGTTCCAGCGCGACAGTATCTTCCACCGTCAGAGGACATCGTCTGAAGATACGGCAACTTCTGAAACCGCCGTCCTGCAGGAGCGTCTGGACCAGTTAATTCGCAACTACCGCGTTCGCGGACACATGGTGGCACAGATCGACCCACTGCAGGCGGCACGTCCGGAGCCACCGGAACTTGATCCGGCCTTCTACGGCTTCACCGAAGAGCACATGAGTATGGAATTCTCCACTCAGTGGTTCGGTGGAGCGGAGTGCCGGACTCTGGGTGAGATGCTGAAGTGGCTGCAGATGACCTATTGTCGGTCAATTGGTGTCCAGTTCATGCACATCGACAGCCTGCAGGTGCGGTCGTGGCTACGCGACCGCATGGAACGAACGGGCAACCGTCTGCGGCTTTCTCGTGATGAACAGATTCGTGTCCTGACGCGGCTCAGCGACGCCGTGATGTTCGAAGAATTTGTGCAGAAGAAATACGTCGGTGCAAAAAGTTTCTCGTTGGAAGGTGCCGAGAGCTTGATTCCGCTGCTGGATCTGGCCATCGAGCGGGCTGGTGCTCAGGGGACTGACCAGATCGTGTTGGGCATGGCTCATCGCGGCCGATTGAACGTGCTCGCCAACATTATGGGCAAGCGTCCGAGCCATATCTTCCGCGAGTTCGAGGACCGTGACCCGGAACGGCAGATGGGCCGTGGCGATGTCAAATATCATCTTGGCTACAGTTCTGACTGGACGACGGACGCCGGTCATAAAGTGCATCTGACACTCTGCTTCAATCCCAGCCACCTTGAGTTCGTAAACCCGGTGGCGCTGGGTCGACTGCGCGCCAAGCAGGACCATCTCGAGGACTTCGAACGTCGTCGCGCCCTTGGCATTCTGATTCACGGAGACGCGGCGTTTGCCGGTGAAGGCGTTGCTCAGGAAACACTGAATCTCAGCGAATTGAGCGGTTATCGGACGGGCGGTACGCTGCACATTATCGTCAACAACCAGATCGGATTCACGACGTCGCCGTCTGAAGGGCGGTCCTGCACATACGCGACCGACGTGGCCCGAATGCTGCAGATTCCGATCTTCCATGTGAATGGTGAAGATCCGGAAGCGGTGGCTCAGGTCGTGCAGCTGGCAATGGACTTCCGGCAAAAGTTTCAACGCGATGTGATTGTTGACATGTACTGCTTTCGTCGACGCGGACACAACGAAGGCGACGAACCCGCGTTCACTCAGCCGACGATGTACCAGAGGATTCGACAGCAAAAAACGGTTTTCGAAAGCTATCTCGAAAGCACACTTTCTCTGGGTGAATTGACTCGTGAAGACGCCGACGAAATCGTCGCGCGACGAGCAAAAATGCTGGAAGATGAGCTTGAGGAAGCGCGACAGGAGAAGTTCAGTTTTCTCACCGACAGCGGCGGCGGTTCGTGGAAGGATTTCTTTGGCGGACCGGTATCGGATGCGGATACAGTGGACACCACCGTCAGTGCGGCGGAACTGCAGCGACTTGTCACGACGTTGTGCAGTCCGCCGGCGGACTTTACTCCTCACAAACGACTTGTCCGAATTCTGCAGCAGCGACTCAGCATGGGATCGGGAGATCTTCCATTCGATTGGGGCATGGCGGAACTTGCGGCGTTGGGTTCCGTTGTCGCGGTTGGACAGCAGCTGCGATTCAGCGGTCAGGACGTTCGCCGCGGCACCTTCAGCCATCGCCATGCGGCGCTGCATGATGCCCAGGATGGACGGATCTGGATCGGCCTGCAGGATTTTGCAACACGTCCGGAACAGGTTGAAATCCACAACAGCCCGTTATCGGAGATTGGTGTACTGGGCTTCGAGTACGGCTACAGTCTGGACCGCCCCCACGGACTCACGATCTGGGAGGCTCAGTTTGGCGACTTCGTCAACGTTGCTCAGGTCATCATCGACCAGTTTATTTCCAGTGCCGAAGACAAATGGAAGCGGCTGAGTGGACTGGTGTTGCTGTTGCCGCATGGCTTTGAAGGACAGGGGCCCGAACACTCGAGTGCTCGACTTGAACGGTTTTTGACGTTAGCGGCTGAAGACAACATGCAGATCGCCGTGCCGACCACTCCGGCGCAGCATTTTCATTTGCTGCGTCGTCAAGCGCTGCGGCACTGGAAAAAGCCGCTGGTTGTGATGACACCCAAGAGTCTGCTGCGGCACAAGGAAGCCGTGTCACCATCCGTTGACTTTACCAGCGGCCGGTTTTATGAAGTTCTGGCGGACCAAAGCGGCGCAGATCCATCCGGCGTGAATCGAATTCTGCTGTGCAGTGGGAAAATTTACTACGAACTGGAAAGCGTGCGGAAGGAATCCGGCCGCGACGACGTGGCCATTCTGAGGTTGGAACAGCTGTATCCTTTCCCGGAAGCAGAACTGCGACAGAAAATGTCAGCGTACGGGAAAGATGTTCCGGTGTTCTGGGTTCAGGAAGAACCTCGAAATATGGGTGCCTGGCCGTCGATTCGAATTCGCTTCGGCGATTCCATGTTCGGCTCCCATGCTCTCACAGGAGTCACACGAGAGGAATCAGCGAGTCCAGCGACGGGGTCCGGCAGAAGTCATAAGATCGAACAGCAGGCCATTTTGAAACAGGCTTTGGAAATCGCATGAGCAACGAAATTGAAATCAAAGTTCCGTCGGTGGGGGAATCCATCTCTGAGGTCTTCATCGGTGAGTGGTATGTCGGTGAAGGTGCCTTCGTCGCGATGGACGGCAATGTCGTTGGACTGGAAACCGATAAAGCGACATTCGACGTTCCCGCTCCGATCGCCGGCACGATTACTCGTGTGCTGAAAGACGTCGGCGAAACAGCGGCGATTGGCGAAGTTATCGGCTTCATGACTGCGTCCGAGGCCCCTGTTGATGCGCCCACCGCTGGTGCGTCAGCGCCTCCGGCTGCGACCACGTCTTCGTCTGAAGAAGGTGCTCATGTTATGCCTGCTGCGGAACGCATGATGGACGAGAACAGTGTGGCACCCGGTGCCGTCAGCGGCAGTGGACCGGGCGGTCGAGTCCTGAAGGAAGACGTCGCGCGCCATCTGCTTGGCAGCGGTGCTGGGCGAGCGGGCGGCCCCCGAGAAACGAAATCCGTGCCGATGAGTCCGATTCGGCGGACGATTGCAAGTCGTCTTGTGAGTGCTCAGCAGACGGCCGCATTGCTGACAACCTTTAACGAAATTGACATGCTGGCCGTCAAGCAGTTACGGCAGAAGTACAAAGACACGTTCGAAAAGAGATACGGTGCCAAGCTGGGGTTCATGTCATTCTTCGTGCGATCGATCGTGGACGCGTTGCAGCAGTTTCCTGCGATCAATGCACAGATGGACGGCAACAAACTGATGTATCACAACTACTGTGATGTCGGCGTTGCTGTGGGCGGTGGCAAGGGCCTTGTCGTTCCTGTTCTGCGTAATGCGGAAGGCATGAGCTTCGCCGAAATTGAACAGGCGATACGTGACTTTGGTGCACGAGCTCAGGCCAACAAGATTGGTCTGGAGGAACTCGAGGGTGGCACATTTACCGTTACCAACGGTGGTGTTTATGGCTCGCTGCTGTCTACTCCGATCGTCAATCCACCTCAGAGCGGTGTATTGGGGATGCACGGAATTGTCGACAGACCCGTGGCGGTGAATGGCGAAGTGGTGATTCGTCCGATGATGTATGTGGCTTTGACTTACGATCACCGCGTGGTCGATGGGAAAGAGGCTGTGTTGTTCCTGAAGCGAATCAAAGACGTGATTGAAGACCCGGCGCGGTTGATCCTGGAAGTGTGACTGAGGCAAATGTCTGACCCCTACGATCTTATCGTCATTGGCGCCGGTCCCGGCGGTTACGTGGCTGCTATCCGCGCTGCTCAACTGGGCATGAAGACGGCCGTCGTTGAACGTGAAAAAAAACTCGGTGGCACCTGTCTGCGCGTTGGCTGCATTCCCAGCAAGGCATTGCTGGAAACGACCGAGCTGCTTGAAAAATCACGTCACCATTTTGCCGAGCGTGGGATCATCGCCAACGATGTCTCGTTCGATTTGCCGAAGATGATGGCCCATAAGGATGGTGTGGTCGCTCAATTGGATGGCGGTATCCAGGGCCTGCTGAAGAAACACAGGATTGATCGCCACTTCGGGCATGGCCGGTTAATTGGCGATGGCAAGGTCGAAGTGGCGGGCGAATCCGGCACAACGCAACTGGATGGGAAACACATACTGATCGCCACCGGCAGCGTGTCCACTTCGTTTCCGGGTATGGAACCCGATGGCGACAGGATTGGCACCAGCACGGAGGCACTGTCATGGCCGGAAGTGCCTGATCATCTGGTGGTGATCGGAGCGGGAGTCATCGGACTTGAACTGGGGACGGTCTGGCGCAGGCTGGGATCGAAGGTCAGCGTGCTGGAATATCTGCCGCGAATTCTGCCAGGCACGGATTCGCAAGTCGCGCACGAGGCAAAAAAGATACTGCAGCAGCAGGGCATTGACTTTCACCTGGGCACGAAGGTGCAAAACGTCAGTTCGGACGGAAAGAGTTGCCGAGTCGAAATCGACGGCAGCGAGCCGGTCGACTGTGACCGCGTTCTGATTGCCGTCGGCCGCCGCCCCTGCACGGACCATCTTGGACTTGATCAGGCGGGAGTCGAGACCGACCAGCGCGGCTTCGTTCGCGTCAACTCCGCCTATCAGACGACGGCCTCCGGCGTCTACGCCATCGGTGACGTGATCGGTGGAGCGATGCTGGCTCATAAGGCCGAAGAAGAAGGCATTGCCTTCGTGGAAAAACTGGCCACCGGACACGGTCACGTCAACTACGTCAACATTCCCAGTGTTATTTACACTGCTCCGGAAATCGCATCGGTCGGTGAAACCGAAGATGACCTGAAGGAACGAGGCCACAAATGCCGAATCGGTCGCTTCAGCTTTGCCGCGAATGGTCGAGCACGAGCCGCCGGTCACATGGAAGGTTTCGTCAAGATCATTGCCGACGCAGAAAACGATCGCGTGCTGGGCGTGCACATTATCGGAGCCCACGCCGGTGAACTCATCGCGGAGGCTGTTGTGGCAATGGAGTTCGGGGCCAGCAGCGAAGACATCGCCCGCTGCTGCCATGCTCATCCAACGTTGACCGAAGCGGTCAAGGAAGCGGCACTGGCGGTCGACAAACGAGCGATCCATTCGTAGGCAGTCATGGTCCCTGAAACGACGACCACAGGCATTCGTTCTCAGGCGGTCAAAAGCCGGTGCCCTTTGTTGTAGTTTGAATCCGACACAGATACATGTCGGAGGTCAGGTACAGCACGCTGCCGTCGTTGCCCCAGCCGACGTTCGCGATTCTTTCGCCCGTTGCAATCCGTCCCAGCAGCTTGCCCTGGGGTGACAGTACCAGCACACCGCCTGGTCCGGTTGCGAACACATTGCCATGGACGTCGACCTTCATTCCGTCACCCCCGCCGCTGGGAATGCGGTCTTCCTTTGTACTGTCAAAGAACGGCGTGGGTGCTCCCAGACTGCCGTCATCCTGAACCGGAAATGCACGCCAGATGGGGTCGTTGCCGTCACTGTTGGCAACGTACAGAAGTGATTCGTCCGGGGAAAAAGCAATGCCGTTGGGCCGCGACATGTATTTGTACTGAACGGTCACTGTGCCGTCGTTCTGCAGACGATAAATGCCGCAGAACTCTGTCTCGCGAAGTGGGTCATCGGCTCGATTGGGGAGTCCGTAGATTGGGTCGGTGAAGAAAATATCGCCATTTCTGCGAATGGCCAGATCGTTTGGGCTGTTGAATCGCCGCCCGTTCCAGCGATCGGCCAGGGTCAGCTTGCCGCCATCTTTTGTCAGCACAGAGATCCTTCGGTCACCATGTTCGCACAGCACCAGCCGACCACTCAAATCGAGAGCCAGACCATTGCTGCCGGGTTCCTTGCCGTAGTCGGCCACTCCAGTGTAGCCCGCTGGTTGCATGAAGACCGTGGCACCAATTCCTTCCTGCCATTTCATCACCGCATTGTTGGGAATGTCGGAGAACAGCACGAAGCCCCCAAACTGATTCCCCACCTCCGGAACCCAGACCGGACCCTCCGCCCACTCGAACCCTCCGCACAGCACTTCGATCTTCGCATCTTTCGAGATCAGGCTGTCAAGCGACGATTCAAACCGATCCACTCTTCCGATGTTTGGAAAGTTGATTGTGTTTTGCGCTTTGCAGGTGCCGCCCAGCAGCGTCAGAACAGAAAGGAATGCAGTGAGCGTTTTCATCTGTGGCCTCCTGGGGGCGTAGTGATGAGGATTGGTTGATCGACAAAAAACAGTTGATGAGCAGGATTATATTCATTCAAGGATCGCATGTGGATCCTGCGGAGAACTTCAGAGATCCGATCGGACGTACATTCAGCATGAGTAATTGCTCACACTGACTAATGTCCGACGCCGGAAGGCCGCAGAATACGATACCAGTAAAATGACCGGTCGCCCATTCAGGCATCTCACCACCATACTCGTTGACACTAACCTGGCGGAACCAGACAGATTGTCCTTGCAGATCGGACAGTGCACGTGGCACCGGTGGAAAGCAGCGATGATCAGTGCTGCTTCACGCGCCTTCTTCCGGACATACGAATAATTATGACGTCAGGAAATGCCCAGGATCGTTCGGCGGAACTAGCTGGTACGAACGAGCCGTTCGGATTTATCCGGAATCCTGCGCCGCACTTTGTGTTGGCCCGGCTGATCAGAGACGTTCGTATCGCGGCGATGAATTGACCGACTGTGCGTGACTTGCACTTGCAGCTGCATTCGCAGAGCATTCCGTGAAGATACGAAACTAAGACTTCGTCTTTCGCTAATACTGACAGAAGTTGTTTGTGGTGTCCGCGACTGACAATCATTCTTGAGATCGGAGATGCTCGTGACTTTCTTAGGGTTTCGCAGCTCGTGGCTTGCCGGCATCGCAATGCTGGTTTGCCTGCCCACAGTGTGCGCGACGTCCCAGCTGGGCAGTTTGGCACAATCCGGCCAGTCAGCTCAGTCGGTTCAAGGATCAGGCGGCGACACGGCGGCGACAAATCGACCGCCCAACATCCTGTTGATCATTACTGATCAGCAACATGCCGACATGATGAGCTGTGCCGGAAATAGGCACCTGAAGACTCCGGCCATGGACCGCCTGGCGACAGAAGGAATCCGGTTCGCGAATGCCTATGTGACCAACCCCGTCTGTTCGCCCAGTCGGATCAGTATGGCCACCGGCGTGATGGCGGGGCGGCTAGGCGTGCTGAACAATGGAATGAGGGCCCGCGTGCCCTCAGAGGTCAATCAGAACTCACTTGGCAAGCTGATCAAAAGCGCCGGCTACGACACGTTCTACGGCGGCAAAGTCCACATGTGTCCCGAATTGAATCCGCTGGACGCCGGCTACGACGAGTATTTTCGAGACCAGCGCGAGGCGTTGCCGGTTGCCTGCATCGAGTTTCTCAGCAGAAAGCGAGAGCGGCCGTTCTTTGCTGTCGCTTCGTTCATCAACCCTCACGACATCTGTTTCGCATACAGCGCTTACAAAGGAAAATCGCCCAGGGGCAAATCGAGTGTCGAAGATCTCTATCAGCAGGCGCTGAATCTGCCGCCCGAGCAGTTGCCACCGCTGCCTGATAACTTTCGGATCCCGGAACTCGAGCCCGACGCGATTGATCTTTACTCAAAAGCGACTGCGGTAACGCCAGCCGGAACGATGCGAAAGGTATATGACGAGCATCAGTGGCGGATCTATCGCTGGATCTATTGCCGATTGACTGAGCGGGTGGACCAACACATTGGACAGATTCTTGACGCCCTGAAGCGAACAGGACTTGAAGAAGAGACCTTGATTGTGTTCACCAGTGATCACGGCGACATGGACGCATGCCATCGTCTGGCCTCCAAGGGCCGCTTCTACGAACAGTCTGTGCGAGTACCTTTGCTGATGAGATATAAAGGGACAATTATTCCGGGCAAGGTGGCTGATCACCTGGTGTCCAGTGGGCTGGACATTCTTCCGACGCTGTGCAGTTACGCGGGAGTGGATGTGCCCGGCAGCCTGTTGGGAAAGAGTCTGCGGTCCATTGCAGAAGGCAGGCCCGTCGAAACCTGGCGTGAGTACGTCGTGACGGAGAATCACACCGGTCGAATGCTCCGCAGCAAACAATTCAAGTACTGCGTCTACCGAGACGGAGAATTCCGCGAATCACTGGTCGACATGCGGAATGATCCGGGGGAAATGCAGAATCTGGTCACCTCACCGGAATACAGAACCACTCTCAACAGTCACCAGCGTTATCTGCAACAGTGGATCGCACTATCCGACGATGCGGATGCCAGAACATTCGCCGTCCATCTGGATGCCATACCAGACTGATTGAACGCCACGCGCCCTATGAACGTGTTGCGACAGGGAATAATCGTGTTCCGTTGGATCGCATCTGCGCCGGACAGAAACCCTGCTGCCACGTTTACCGATTGACCCAGCATTAATGATCCCCAGGAATGGCAATCAATTTACGTCTCCGTCTGCACCCATGACTTTCAGGTAGTGACGGTCAAAGGCGGCGAGGATGCATTCCAGATTGGAATACGGTCCTGGTTGGTAGGCTTCCGAGTGAACTCCCTTGTGGGTCAACTCGCAGACATGCCAGTCCTGACGATTGGTGACGTCCCAGAATTCGACTGCATTTGTGGCGTCGAATCCGGGTCGATCGATGACATTCTGTGGAAACAACCAATCGCAGATAATGCGAGTGGAATCTGAGCCCCGCCGTTCGATGCGGTGAGTGAGCACGTAGTCGGGGTGCGGGCTGATGAAGAGCGAAGGAAAAAAAGTATAGAAGTAGACCCTGTTTTGGTCCTCACCAGACAGCCGGGGCAGGAGATCGCCGCACAACGCTCCGCCTGTTGAGACGGTGTCGTGCGTGTCTGACAGAATCATCGGACCGCCCAGGAACGGTCCCTCGGTGAAATCATTCGAGGCGGTCCTGACGGACGTGACCGGGCTCAGTTGCGGGTGCACGAGAGAGCAGTGATAACATTCGCTGTAGTTTTGAAAGACGATTTTCCAATTCGCCTGAAGGTCGTATGTGACGTGGTGCGCCGACACCAGCTCGTCCAGTTGCCAGTCATCAAAGCGAGAGAGAATCGGACCGTAGCATGATTTGAAGGGCGTACAGTCCTGGTCCAGGTTGATTAATAAGAAACCCTGCCACACGGTACAGGGGACTGTCTGGAGTGTGTAATCCTTGACGTCGAAGTTCTCAACGTCGTTCATGTTCGGAGCGGCCTTCAGGCAGCCCTGAAGGTCGTAGGTCCACGCATGGTATGGACATTGAATTCTGGACTTGAAGTGACCACATGATTCCTCATGCATTCGAGTTCCACGGTGCCGACAGACGTTGTAAAGGCAATTCACCTGTTGCTGGTCGTCACGAACAAGAATGAAACTTTCACCTGCAAATTCATGCAGGAAGTAGTCTCCGGTCTGGGGGATGTCCGCTGCTCGACCAACGCAGATCCAATTCTTTCGGAAGACTTCTTGTGTTTCCTGTTCATAGACCCGCGGGGACGAAAAGTACTCGCCACGCAGCGTCCTGGCCCCCTTCGCTGATCTTGAACTATCCATGAATCCCACCACCGTTCTGTACGACTGTCCGTGAAGAGAATGCCGTCCGTCAGGAGGCTTCCACAGACACAGTCCCGGTTTTCGTACCGAAAAGGAAGAAGACTGCCAGGACGGCAAGTATCCCGAATGCGAAGCTGACAATCCAGCTGAGGCCAAGCGCGACAGGCAGATATCCAACCAGTAGCGCTACGCCTGCACCGAGGATACTATACGGCATCTGGGTGCGAACATGCTTCATGAGTTCGCATTGTGTGGCCGTCGAACTCAGGATGGTTGTGTCAGAAATCGGAGAACAGTGGTCTCCGAAGATGGCACCATCGAGTACGGCGCCGAGGCTCATCATGGTAATGAGTCCATAGGTGTCGCCTTCGAGCTGGAACGCGACCGGCCCAACGATGGGGATCAGGATACCCATGGTTCCCCAACTTGTCCCTGTCGTAAATGAGGTTACGCAGGCGACCAGAAACACAATTGTCGGCAGGACAGCGAGCGGGACATTTCTTACGAAGAGGGCGACCAGAAAATCTTTGGTGTTCAGGGCGTCGGAACAGTTTTTGAGTGACCAGGCGAGCACCAATATCAGACAGGGGCCAATACAGGATGTAAACCCACGCCAAATGCAGCTGCGAATTTGATGTGCGGGGAACCTCGCCAGAAAAGACGCGCTGGCGACTGCCAGAATCAGACCAAACATCGCGGAGTAGTCGAAAATGAGGATGACGTAATCGGCACTGCCGCCGATGACATCACGCCAGTAGATCCAACTGGCGGGCGAGAGTCCTTCCCCTTTCTCTTCAAGGACGGCCCCGCAATACCACATGCCAGCGAAATGAAACAGGATCAAACCCGCCAGGGGTATTATCGCGACCATGACCGAAGGCGGCGCAGTGGTGTTGGTTTCCTTGCTCTGCCCTCCAGGCGTCTGTTTCAACGCCTGTTCCTCGGCCGCCTTCATTGGACCGAAGTCTCGACCTATCACAATATGCAGAAAGACAAGGGCCAGAATAAAGATGCAATAGAAGCGATATTGCAGGATGTCGAGAAAGATTGAATAGCCTGAATTTGCAATGCCCATCGCTTCCGCGGATTCAGTGAAGTAGCCGACTTCATACATTATCCAGGTGCTGATCAGGGCAAGACTGGCGATGGGAGCGCTGGTGGAGTCGACGAGAAACGCCAGTTTTTCACGGCTGACGCGATGACGATCCGTCAGGGGACGCATGGCGGAACCGACAACCATGGCATTCGAGTAGTCGTCAAAGAAGTAGAGTACTCCCGCTGAAGCGGTGGCAAACTGAGCCGACTTTCGTCCTTTGACGAACCTGGACACGAAGGCCAGAATCCCATCAAAGCCATGAGCATCGGCGATGATGAGAACCATGGCGAACATGATCGGTACGAATATCAGCACCTGATAATTGACCGGTTCCCGAAACGCTTCCCAGAAGAACTCGGGTGAGGCCAGCAATCCAGCATTCCAGGCACCAATGCTGGAAGGATCTTCCGGCAGATGACCAAGGAAGCCACCGATTAAGATGGCGACCGCGAGGCTTAGAATAACTCGCCGAGTGACGAAGGCCATGATGATGGCGATAAACGGCGGAACGATGCTATACCAACGTCCGGCCTCATCACCTGCTGAGAATTGCTGCGCCCACCACGCGGCGAGTGAACAGACCGTGATAAAGATCGTGACCCCGATCGTCGCACGGCCAACAATCCCGGAATTCAATGTCTGCTGCTTCTGGACATTCGAAGTATTTGGATCGATTGGGATATGTCCTTACACAAGGTCCGTGCGATCGCACGTTGGTCGTGGTGCGAAAACTCTACTTCCCGTCCTTCAGCATTTCTGTGGCGGCATTTTTCCCACAGGCTCCCATCACTCCGCCACCGGGATGAGACGCGGCGCCGCAGATATATAAGCCCTTGACCGGAGTCCGATGGTCGGCCCAGCCGGGCACGGGTCTCATCGGTCCCAGTTGGTTCAGGCCGATGCTCCCCTGCATGATGTTGCCGCCGGTCAGAGAGAAGGTTTTCTCCATATCGACCGGCGTGACAATCTGTCGGTGCAGAATCGAATCGGGAACGTTTGGCGCGTAGCGCGCGATTTCGGCGATGCAACGGTCGGCAAACTCTTCCTTGATATCATCCCACGTGCCTTCTGCCAGTTCGTAGGGCGCATATTGAACGAACAGAGACAGAATATGGTGGCCTTCGGGAGCCAGAGTCTTGTCGACGGAAGTCGGGATCGTCATTTCAACAATAGGACGTTTCGACGGGTAGCCGTATTTGGAGTCGTCATAAGCCCGTTCGATGTAGTCGGGGGTGGCACCGATGTGGATCGTGCCCCGATGCTGTGGGCCGACTTCCTTGTTTCCAGGCAGACAGGTGAAGTCCGGCAACTCACTCACTGCAAGGTTGATCTTGAGTGTGGCGCTGGAGTAGTCAATCCGCTTGACTGCCTTCTGGAATGCTTCGGGAACGTGAACCGGATCCACCATCTTGCCAAAGGTGTTGTTCATGTCGACGCTGGAGGCGACCCTGCGCGATTTGATCTCTTCTCCGCCTTCCAGTCGAACTCCGGTGATCTGACCATTGGACACCATGATCTCTTCGATCGCAGCGTTGACGCGAATCTCAACGCCCTTTTCTTTAGCCGATGAAGCGATTGCATCGGCCAGCGCGCCCATGCCGCCTTCGACATACGCCCACACGCCGCGTGCGCCTCCGGCAGAACCCATCACATGGTGCAGCAGCACATACGAACTGCCCGGGGCGGAATAGGGGCCGGCGCTGCCGATAATGGCGTCAGTGGCGATCATGCCTTTCAGTTCGTCTGATTCGAACCACCGGTCCAGAATGGTCTTCGCGTTGCCCGTCATCAACTCCAGCGCTTCGGGCAAATCCTCTCCCAGATTCTTCATCGCCTTTTGCAGTCGCAGGCCAATTCTCAGATCGCTCAGGCGTTTGAAGAGCGACAGCTTTCTCCATGATGACGGCAGCGGAAAGAGATCCGGGGCCCTCATGTTCAGGATGGGTTCGATCTGTTCGGCGACGCGTTCAAGAAAGGCTTCGTACTTGCCATAGGCTTCGGCATCCTTCTCTGAGAACTTTCTGATCTCGTCATAGTTGGCCTTCTGGTCCGGTCCCAGGAAGAGGTACCGGCCATCTTCAAAAGGCGTGAACGCGGAAGGATTCCTGGGCAGAGTCTTGTACCCGTGCCTCTTCAGTTCCAACTCCTCAACAATTTCCGGCAGCAGAAGACTGATCACATAGGAGCAGATCGAGGCCCTGTATCCCGGACCGATTTCCTCAGTCACCGTGCAGCCGCCGACCAGATGTCGCTTTTCGAGAACAAGGACTTTCCAGCCCTTCTTCGCAAGATAGTTCGCGCAGATGAGGCCGTTGTGCCCCGCACCAATGATGATGCTATCGTACATATGTATTACCTGATTCCTTCGTACTCTGATTTATTCATAACGTAACTGATACGGCTTGAACGCTGGGCCTGTTTGCTCGTAGTTTGCAATCGCAACACTCGGCAAAGACTTAGGGGACGAAGAAAGCAAACTGCCGTACGCCGGGTGAGGTTTTCATGCGGGGACGCTACACAACATCCTCGCACACAGCCAGCTACACCGAACTCCCGATGAACGTCACACACGTATTCGAAACCTCCATCGGCCGTTGGTTGCTTTTGGAGAGTGGTTCACTGAAATGCACGCTCACCCTCGACTGGAAACGGCACGCGCGCACGGTCGCCGAACAGCACTCGGACGCCGCGTCATGCGTGATTGGCGCGGTCACGCTGATCATCGACCGCTTGACTCTCCTGCAAAATTCATGACTTCAATGAACGAGTCCTGGCCCTTGAACGGGGAGACGTCGATCACCTCTCCGTGCCGAAAATTGTGGCCATCGCGGACGACGACTGATGGAACTAAACCATTGCATTATTCTATCCAATGTGTTTCGTATATGACGTCATACTATTCTTGTTTTGCGACAAGCGGAGACTTGCTGTCTACGCGGTCAGCCTCATTTGGGCATAAGAGTCATTCGGCCACCACCTGATCTGCTGCCCCTTCCCGCCGTGGCTTTGCGCCGCCTGCGGGCCCCGCCGTCAGCCCGACTTCGCTGTCATAACATCATTCACTTGAAGCTTGAGGCTGACTGTATACTGGCCCCCGCGACTTTTCCGAAGACTGCCTTGCGGTCGTCCGTTGATTTCTGACCGCAAAAAAAAACGTACTCACCGCGATGAAAGCCGCCAACGCTACCCCGCAGATTCTTTGTGACATGAGACCGCTAAGCGCAGTCATTGAGGATTGTTGATCTGTCATTGTTTCCAGCGTTTGCAAAGACAAAGGTTTCTGGCCACTGAGCGGCGACCAACAGGCCTTTCATTCCAGCCAGGTGTATTCGTATAATACGCCAGAAATTCCTGTTTTTGCGTAACTCGATTTTTTTGACCGGGGGCAGGATCCGGTGGCAATGTGCCCTCGGGACCTGGTGAACCGGGCACTTAGAGTTCATTTATCCTGCGGAGTTTGCGATGGCCAGTCCACGCCGAGTTGCCTTGATGCTCGAATTGGGCAAGTCGGACTATTGGCACGCGGAGTTGTTTGCCGGGACTCAACGTTATGCCCGTGAGTCCGGCAATTGGGATTGCCATATCGACGAGTTCGTTCAAGACCGGCTTCCTTCACGTCGTGGCCGAAACGTGCCCTACGACGGGATCATCGCGTGGGCTACGCCGGAGTTGGCTGAGGGCGCTCGGCGCTGTGGCGTGCCGTTGGTCAATGTGTTGTTCAACTCGCAGGTCACCAATCTGCCGTCCGTCTTCCCAAATCTTGGCGCTTTGGGGCGATTGGCTGCTGAACATCTTCTGCAGTGCGGATATCGTCGCTTCGGTTGTCTTTCGATGCAACGTGTCGTCAGCCAACGCCTGCAGTTGGAAGAGTTCAAAGCCGCCGTGACGGCACGTGGCTTCGAATGCTCCGCGGCGACGACCATAGGGAGCTACGTTGACAATACGACGTCACGAAAGTGGGACGCGTTCGAAAGGAGAATCGAAAAATGGGTCGACTCGTTAACGCCGCCGGTCGGTATCTTCGTCAGTCACTTTGACTTTACGGCGCGGCAGGTTGTGCGGTTCTGCCAGCGGCGAGGGCTGCAGGTCCCTCAGGACGTGGGATTGGTGTCCGGCGATAGCGAGCAGGCCATTCTGTGTGATCCCCCCCCGTCGCTGACCAGCATTCACGTTTCCTACGAGGAAGTCGGCTACCGAGCGGCCGAGATGTTGGATCGTCTGATGGATGGGCGGCCGGTGTCGAAGAGGCATCTACTGTTGGAACCGACAGGAGTCGTCCCTCGACAAACGACAGGATACGTGCATTCCGAGGACGAAGTGGTGGTTGCGGCCCTGCGCTACATGAGCACGCAGGCCCACAGATCGATCGGAGTCGGCGATGTCGCAAGTAACGTATTTGTTTCGCGACGGACGCTGGAACGTCGCTTTTCCGACAGCCTTGGACGTTCTGTTGCCAGCGAAATTCGCCGACTTCGTATCGAGCGCGCCAAGCATTTGCTCCGCGATACTGGTTTGTCGCTCTCTGCAGTCGCCTTCCAAAGCGGCTTTCGCAGTGCACAGGGACTGTGCGAGATATTCCAGCGTGAGGAAGGCATTGCCCCCAGTCAATTTCGCCGCGAAGTGAGCGAGCCCCGGACACGTTGAACGATTATCATGCGATGACGCAGTTCTCGCCCATGGCCTGAACAATGTACAGAACAATGCAGACAGCGTTCTGTATCGGAACGACTGTACTGTACGCCGATGACGTGCGGATGCCGGACGATCGACGCTATTGCTTCTTCTTCAGGAACGGAACTCCGTTGATCATCCAGTCCGGTGCTGGCTTGTCCATCAGGTGATGTTCGAAGAACTGCTGCATGCGAACCGTGAGATCCTTTCGGTTTTCGAGTTTGCCGAGTCCGTGTCCTTCTTTCGGATACGACAGCAGGATGGCGTTTTTCCGATTGAAGCGCAGTGCGTTATAGAATTCGATGGCTCCCATCCATGGACAAAGGCCGTCGGCAGTTCCGTGATACATCAGGATCGCAGTATCCTTGGTTCGTACGTACGTGATCGGCGATTGCTCGCGAAACAGCTCGAAGTCATCAAACGGATTCGTGCCAAATCTCCCCTGTCCGGTGTATATTGTAGCCGTTCGCGTTATCGCCGGACCCGTTTCGATTGAGGTCAGACCAGCCCCAGAGTCGATTGTGATCACTGGCAAGATTCATCGTGCCCGCACCGCACGCGACGGCGGCGAACATTTTTGATCGTGTGGCAATGTAAGCAGAACCGTACCCCGAAAAGCTGTGCCCCTGCAGTCCGATGCGTGCCGGGTCCGCATACCCCAGCTCAACGACTTTCCTGACCGCCGCCTCCACGCATTCCAGCATGTCACTGCCCGTTGTACGGCCGTTGAAATGAATGTCCGGCTCCATCTCAAGGTAGCCCCTGCTGACCATTTCGGTAAGCACGGTCGCCGCGCCGGTTGCGTATCGAGGCGCATAGTGCTTGTGCAGAGTCTGGGACACTTTCTCGTAGAAATTGACCAGCATCGGCCGTCGTTGCCCCTTCTGGATGTCGTCTGGAATTGCCAGGATGCCCTGCAAACGCACGCCGTCCGTGTTTGTATAGGCAAACAGGATTCGATGTCCCCACTTGTATTCGCGCTGACAGGGATTCGCGTCGGTCACTCGCTTCGTCGCTGAGAAACGCGTGTCGCTGACATAGACATCCGGATAGTCCACAAAAGTCTCGCTTGTGTACATCACGGTATCTGCCGCCTTTGCCCGGGTATCTACCTTAACTCGTCTCATTTTGTCCTGTTGCAAGAATAAAGTGTTCGACCTCGTCACGGGCACGATGCTGTCCCGAACAGTGTTTCTGAAAACAAGGCCAGTGGATATGGTGGCTACATAGTAACGCTACGGTTTCGCATATTACGCCAACCTTATCGGAATGTACGAACTGCGAGCGCAGGGTTTGCCTGGTCCGTATGAACCAGTGGCGACTGAGCATTGCAGGTCGATCGAGTCCACATCTCAACGTGGACGCGTCGTGCATCAAGCTTCGCCTGCATCTCGCAAATTGTTCTTGTGCGCGGTAGAATCTTCTGGTCTTCACGTAATACCTGTGGAGTGGGTGCATGCTGACTCTGGTGGATAGATGTTCTCGACGCGAGTTGCTGCGAATTGGCGCTGCGACGGTTGGAGGTATGACTCTGCCCGGCCTGCTGGCCGCGCAAGGGACTTCGATCGGGAAGTCGCTGCGGAACAGGTCAGTAGTTGTTCTCAATCTGCAGGGTGGCCCCACTCAGTTTGAGACATTTGATCCTAAGCCCGACGGGCCGCACGAAATTCGCAGCATCACGGGCGACATACCGACATCACTGCCTGGTGTCGCCTTCGGCGGGACGTTTCCCAAACTCGCGAAGCTCGCCGACTGTATGGCTGTCGTGCGATCATATCGGCATGGTATTTCCAGCCACGGTCCCGCGGCGATGCACGTCATGGCGGGCGGGAATTCAACCGGTGCGATGATGGGCGCTCTGTTTGCTCGCGTGGCGGGTCTGACGAATCCTGTGACCGGCATGCCCCACAACGCACTGGTTACGGCACCCGGAATGGGCCCGGAATACAAAGATCTGTATGTCAGTGTCGACCGGGTTTCTCAGACCGGGACATTGGCGCCGGCATACCGTCCTTTCGATCCGAGCGCTGGCGGCGACATCATCGAAAACATGCAGTTGAACGTGCAGGGGAATCGGCTGGACGATCGCAAGTCATTGTTGAATCGTCTGGATCAACTGCGCAGACGGCTGGACGATACCGGTCAGATGGAATCCACTGGACGGTTTCAGCAGCAGGCATTTGATGTCCTGGGGCGCGGAGTCGCGGATGCGTTTGATCTTTCGGCAGAGAATCCGCGACTGGTTGAACGCTACGACACTGGCAGCTTTGTACCGACCGCGGCCGTCAGGAAGCGAAACGCCTACGCAAAGCAGTTTTCGCCCGTTGCATTGGGAAAACAAATGCTGTTGGCTAGACGT
>JBDONA010000199.1:0-4563 GCA_039831575.1 Fuerstiella sp. | reverse complement strand
CACAGAAATACCTGATCACGATTCACGCCAGGAACCCCCCAATCGTACGCTTCCTGAACACGTAACAATTCCAGACATTTTCTCAACTCAACACTTGAAGAAACCTCAGATGTCTTCGTGCTGGTATGGCGGCCCCTTGCCAGGGCCTTCCTCATACCACCGACACTGCTGGTCGTCCTGATTGCTGAAAGTCTGCCTTGCCAAGAAAAATGGATCGGCAATCACACGCCCTGCAGCTTTGAGAATCGACGTTCCCGGGACGGAGCCTGGAAACAGCGTGGCGTGACTTCGAAGCTACTCTGCCTTTTTCTCCGGCGGTGGAGCCAGTTCTTTTATACTTACGTTTCGGAAGGCGACCGGATCATTGTGGCCGGCGAATCCAAAGAAACCGCTGGTGCGATCTTTTCCTGGGTGAGGTCGTTCGGCCATGAACTCAGTTACTTTTGAAAGGTCGGCGTTAAGAATTATGTTGCCGTTGAGTTCCACTATGATCGTGCTGCCGTCCACGGTGACCTGCTGGAAGTTCCACTGCCCGGTCTCACGCAAATAACCTCGATGCGAGGCAACCATGCCATAGGCACATCCGTGGTACTGCCGTTGATCAAGGTTGGCGTACTTTTCATGTTCCGAATCGAGCACCTGCAGTTCACACATCGCATGGTATGCCGGGTCACCTTCGCCAGGAGAACGAATGGCAAGTCCGTTGTTTCCACCGGGAGGCAACTTGAACTCGAGGCGGGCAATAAAGTTGTCGTACTCCTTTTCTGTCAGCAGCATTCCACCGTGGCCGGCTTTGCAGCGGATGGCACCGTCGACGACTTCATAGTTTTCAAGAGCGCCCTGCCAGCCCGTCAGGTCCTTACCATTGAACAACTGCTGGAAGGCCTGCTGCTGATGCGTTGACAGCACCCGGTTTGCTTCGTCTGCAGAAATCTCCCGGACGAACAGATTTTTCCAGCGGATTTCACCACCGTGTGTCTGCAATTCGATCGGCCCCTTCGCAAACAGTGGCGACTTGCGATCCCAGTAGTTTTCCATGATCGCGTTGTCGACCAGCAACTGACCGTTCATCCAGACCGTCGTTCGAGCTCCCAGTTGGCGAATTCGAAAAGTATTCCATTCGCCGAATGGTTTGTCGGCCAGCACGAACGGATTTTTTCCGGGGGTCCCGGCACTGTTGTTCCACAGTCCTCCACTGCCCAGGTCCGAATCGATCCCGAATTTCCTGGGATCGGTGTAGTCCCAGATCTGAACCTGAGGCGTGCCCTTCAAATAGATTCCGCTGTCGGCCCGAGGCACGGTTTTGTAGTCCAGCAGGAATTCGTAGTCTCCAAAGTCATCATTGGTCACAAGGTATGCACCGTGGCCGTCGTTAACGAGTTCGCCGTTTTCGACCGTCCAATGTTGTTTCGCATCCGCCGTCCACTCACTGATTTTCGCCTTGCGGTCTTCGTCGATCATTTCCCCCAGTTTCCGGGGGTCAAAGTGCGGTCTGCCCTGCCAGCCATCCAGATCCTGTCCGTTAAATAACGGTCGAAATCCTTCTGGTGCCTCGGCTGCGTGTGTGACTGGCTGCAGAACGCCAACAATTGAGAGCAGGCATAGGAACGCATGGCGACAAGTGAACATCGAAAGGAATCTCCGGAGCGGTGGGAAATCGATTGGTCAAAGGTGAGGTACACGCATAGGTTACGAAGAAGCTGGCGAAAAACAATGCCCCCCGAGCCCGTTGCGATAGCTCCAACGTCTTTCAAAACTCAGCAGCGCGGGGTGAAATCGACGCACATCCTTCCATTCCGCACAACGCCTAATTCAGGCTCATCGCCACTACTTGCTGAGATTTTGTGATCCGCAGGGGCGAATACACGTTATGAATGAGGTTTCCGGTCTGACACATCTGGATACTCGCACACCAATGTCGCAAAGGAAATCACGTGGAACAGTTCATTGAAAGCTGCTTTTCGTGGCCGTCGTGGCCAACGTCGGTGCTGCTGTTGTGTGTGTGTGTGTACTGGGTGCTGATGATTGTTGGCGCGGTGGACCTGGACTTTCTGAATATCGATGTGGATCTGGATCTCGACATTGACGTCGACCCGTCAATCCTGGAGTTCGGATTCATTCCGCTGAAGTTCCTGAACATCGGCAGTGTGCCCACGATGGTCTGGGGCAGCATTTTTGCGTTGGTGGGCTGGATGGTGTCGCGACTGTGGAACAGTCCGTTGCCTCATCCGTCGTTTGAGTGGACCAGCGATTCGCTGGCGATCATACGCGATTTCGGGGTGGCCGCGATGTTGACAAAGGTGATTACCCAGCCGATGCGAGGTCGCTTTGACCCGGTGGAACCAAATAAATCGGAAGAACTTATTGGTCAGACATGCATTGTCACAACCAGCGAAGTCACAGAAACATTTGGAGAAGCAGAGTTCGCGACGGAAGGTGCTCCACTGCGGCTTAGCGTCCGCAACGACAAAGGGGATATCAGCAAAGGGGACACGGTGTTGATCACGTACTTTCGAAGTGAAACGAACGAGTACCTTGTAGAGCGAATGTAGGTTGTTTTCAGGATCGGCGAAGGAGTCCACCCGACCGACAGGTCATCAGGAAATCGTTTAACCGCGTGCCCAACGGGCCGCGCGAAACGCGATGGTGAGAAAAACGCGGGGCGTTGCCCACGCGGTTAAACCAAACAAAACAGAATTCGATATAGAAACAGGAGCGTCACATGCTTGCTCAAACATTTCTGGGAATGGACAGCCAGCAGCTGATCGTCATCGGAACAGTGCTGGTCATACTCGTCCTGATGCTCGTGGGAATGGCCACAGCATTCTCAAAATTTTACCGCAAGCCGGGCCCGGAAGAGGCCATCGTGCGGACCGGAGTCAAGGGGCTGACGGTGATCACCGGCAAGGGCATGATCGTGATTCCGCTCATTCAGGAAGCACACGTGATGGATCTGTCTGTCAAACGCATTCTGATCTCACGCGATGGTGAAGACGGCCTGATCTGCGAGGACAACATGCGAGCGGACATTAAGGTGACGTTCTTCATTCGAGTTAACAATCAGGCAAACGACATCAAAACCGTCGCCGAAACCATCGGCCCCCGCCGAGCATCAGAACAGGAAAAGCTGGAAGAGCTCTTTGAAGCGAAGTTCTCTGAAGCGTTGAAGACAGTCGGCAAGAACTTCGAATTCGTTCAGCTGTACACAGAACGAGATCAGTTTAAGGATCAGATTCTGAAAGTGATCGGCACCGACCTGAACGGTTACGTGCTGGATGACTGTGCGATTGACTATCTGGAACAGACTCCGCTGGATCGCCTGAGTCCGACGAACATCCTTGACGCCGAGGGCATCAAGAAAATCACGGAACTGACCGCGGCTGAAAAAGTCAAAGAGAACTTCTTCACTCGCGAAAAGGAAAAGACACTGAAGAAACAGGACGTGGAAGCTCAGGAAGCGATTCTGGAACTGGAAAAACAACGCGTTGAAGCGGTTGAAAAACAGCAGCGTGAAATTTCCGCCATCACATCTCGCGAACATGCCGAAGCGGCGAAAATTCAGGAAGAAGAACGTCTGAAAGCTGAATCCGCTCGGATTCGCACAGAAGAAGAACTGCAGGTCCAGGAACAAAACAAGCAGCGGCAGGTGCTGGTTGCTCAGCGAAATAAGGAGAAGACCGACGCCGTCGAGCAGGAACGAGTGACTCGCGACCGGGATCTGGAGATAACGGAACGTATGAGGGTAGTCGGTCTGGCTGAGATCGAAAAAGAGAAGGTCATTGAAGTCGAAAAGAAGAATATTCAGGAAGTGATCCGCGAACGAGTGACCGTCGAACGCGACGTCGTGGAAGAACAGGAAAAGATCAAGAACACCGAAGCGTTCATGGAAGCGGACCGACAGAAGCAGGTGGCCGTCACACTGGCGGAAAAAACAGCCCAGGAGGCGTTAGTCAAGCAGGTCAAAGCGGCGGAAGCTTCGAAAACAGCCGCTGAACTGCATGCTGATGAAGTCGTCGTTACCGCCGAAGGCCAGCGGGCATCCGCTGAGAAGGAAACGGCAGCGACGAAAATGCTGGCCGAAGCCAAAGCTGCCGATCACGCCGCGATCGGCCTGGCAGAAGCTGAAGTCACGATTGCCAAAGCCGACGCTACTGAAAAGACCGGCACCGCCGAGGCTCAGGTACTGCAGCTGAAATTCAGTGCCGAAGCAACCGGTATTCAGGAGAAGGCGGAAGCCATGAAGCTGTTCGACAGCGTCGGTCGCGAACATGAAGAATTCAAGCTGCAGCTGAATAAGGAAAAGGAAATCGAAATCGTTGCGATTCAGACTCAGCAGTACATCGCGGAAGCTCAGGCGGGCATCGTTGGCGAAGCTCTCAAGACGGCTCGAATCGATATCGTCGGCGGCGAAAGTACGTTCTTCGAGCAGATCGTAAGTTCGGTAAAGGCCGGCAAGGCGGTCGATCGCTTCGTGCACAACAGCGAAACGGTGACCGATATCAAGCAGACCTTCTTCAACGGTGATCCCGAGTATTTCCGTAACAAACTGACTCAGTTTGCCAG
>JBDONA010000664.1:0-4565 GCA_039831575.1 Fuerstiella sp. | reverse complement strand
GTTGTTTACTCGTGCCGCCGACGTTGCGGAAAGCAGTCTTGCCTATACGAAACTGGGCTACGAACGGGGCCAGCTTGGTCAGTTTGACGCCGCCACAAATCTGTTTCACAGAGCGCTGCAGCTGGATCCGGACTACGTTGCCGCTCACAATTGCCTCGGAAACACGTGTCTCGCGGAAGGCGATCTTCAACAGGCGATTCAACATTTTCGCCGAACAATCGAACTGGATCGTGATAACGCCGAAGCTTACTACAATCTTGGGATTGCCTATACCGGGCTGGGGCAGCTACCCGAAGCGGTTGAACACTATGAAGCCGCACTGCGGATCAACTCCAGCGACGCAAGTGTTCACACCAACCTTGCCATCGCATTTCTAATGCTCAGACAGAATTCCCCGGCGTTACGGCACCTGCAGCGTGCTCTTGAGATTAAACCAGACCTGCCGGAAGCTCATTTCACACTCGGCAGTTTTTTTGTATCCATCTCACAGGAGGCTGAAGCTATTGTTCACTTCCGGAAAGTTCTGGAAACGCGACCGGACAAGCCGGAAGTGCATCGAGAGCTGGCACGTCTGTACCTGCAGCAGGGTGAAACGGAATTGGCTGACCACCATCGTCAGCGAGCAGGCAGTGACAGGAATGGACCAGACGCTGCTGCACCGGAGTGACGGGTTCAATGCGAATCGGTGCGATTACCGAGTCATGTTGAATTGATCGTCGCCTTCTGTAATTGAAATTCGCGCGTTTGCCGGAATGTTTCTGAACACCTGCTCCTCGCCTGTGGGCCAGCGGACGATGAGTCGGTCGATCTGCTCTTCACGTCCGATGCCAATCAGCATCTCCGCCGGAGCCGTGCCCATGAAGCCATTGGCAGCAAACAGATCGCGCGTGATGCGTTTCGCCCCGCATTCGGCGATCACACGTGTACCAATCGCGGATCGATTGCTCTTCACGCCAATCAGGTCAATGCTGACGCTGTTGTTCTCTGTGTCTGCGTTGTTGAGAAATAATCTCAGCGGGCCTCCGCCGACGGATCCGATCAACAAATCGACTGATCCATCTCGATTGAAGTCTGTGGCAATGACGGATCGGGAGTCTGAATCAAGGTCGGCTCCGGACGTGAACGAACAATCCAGAAAGCCATTTCCTGACGTGTTCACGTAGACGCGGTTTCGTTCGTAAGCGCTCAGATTCCGACCCTGACCGGGAATCATCATGATGTTTTCCACCCAAAACTCGCCACCGTCCTCGTCGACTTCGCCGAGTCGCGGAAGAGTGCACATCCGATTCAGTGGCTGCGACACGACAGCCCTCCAGAAACACGTTCAGCCATCGGGTTTCGTGCGGTCGAAGCTCAGAAAACCCGTCGTGGCGTACATGTCGAGCCAGCCATCGTTGTCAAAATCGGCAAACGTGGGTGCATACGCCCAGCCGACGCCGTAGACGCCATGCTGTTCACCGATGTCCTGAAACGATGAGGCACCGGGTTCCCGTTGATAAAGACGGTTGCCAGCGCAGGACCCCTTGATCTGTTCATAGATTCCTTCCGGGTAGTCAGTATCGCTAACCTGAGTGATGATCCGTCTGCCCATCTTGGAATACATGTTTGCGACATATATTTCGACCGAACCGTCGTTGTCGACATCGCCGGTCGCTACCCCCATGCTGGTGGCAAAGTCTCCGGTTGCCGTGGTCGCCGTGATGTCCTCAAACGTCCCGTCCTGACGGTTTCGAAGAAGCGTATTACGGCCCAGATCGTTGGCGATATACAGATCCGGATAGTGGTCGTCGTCAGCGAAGAACCACGATGCGGCGAACGTGTGACGGTAGCCACCGCCGGCCCGACTCGGCCGCGTCATCTGCACAAATTTCCCGTTCCCCAGATTGCGCCACAGTTGATTTTCGCCACCGCTGGAATGGTCGCCAATCCAGCCCACGCGTTTTGGCAGCTGACGGTACTGCAGTGATTCTCCATACGGATGCTGATACATAACGTACAGGTCAAGCAGTCCGTCACAGTCATAGTCAACGACCGTGCAACCCTGAGGCCGCATTTCCAGCGTCAGCCCGGATTCCAGGGTGACATCGCGGAACTGTGTACCGCCTTCGTTGTGAAGCAGGCGGTTTCCGATTAACAGGTCCGGGTAATTGTCGTTGTCGTAGTCGATCCAGGAAACGACGCTTGATTGAGCCTGCATGCGGAGGGGCGATTTCAGCCAGTCGGTTTGCTGCGTAAAACGCTCGCCCGATTCCGAATGAAACAGATACGGACTGCCGTCCTCTGTCATCACCGCAATGTCCGGGAACCCATCGCAATCATAGTCGTCAACTGCGATCTGGAAGTGGTATTGCCGGATGGATCCCCTCGGCATCTCCCAGTTGTCCGGCAACGACAGGTCCGCCAGTCCCGCGTCCGCCGTCACCTCACGAAACATCAGACGGTCACTGCTGAGGAGTTTGACCGCCGCAACGTTCCATCTGTCGATGACCCGCTCCGATTCCAGTTCCATATCTTCTTCAAAAGAACATAACACGTCATGTTCCGAAACCAGCGATAGCAGTTCACCGGAAGCGGCCTGGCCATCAGCGGCCAGCAATAATCGAAATTGCCACCGGCCATCAGGCTGCTGATCAATTCGGAGCACTTTAAACTGGCGCCGCGAGACCGTTTCAAATTCGCCAAGCGGAGCAATGATTCTGTGCAGGAAGTCTGCCTGGTTCTCTGCCTGCGGTTTTGACTGACCATACGTTGCTGATGATTCTGAAACGTTGTTATGAACTCGAGTCTGCAGCGTCGCCCTGGTTACGTCCGTTGCAAAATCGGGATCAAGCATCTCTGAAAGTTGTTGTTCGTCGCGTTCAACCCACGCGGTCAGAAATCGACTGCCCAACTTTGATTCGATTTCAAAGGTGGCATGTTCTGCATCCCAGATCGTCTTCTGTCTTGATTCAGACAGGACGACGTCTTCCAATTGGCCACTCGAAACCAGAGGCCGCGTGGCATTCTTCTGATCGTCCCGAAACCACCAGATTGACAGGAATGTCACACTCGCCAGTACTGCGACGAACAGCAGAACGTTGATTCGCCCCCGGCGCAGGCAACGGCATTCGTGGCCTCGACAGGACCGCATTGTCGGGCAGGAAGTCCAATCGCGTTCATTAAACCTCTTCATGGAAGTTCATTCTGTCCGTGACTGCGTCTATTGCATGCGTGCGTTTTCGCCAGGCTTACACCTGTGACGCACCAATCGTTAATGTGCCACGCCGTGGCGCTCGCTTGTGATGACGCGTCTGCTGTGCGAAGTGTACCCGGCGTTTGTGGAAAAGACAGCGACGTCTCTGGTGACGACGGCGGAGTAAGATCAGTTTCTGAACGACGGCGACGGTTTTCGCGAGCCGCAAATCCAGCTGGAAGTCGATTCTGAAGATGTCAACTCGCAATCATCGCCTGGTGAACACCGGGAATCCTATGGCGTCGATTCACGTGACACGAAGCGTGGATTTTGTCACACTTGGAATAGAAATAGCTTTCTGTGGACTGCTGAGAAGAGGCGAACACGATGCTGCGATATGTTGTTGTTGGATTGTTGCTTGCTCCCCTGAATCTGCGTGCGGCAGATTGGTCTCTTAAAGACAATCCGAAACTCGCGAAGTACTTTGAGGCGCAGGTGGCGAAGATTGAATCCCAGGATTCACTGTTTCAGTACAGGTCACTGGACGAATGGCAGGCCGCAAAGCCGAAGCTGCGCGGGCAACTGTTTGATATGCTTGGTCTGAACCCGCTGCCCGCCCGGACACCGTTGAATCCTCTGCAAACGGGTGTTGTTGAAGAAGCAGAATTTCGCGTTGAGAAGCTGCACTTTCAATCCATGCCGGGACTCTACGTCACGGCGAATCTGTACCTGCCGAAGGAAATCGACAAGCCACTGCCGACGGTTCTGTACGTGTGCGGACACGCCCGTGTCAAAGAAGATGACGTCAGCTTTGGCAACAAGACCGGCTATCAGCATCACGGAGCATGGTTTGCCCGCAATGGCTATGCCTGCCTGACGATTGATACTCTGCAACTCGGTGAAATTGAAGGGATGCATCACGGCACCTATAAGTACGATCGCTGGTGGTGGAATGCTCGAGGTTACACTCCGGCCGGCGTCGAAGCGTGGAACTGCATTCGCGCCCTGGATTATCTGGAGACACGTCCGGAAATTGATGCCGACCGGATTGGTGTGACGGGCCGCTCCGGCGGCGGGGCCTACAGCTGGTGGATCGCCGCCATCGATGAAAGAATCAAATGCGCCATTCCCGTGGCTGGCATCGCCACACTGCGGAATCACGTCGTGGACGGTTGCGTCGAAGGTCACTGCGACTGCATGTATATGCTGAACACTCATCGCTGGGATTACGCCACGGTCGCAGCACTGGTGGCTCCGCGCCCGCTGTTGATCAGCAATTCCGATAAGGACAGGATCTTTCCACTGAACGGCGTCGTGGAGGTCCATCGGCAGGTACGGCACATCTATGAACTATATCAGCAGCCGCTGCAGTTGGGGCTGCAGATCACCGAAG
>JBDONA010000141.1:0-20257 GCA_039831575.1 Fuerstiella sp. | reverse complement strand
CGCTGCCCTCGAAAATAATCCAGAAGCAAATGTAGTGGAAACTTTTCGCCTCAGGCCAAACAAAACACTGCACATACAATCCGAACTGGGGAAGTTAGGGTATCGGCACTGTGTTGACAGTTTGCAACAGCCCCGATGTGGCCATTGCACATCATCGTGTCGGTTGTGACACAAACGCCGCGACGCGAAAGCCGGAGAAAGAAAGGCGTGAATCAGCCCCTCCAGGACAGTAGACTGACAACCTGACACAATTCCGCGACCTTTACTTGCGAGTTCCAACAACGAGCAGGTGTTCCACGAAAGGTGTCCATGAAAGACACAATCTCAACCGGTTTGCAGATTCTCGCGTCGGGCCTAGCGCCGTACGTCGATGACATGCTGCGGCATAAATTCGGGGAAGACTGGCAGCGAGCCAATAAGGTGGCACAGGTCATTAACTCTGCGGACCGGACGCAGTGGGATGCCCAGGTCGTGCTTCTTCTGATGTGGGATCACTGGAATCAGGTCTTCCGACATGACCTTGGCTTCGTCGAACGCAGCCTGGTGAGTGAACTGCGAGAGTTTCGAAATCGCTGGGCTCACCAGAAACAGGTTTCGGTTCGTGACACCTACCGTTGTCTCGACAGCATCGAACGCCTTCTGCGAGCCACGAACAGCAATGCAGTGGAAGAAGCGGACGAACTGCGCAGGGAAATACTAAAGCTTCTGCACGATCAGGAACTGGTCGAAACATCGGTTTCGGCTCGGGACTGGTTCACGGCCGCCGTGACTTCCGTCTGTGGACTCATGATCGTGATCGTTGTGCTGGAATATATGCGTCAACCGCTGTCGTGGGTGTTGGCGATAATGACAGCCATCGTGTTCGCACGCTTCGTTTTCCGGATTACTCGGCAAAAACTGATCGTCAGTACCGGACCGCGACAGTGCGGTGGTTGCGCGCGAATTTATTACGGAAGTGTCTGCCCCTATTGTCAGCCGATAAAGATTTCTCCGGCGACACCGCCGACCGTAGGCACCGGAGCAGAATAGTCGGCATGCCGGACGACGTGCACTGAGGAATCCAGACTTGCTGGCGCGAGCATGCATTGTCGCTTGCCCTGCTTTCGAGAAAGCCACGTCGCCCCTCACATGGCACGGGACTTGAATCCGTTTCGCCTGAGACGATTAATGTGCCGCACGCCGCTGCGAGTCTTTCATAAAACAAGATTGCGATTTGCTCGCATCTTTGTATCGACCAATTGCAGCCGGCCAACAACTTCCGAGCGATAACTCAAGTAGACCGTCGGCGACCGTTGATTTTGGTTGCCGCCATACCGCATTAGGCTGCCGATTTCCGCGGAAATGTGGTATCCCGGGTATTCCTCAGTCGACTGATTGCAATAATGCATACTCATACGCCGTTCAGGCGGCGAGACAATCGGCTGATAGGATTCAGGATGCGATCAATCCGGCGATCAGGATATGTAACACTACGGTGTCTACTGCTGGTGGCAGTCGGAGCCGTCGTTCATTCAGCCGTCGCCCAGCCCCAACAGCAGTCGCACCGGATTCTGGAACTACCGCAAGGTGGGATGTCAGACCTGGCGCAACAACTACAGATGCTCAGGCAGCTGCAGACTCTTATTGGGGGTCAGAAAGATCAGCCACCGGAATTCTCCGGGCTTGATCCGGGGCAGCTGGATCAGCTGGATCAGCTGCGGCAGATGATGAAGCAGTTTGGCGGCGAGCCGCCCGAAAATCTGCTGCCGTTCCTGAATAGCATTCCGCCGAGCGCCATACAGCACGCCCTGTCCGATCCGATGGCTCGGCAACAGATCCAGCAGTTATTTGAGCAGTACGCCAAAGACCATCAGCTGCCTCGTGGTCGTCGTGGTTCCCGCATGCCGCTGTTGCCTCCTTCAGAAGAAAACGGAACAACGAAGCGACCATCTCCGAATCGTTCGACCGGTGATCCTTCATCTTCCACGGAACACGAACAGGAACCGCCCGAACCAGGCCGAAGCGTCGATCCATCCAACGCTGCCCTGAAGAAGGCATTGGAAGGAGTCATGAAAAGATTTTCGGATTCGCAGCAGACAGAAAACCAGTCTTCTGCAGACCAGTCTTCTGCAGACCAGTCTTCCAGAACGCCAACGAACCAACGGCCCGCTCGTAACGGTGATACGCAGAATTCGTGGAGCGATATGCTGGACCGGATGATCGAGCAGGATCGAAAATTTCGCGAAGGCAACAGCACTGAAGCCAGTAAGGACCAACGGTCCACAAATGCCCCCTCTGGTAACGGGCAGACCGGCTCGATGAATGACGGGAGTGGGAAAAATGCTCCGTCGAAGACAGTGGCCGAGTACCTGGAGGAACTGAAGAATCAGCCACCGCCGCCGGTGCGAAAGAAGCCACAGACACGACGGCCGGCGGAAAAGCCGAATGACGTTTCCCGTCAGCCGCCGTCAGCGCCGGATGAATCTGCTGTGGCGCACGAGCAACTTCAACAGAATGCAAGGTCGTCGCTGCAGCGACGTGGATTTACGGAAACACTTCGAAAACTTGCACGGGACGCGCGGCAGCAGGTACGTTCCTCAGGCGGCGATCCGGGAGACGCTGCGAACGGGTCGCAAACCGCTGCGAGGTCGGCTGGTTCTTCAGGTTTCGAACGTGCCCTTATTCGCGCGCTGGACGGCGTGCGAGAGGACATTGTCGAAATCGCGAAGGATGCAAAATTCAAACCGAGCCGTTCAGGAAATGGGTCTCCGACGACTGGTCGAACTTCCAACAGTCAGTCCGGTTCCGACTCGGGGATGCGAAGCTTCGGCCGTTCGGCGGGAAATTTTCTGAATGAGCTCGCAGCACCAGCGTCCGCAACAAATTCCTCGTCGTCAGCGACAGTCAGCATCAATGACGCTGTCACGGAGAATATTTTTGGCCTGCTGACTCTGCTGGTTCTGCTGGGCATTGTCGCTGTGTTCGCATGGAAGTCCGGTTTGCTCGCCACACCCTTCGGCGAACCTGCGTATGCACCTCCAATGCGGGCCGCCGACATTCGGACAAAAGAAGACGTTGTGAATGCATTTCACAGAATGGCACTGCAGCCGTCCCGACAGGTGCAGCGGTGGTGGACTCATCGTAAGGCGGCTGACCGAATGTTCCACGATCATCCTGAACATAATCAGGCCATGGAAGTGCTGACGGAACTTTACGAACAGGCTCGATATCTGCCGGAAGAAACCGCCTTCAGCCAGGAGCAGATTCAATCCGCGCGTCAGGCCCTGAAGCAGTGCGAATCATGTTGACGGGCGAACGCGGATTCCTGGATACGGGTACAGTGAGCGAGTTTTCTGTGCCCGACAGCGGACACAACTGGTCGGGCTCATCGATCAATCAGGCATGGGTGGTGGCCCGGGCGGTTGCACAACTTTGTGGTACCTGCGTGAATCGGCGATGTGGTGCCGTCGTTCTTCTGGTGCTGTGCACCCTGATTGCTGCTCCAAACTCCGTGGCGCAGCAGTCCACCCAATCTGCCACCGACGAATGGCATTTTCGCTACGAGTTGTTTCAGATGCTGCTGGAGCAGAACGGTCTGAATCCAACTACGTCATTCAGCGAGGTCTTGAATGACCCGGAGCACTCGGTCGTTGTGATCGTGGGTCAGTTGGATCGAAGCATCCATCCCCGGAAGATCGAAACATTTTGTGAAAACGGCGGCGCGGTTCTCATGGCGTCTGACCTGACGTATTCCGCCGGACGAATCTGTGAATTCCGCGGGGGGCCTGTGGTTGGCGTGCGTTCACTTGATTGGTATCAGTCTCACCGCGACTGTCTGAACATCACTGATCTGGATCCTGATCATCCTCTGACGACTGGTGTCAACAGTATCGTCGTCAATCGATCCGGCTGGCTGGACAGTCCGCGATGGTTGGCACGGGAGCCGGAAGTGGCCGCCCGATTGCCGGCGCGATGTATTCCGGCTGATGCTGGCGGTAAACCCGTCATTGCCACAATAACCCTGAATCCACCTGCCAGCGGTCCGCTGATCATTGTCAGTGACCAAAGCCTTTTCACAAACGGAATGCTGTGGCACGGCGACAACGCAATTCTGGCCATCAACGTCAGCAAAATGCTGTGTGAAGGTCAACGGTCGCGGCTGCTGTTCCTGGCCGATGGTGCCGGGCTCGGCAGTTACGAAGACAGCCCTTTGCTGAACAATCTACCGCCTCCTGGGTCATTACCGGAACTGCCGGCAAACATGCCGGAACCGGAACTGCAGACGATGCTGCGCGTCGCGAATTCCGTGATTCAGAATGTTGAACGGTCCAACGTGCTGAACGAAGTGCTGGCGAATCGACCGCGAAACGCACGTGCACCGTATTACTGGCGAATATTTCTGTTCATGCTGGCCATCGTAGCACTGGCATTCGTGATCTGGAAACTTTCGGCAACCGGCTCAGCTCCCCAGCAATCGATGCCCGATCGCGAAATGAAGACGGCTCACCAACTAAGCGCCGGGCGTAAGATTAAGTCGGCAGAGTTCGGTTTTGCATCCAGCATGCTGGCCAGAGAACTGTGGGAGGAACTTACCGGTCTGGAAGATCCCGCCAGCTGGCAACGTCTATTGGCAGCGAACGCGGCCACCGGAGTGTTGGTTGATCAGGAAAAATCGACGCAGAATCAACTCTCGGTTGTGCTGGACCTTGCTGTTAACACGCGGACGGTCCATATTTCACGCCGCAGGTTTGAATCGATTGGTCAAACGATCCATCAACTGCGACAACTTCATCGGCAGGGGAAACTGCTGAGGCAGCATAGCAGCGGATGATTGCGTGGCTGCGCTGGGTGTCGGCAAAAAGGTCGGGAGTCTTTTTCGGCCAATGCCGTATCCACAGTCGAAAACCGTTCACCCGAAAAAGACTCCCGACCCTCTGTTCTCTCCAACAATTCACTTAAGAAACCAACTGTGTCTGTTTTGAATACGAACGAACTTGCAGAACGAGTCAACTCACTCAGAATGCGAACGCTGGAATCAGTCCGACAGGTTGTTGTCGGATTGGATCATGTCACCGACCAGTTGTTGATGGCATTGCTTGCTGGAGGCCATGTTCTGCTGGAAGGCGTACCTGGCACAGCCAAAACGACACTGTGCCGTACGTTTTCGACATCACTGGGCATCGACTTTGAACGCGTACAGTTTACGCCGGACCTGTTGCCGTCCGATGTTACCGGAACTCAGGTACTGGATCGCCAGACCAGCGACTTCGTGCTGCGTAAGGGGCCGATATTCTGCCAACTGCTCTTGGGCGACGAACTGAATCGCGCTCCGGCAAGAACCCAGTCCGCCTTGCTGGAAGCGATGCAGGAACGACAGGTGACGATTGAAGGGAAGACACTTCCGCTGCCGGAACCATTCATGGTACTGGCCACACAGAACCCCATCGAACAGGAAGGCGTCTACCGCCTGCCGGAAGCTCAGCTGGACCGTTTCCTGTTTCGCATCGAAGTCGGCTATCCAGAGCGAGACATGGAAGTCGACATGCTGGATCTGCACAGTCACACGGCGGCCGTTACGACAGCAGTCACCAGCGCTGAGGAAATCATCGGCATTCAGCGGCAACTGGACAGTGTCTACGGGACACGAGAGCTGCAGGAATACATCATCGATCTGGCTCGTGAAAGTCGTGCTCACCCGGACCTTGTCCTGGGCGCAAGTCCTCGCGCCGCCATCAACCTGATGAAAGCCGGTCGCGCTCATGCACTGATGAGTGGCCGCGGGTTCCTGACTCACGAAGACATTCAGGCGGTATGTCTGCCTGTGCTGGGACATCGACTGATCATGCGACCGGAAGCGGAAATGGACGGCCGAACGGTGAGTGATGTCATCCTGCAGGTGATTGAAGCCGTGCCGGTGCTGGATCAACGGTGAGTCATTTTCAATGGCTTGTGCGATCTTACACTCGGCATCAGAAATCAGGTTCGGAACGAAATCGTTGCCGCTCATCCCAATGACAGGACCCGAAAACGTTTCCGCCTTCAGGGATGGCGACATTACAAAGAGAGTCATCGCCATCTATTGTCGCACTCGCCAACTTTAAAGTCGCAACACAATGACCGCTCGAAGTCGGTGGCTGGTACTGCTGGGAATTGCCGGATTCGGTCTGGGGATTTTGCGCAACCAGAATGCGCTGGCGTGGTCGTCGCTGTCAATTCTTGTCTGGCTGTTCGCCGAGTGGCTGTGGTTTTACTGGCGCGTCTGGCGTGAGCTACCAGCGCTGCAGTTTACGCGACAGGTGAACGGCAGAACGGAATCGACGGGGCTCGTCTGGGCCGGGCGAACGGTTTCGGTATCGGTCAAAATAACTTCCGGAAGTCGTCGCCGGAGCCCCGTGCTGATAATCCGCGACGTTCTGCCGGAGAATCTCGAAATAGTCTCCGGTAAGAACGAGCGGGCCATCATTTCGAAATCAACGTCGAACAGCTTCTGCTATGAAGGTCGCGCACGGGGAATTGGCACACTGGTCCTGCCGGGGATTCGCCTGAGGCTGCAGGACGCTCAGGGATTTTTCGTGACCGAACGGTTCATTCCACTGCAGCAGACGTTTCGAGTCCTGCCGGCGTACGCCAGCGTCAATGATTCTCAGCCGCTGGTCAAGCGGATGAACTCATTGCCGCAGCACGGTATTCACCGTCTGCAGCGAGCCGGCATGGGATCCGAGTTGCTTGAACTGCGGGAATACGTCCCCGGCGATCCGCCGAAGTCGATCGCATGGAAAGTGTCGGCTCGACGCGACATGCTGATGACCCGGCAGTACGAATCCGAAGTTCCCGTGCGTGTCTATCTGTTCATTGACGGATCTGTCGGAACCAGAATCGGTGGCTTTGGCCGAAGGCTGATTGATCAGATGAGTTACGTGGCCGGCAGTGTGGCGCGGTCTGCCATCTCAGCCGGCGACCCCGTCGGAGCAGTGCTGTTTGACGAACGGGGCCAACGACGAATACGTCCGGGTGGCGGTGAACGCGGTTTCCACAATCTGCTTGAGCACTTTACGGATTTCGCAGTACCACCGAAGCCTCCCGCCCAGCGTCTGTCACCAGCACTGATTAATGCCGCCATGCGACTGTGTGGCGAACACTATCCGGAACTGCTGGATCCGCAAATCAACCAGGTGCCATTCACCTTCTTTCCAATCGCTCCCTGGACACGCCGCCGATTCTACCGACGTACGGTGCTGGCCAATGTCATGGCCGGCTTGTATGGTTTGTCGATCAGTCAGATCGTGGAACTGGTTCACGATGATCGGATGATGGCACAGTTTGCTCAACGTCTGTTGAATGAGGCGGGCGTGTCGTGGATGCCTCCCCTGGTCGAGACGCGCGATCAGGGGTTTCACGACGGCATGGCAACGATGGAATTGCTCAGCAAAGCCATCACCGAATCCGTGGCGACGGCGCGTGACAATGAAGTTTACGTCGTACTGGCCAATCTGCTGGAGTGTGCCACGAACATCAGTTACGTGGTGCCTGCCATCAAACTTGCTTTGGCACGTCACCATCGGGTGATTCTTGTGTGCCCGACGCCCGCGTTTCGCCGACCGCAGCCACAACACAGCACTGATGTCGGAACATCTGCCGAAGAACTGCTGGAACAGGCCGAAGGCTTACGTAGTCGTGAACTCGCCAGTCGCCTGCAGCGCGAGCTGCGACGACTGGGGGCATCGGTGGCTTTTTCGGGCGAGCAGGAGGCAATTCGAATGGTGCTCACTGAAACCGAATTGGCTCGCACTGGCCGCGTTGCATTTACAGGAATCCGCTGAATGTCATCGTTGACACCTTCAAAACAAGATGCAACTGCTGATAATTCTGCGGCCGTCACGCCGGAGCTGCAGATCATGAAAGCGGCAAATCTGCTGATGATCATCTTCTGTGGTTGGTTCTTTCTGACATTTCTGTACACCGGCGCTGTGCTGAATCTGTCGCTGAAATTCTTCTTTCTGGCCATACTGGTTTTGACGCTGCGTCGCTGGACGGGTGCGTTGTTACTGGCGCTGCTGCAGATTCATCTGTTCTTTCTGGAGCCGCGTGCGTTGGGTTTCCGTGGCGTAGCCAGCGAACTCCTGTGGGTGGTGGCCACCGTATTGCTGGTGATGGCTGTGAGTCGCTTTCGCACACTGCAGGAAATCGATAAACACTCGACAATCAGACAACTGCTGTCTTCACTGACGGCCAGCGCCCCAAGAACAGATGGGCGTGTTTCGCCTGCGTTATCCCGGTATTCAGTTGCAGCGATGTTGGTAATCGGTCGGTCTGTGCTGCTGCTTGTCGCCTGTGTAGTACTGGCGTTTCTTCTGATGTCCCTCGTCCCCGTGGACACAACATTCACGGGTCTTAACACGATTCGTGAATTCCGTCTGCGACCGTCCGGTTACCGCGTTATCATGTCGGGCCTGCTGCTGTTTTCAGTGTTCGTACTCGCGTGGCTTGTCATCAACGAAGGCGTCTGGCGTAGACTGTCGACCGTACAGGCCGGTGTGTACCTTCGCAGCGTGTTTCTTAAATGGCTGCACCGAGACCTGCGGATGGTGACCAAACGACGACTTAAACGACGACGCCGGTTGGCTCGACGCAGCAAGCTGACCGCTACAAAAACGATCCCCAATGATTCATCGGAGACACAGCATGTTCATTCTGATTCGTGAAGCTGCGGGCTGGCTGCTGGTTCTGGCCGCGCTGTATCTTGTCCGAATGGGGATCGGCTTCGTATCCAATCCGCAGGACGCCCGCATCGTGGAAGCCGGCGTTGTGATGCTGGCGGCGATGGGCCTGTTGCGGGCAGGCATTCTGCTGGTCAGGATTTCGACAGCCGCCAGAATCTGTGGTCGCGAACAGCAACAGTAAGTACGGCAGTATTGGACCTACGAATTCGTCGTTGGTTCCGCCTGCTGTTGTTGAAAGGCGTGACTTCCCAGGCAGCGCGTCGCGCAGACCTACCGTTTTTCGATTCGGATCAGGTACCACCGGCTGCCGTCTTTAGCGTCAACCAGATGGAAGTCACGAACATTCTGTCCGGTGGCTTCACGTGCAGACACTTCTATCAGCCGTGTCTGGCCGAATTGATTGACGGCCTGGTATTGGCCGGCGGCGATGCCCGGAGGCAATGGGACCTCGATCTGTTCTGACGCAGCGGCCTTCGGTTCTTCGATCTTCAGCACTGTCAGTGAGTGCTTTGGAATTGTGACTTCCGTTGACTCACTATCGACGGTCCGCTCCATGGCGGCGATAGCAGTGGCTCTTTGCTGCGTACGCTTCGCAATTGCCGCATGCATCGCGGCCTGATCCCCATCCCAGGCTGCCATAAACAGACCGGTAATCAGCACCAGCAGAAGAACTCGAGCGTTCATTGGTCAGTTTTCCGATTACACAAAACAGTCAATCTCCGAAGACTGTATCGGCTCCACCTGGCCTGGACTCTGGCAAAAATTGCCTGCAGCCGGGGCCCCATTCGCCGCGTCTCTGAAAGTGCCGGTTGTGTCGATTCGAAGATACACACAGCCACAGGTCAGAAGGCGACGTCAGGGATTAACCGTGGGTATGAACCTCCAGGCGTTCTGCGGCGGTCCGTTACTCAATCCGCTTGCGAACAACCGTTTGAGCGGGAATCGTTGTCGACTCGTACGTCTCGTAGACGGCCGACTTCGTGTCGCGGCGGTTGTAGTCTTCCGGCGGCAGAGAACTGTTAAGACTCACGTAATTGACTCGCTGAGCATTCGCTGAAGGAACAATGATTCGGACTTCCGGAGGAGGCTCAACCGATAGACCATTCGGCTCTGGCGGTCTTGCCGGAACCGGTGACCGTTGATCACGTTCCAGGTCCAAATCCGCGCCGCCGTTCGATGCTCCTTGAGGCGTGAAAACGCGTGAATCCAGATACGTGCCAAGGGGCACATGGCAGCCGAGTTCAATGCCGCATGTGTCCACCTTTGGTGCCGCACAATCGTCAAGCCAGCGACCACGCTGGGGGAACTGCTCCCCGCAATCGCAATCACACTGACTGTGGCAGTCGGGGCATGAGGAGCGTTGGGATCCACCCCCGCACTGGGGACCAGTGTAGGCCTGCGTGAGCGGCCAGCCTTGCTGAATCATTCCGTGATGCGGCCTCGGTGGAAACCGGGTTGCCCCCTGATACGCAAGGGGTTGGCAGGTCGGGGGCATGACTGGCGTATAGGGTCGAGACATTGCACCGATCGGCGCGAATAGTGGCCCCGGAACGCAATAACCAAGGCCCGGAGGTTGCATGCAGACCGGAGTCGGAACGCCACAGCAGCCGGCCAGAACCAGCGGCAGAGTGCCAATGAAGGCCAAAAATCTGTGTTTCATGTCTAACTTCCCATGCAGCGGCAGGGCGCAGCGATCACCTGCTGGCATTCAGCTTCATCGGCTGTAAAACTGGGAAGACTTTAAGGGTTATTCCAATTGAGCAGTTTTTCCGGCAAGGTCCACCTGATCGCTCTGTCACAGGACTTCCAGGCGTTACGTTTCCAGATTCGACCCGTTTTGGTTGTCGGCAGGTGTTTCCGTGGCAACATGGCTCATCTGCTGAACATGGTGTAGAATGCTGTCTACGCGCTCAGAAAGCAGCTCGTTGGTACTCAGGTGTGGATGACTAACATGTCTTGTTGTTACAAAATGCGATCGAAATTCAGCCGTGGCCTCTTTGGTCTGGCTGTCGCTGAATTTATGTGTCGGCCAAAGAATCTGTTGACGGTTGCCTTAGCAGCGGCCTCGATGTGTCTCATCGGCTGCGGTGGCGGCGACGCAGCCTCGCCAAATTCCGTCCAGCCATCGGCACAGTCCTCAACGGATTCTGATTCCACGACGGTGACACCGTCGCCTTCTTCGTCCGACGGCACGGTGAATCGTCCGCGCCGACAAAACGAGCGTTGGAAGGATGCCAACGGCGTGGAATACCTTGGAAACGTGCCGCTGGATGTATTTTTCGATCAGCCGTATTCCGTCGCATCAGATACGACGCCGTTGAATGGAATTGCCTCGACGGGCGGTCAATCGCTGCCAGCGGCGCCAACGATGAACAATGACTCGCCGCCGTCCGAAGCACCATCGACCGACCCGCCAACAACAGTCGCAAGTGGAGGACAATCGTGGGACGAATTAATGCCGATGACCGTGATCGACGAAGAGATCACGTCCATTCGCAACTTCCTGAATCAGTCGTTGCAGTCAGTTGGGTCGTACAACCGTTCAATGCTGATGGTCCCTCCAAATGCCGCTACTGTCGCAGTGTTGTCGGGCATCGTCATGCAGCATCCCGAGGATATCAGCTGGAAAGAAGATGCGATCTACATCCGCGACCTCGCCAAAAGAATGAATGAAGACATACTGAAGCCGGGCAAAAAGGATCAGGATCGTTTGCTGAAGCTGTTCGAAAATATGGCCGACACATTGAATCGTTCGCGGCCCGCGGATCTCGACGAACCATCTGCCGACGATGATTTTTCGACCGTGGCCGAGATGCGATTCGTCATGATGCGTATGAGCCAGGCAGAAACGAAGCTGAAGACTGAAGTCAACGAAGGTGGCTTCGCATCGAAGACGGATATGGTCAGGCACGAAGCCGCGATTCTGGGAACAATGGCAAAGGTCGTTTCCCTGGAAGATTACGGCTATGGCGACGATGAAGAATACGTCGGATACGCTCAACGAATCGTGCAGGGCGCGCAGGCCGCCGTCAATGCAGCCGAAGGCGGAGACTTCAACACGTACGAACTCGCCCTGTCGAAGGTATCCACGGCGTGCCAGGAATGTCACGCTGCCTACAAGAACAACTAACGAAGACCGCCTTATTCACTAAGGTACGGAACACAGCGCTCATGGTTGAAAAACATCGAATTCGCCGGACAGCCCAAATCCTGAGAGTCAGCTTGTGTTTGGCATTCTCGATGCTTTCGGCATCTGAAACCCACGCCGACACCATCGTGTTGAAGTCAGGACAGCAAATCATCGGCCAGGTGCTGAAAGTCCAGCAGGATTCCCTGTTCGTGGACATCGGTGTCGACGTCATTCGTATTCCGCTGGACAAAATCAGCGACCGAATCGAGGACAATCCCTCCGCAAAGCCCGAAAAAGTTAAAACTGATTCGGGACTGCTGCGGTCTGCAAAACTTCAGGTGCGAACGGTCAAGGAACTGGTCAGCCGCTTTGCTGAAGGAGTCGTCCTGGTGCAGACTCCGGATGGCCTGGGTTCAGGTTTCATCATCAGCAAGGCTGGTCACTGCGTGACAAACTATCACGTTATCGAAGGACAGACCCGCGTTGCCGTGACAATTTTTCATCGCGGCAAGACCGGAGAATTTGAACGAGTTGCCGTTCGCGACGTAAAGATTCAGGCGTTGAATCCTCATTTCGACCTGGCTCTCCTGGAAATCCCAAAACCGGAGGGAATCGAATTTCAACCGGTTTACGTGGGAGAAGACGATTCACAGCGTGAGGGTGATACCGTGTTTGCGATCGGTAGTCCGCTGGGTCTGGAACGATCGGTTTCTGAGGGCATCGTGAGCACTCGCAATCGGAACATGAACGGAATCGTCTACCTTCAGACGACGGCCCAGATCAACCCAGGTAACAGTGGTGGCCCGCTGTTCAATTCAAAAGGCGAAGTCGTTGGTGTGATCAACATGAAGCTGACGTTCGGCGAAGGGCTTGGTTTTGCCATTCCGGTGGCCTATCTGCGACACTTCATCGCCAATCGGGATGCGTTCGCTTTCGACCGAACCAACCCCAACACGGGTTATCATTATCTGAATCCACCGCGTCGCACCAATTCGAAACAATCGTACGAGGTGCTGGATACTGAAGCTCCGTAGGCGCTGTCGTCGCGAACAGGGTCGAAGGTCTTCTGCAGCCGCAGGTGGATCAAAACCAGTTGCCGTTCGTCGGCAAGATACACCCAACCCCGCGCCCTTCCCGACAGAATCACAGGTTGGTACGCCAACACAATTGGAAAGCTGATTGATGCTGACTGGTAAGTCATTTCTGGCCTTTATTGGCACAGACTACGAAGATCTTGAACTCTGGTATCCGAAGTTGCGATTGGTCGAGGCCGGCGGCACTTTTGTCACGGCAGGTCCGCAAGCAGGTACGAAGTACATCGGCAAGAACGGCTATCCGTGCGTTTCCGACATCGCGATCAATGGCATCGACACATCCGGCTACGACGGATTGATCTGCGGAGGTGGCTGGATGCCGGATAAGCTTCGACGCGATCCTGAAGTATTGAGAATCACTCGTGAGTTTGCCGCGGCCGGCAAGCTTGTGGCCGCCATCTGTCATGGCGGCTGGATTCCAATTTCTGCCGGCATCTACAAGGATGTCAAGGTCACAGGATCGCCCGGCATCAAGGATGATCTCATCAACGCCGGTGCCATCTTCGAAGATGCCGCTGTCGTCGTCGACCGACACTTCGTGAGCAGTCGGCGGCCTGATGATTTGCCGGATTTCTGCAAAGGCATTCTGTCGTTGTATCAGCAAGAAAAATGACATGCCACAATTCATGACGTTTGGCGAAATCATGATGCGGATGGCTCCGCCGGGATTTCTGCGACTTCAACAAACACTGCCGGGGCCAATCGACGTAACGTTTGCCGGTGCTGAGGCAAATGTGGCCGCGTCGTTGGCGATGCTGGGAGCCGACGTCGGCTTTGTTTCTGCACTGCCTGATAGTCCACTGACCGACGCCTGTTTTGCGACGCTGCAGGGACTGGGGGTCGACACCGCCCATGTGATTCGATCCAGCGCAGGACGCATGGGTATTTATTTTGTGGAAGGTGGAGCCAACCAGCGTCCCAGCCGAGTCATCTACGACCGAGCCGGATCTACCATCAGCCTGACAGCTCCCCCAGAGTATGACTGGGGCACGGCGTTCTGTGGAACACATTCGTTGCATGTATCGGGAATTACTCCAGCGTTATCTGAACAGGCTGCGGAAGCCACCATTGCGGCCGTACAGCACGCGCAGGACGCTGGCGTACGCGTATCGTGTGACCTGAACTATCGAGCGAAACTCTGGAACTGGCAACCGGGCGTCGAGCGGAAACAGCTGGCGACCGAAACGATGGCTCGGGTGCTGCCGCATGTCGACATTTTAATTGCAAACGAAGCCGACTGCGGCGATGTTCTTGGGATTCATGCCGGACACACCAATGTGGATTCCGGAAACGTCGAAGTGCAGGCCTATCCGGGGGTCGCTCGTCAGGTTGTGTCACGTTTCCCCAACATCAAATTTGTTGCCACGACTCTGCGCGAAAGCATTTCGGCCAGCCACAACAACTGGGGCGCGATGCTGTTTGACGTGTCCGCCGACAAAGCAATGTTTGCCCCGGAACTGGACAGTGCTTATCAGCCATACCAGATTCACAACATCGTGGATCGCGTTGGCGGTGGAGATGCCTTCGCGGCCGGCCTGTTGTTTGCCTTGAACCATGACGACTACGCAAGTCCCAGGGAAGCTCTTCAATTCGCTACGGCCAGTTCATGCCTGGCTCACTCAATTCTGGGCGACTTCAATTTCAGCAATCGAGCGGAAGTGGATGCACTGATGACGGGTTCTGCATCCGGCCGCGTTGTGCGGTAACGACCCCCGGGACGCGGTCGAGTCTGCCGGTCACTCCGCAGACGGATTGACGGTGATCCTGAATCGCAGCCCCGTACCCGAGATGCCTGTGCCATAATCCGAGACATTCCGGGCAGGACAATTGTGCTGTAGTGCTTCGCTGCGTAAATTCAATGCCATCGAGAATCCAGTTGTTGGATCTGATCCAATATCTTTCCGCGTTAGGGGAAATCAAATGAGAATAATCTCGAGACTCATCTATGCCTCTGCCGGTGTGTTGCCATTTCTGTCTCTCGCAGAAGCGTGGGCCGAGACCCCGACTGCAGAATCAGGATTCGTTTCCATCTTCGATGGCAAGACCCTGGACGATTGGGAAGCGATGCCGGCTACAGCTGCCCCTGCCTGGGAAGTCAAAGACGGAATCCTGATCGGCGTCGGAGACAAGAGCAGAGGATATCTTACCTACAGTGTGAACAAACAGATCGCCGACTTTGAACTCAGATTCAGTTATCGCTTCCCTGGCGAAGGCAACAGCGGAGTGAGCATTCGCGCGATTCCCGATCCAACTGGACGCCGCCACTTCCAATGTTATCACGCCGATCTGGGACATTTGGGGATCGGCAAGCAGGTTCTGGGCGCGTGGGATTTTCATGCTCCCGATCGCACAGAACATCGTTGTTTCCTGGGCGATCGCCTGATCATTGATGAAAACGACAATCCTGTGATCACGCCGATCGAGAACGGGTTGACGGAGGCTGACATCAGGAAGAGAGAATGGAACGACGTACGGGTAATTGCAGAACAGAATCACTTCCAGTTCTACATCAACGGCAAGTTGGCGTCGGAGTTTACCGAACACCTCGACCCGGAACGGCGACTGCACAAGGGCATGATCCAGCTTCAGTTGCACGATCCCGGCATGATCGTTCACTTCAAGGATCTGCGTCTGAAAATCCTGAAGTAGAACCTAAAGCCGCATCAACAATCGAACAGGAGTTTCCTGATACGCATTATCGCAGAAGGCGATCGATGAATGGAATTGAACGGGATTAGGCACGGCGGGTGGCATCGATGGCGACTTCGATCGTGATCCGAAATCGTGAAAACAATCCCATCCCCGGCATCGTCGCCCCAGCAATGGGTGTACTGACATGCGTGATCGTTGGCTATGTTGCCAACCTTGTCATGTCCGGCCACAATCCGTCACCTGCGAATTTGACCGTTTACACGCTCAAGAAAGAAACAGCAGCAGATGAGTGATGTGACGGTTCGCCTGGCGCTGGTCAGCCACCCCGATGATGTCGCCGCTTTGACTGATATTGCGCGACGTGTGCGCGGTGGCCGAGTCACCATCACAGCGGAATCCATAGAAGCGGCACTGTGTGACGATGGCGATTTTGATGCCGCTGTCGTTCACTCGCCAGCTGATGCCCGGCGTGCCACTGAGGCCGGGAAACATATTCTGCTGGACGCCCCGATTTCTCAATCCGTCAAAGCAGCAGAATCGCTGCTCAATCTGGTCGAACAGGCCGGAGTCGTTCTTGCCGTGGGACGGTTGCCAAGACATTCGCCGGCTAACCAGGCCATCATCGATCGTCTCTCAAGCGGAAAGCTGGGAGAGCCGGGTTTGCTCCGCGTCCATCGCTGGAGCAGCGAGCCGGAACAATCACTTGCGGCGAAAACATTCGGACATCTTGAGTTGGCACTTCATCTGTTTGACGCAAACCCAACAGAGGTCTATGCCATCGCAGTTGGCCATCAGTCGTATCTCCAGATTCACCTCGGTTTTCCAAAAGGAGGCATGGCGATTCTGGACTTTTCCGAACGTCTTCCTGCGGGCCAGGACTACGATTCGCTTTCAGTGATTGGCTCTCAGGGGGCAGCGTACTCAGATGACCACCACAACACGCACCTTCTGTTCGGGGGCGCGAACCCGACGGCGTTGATCAGCGATTGCGGGAGCGGACAACTGCACGAAATCCAGTCCTTTGTCGATTGCGTGGCTCGCGGGACTCCGCCTGCGACAGTTGGCAAAGCAATCCTGGCAGTTCATCGTGTGATCGAAGTCGTTGGTCGGTCGATCGATTCAGGCAAAGTCTTTCACGATCGGGAGGGTTTCTATGAGCCGGTCTGAACCCTTTCGTGTGCTTGTTCTGAGCGTAGTCAAACACGACTACGTTGCACGGGGCGTGGCTTCGCATCCGCGCTTCGAATTGGTGGTGGTTGCCGACGATGCGAACCAGCCGGACTGGATCCATCAGCGCAACGAAGCATTCGCCCGGGAACATGGCATCCCTTATCTGCGCAATATTGAAAAAGCGATTGCCGAACATAACGTGCAGATTGCGGTCGTTTCGTCCGAAGCAGAACGGCACTGCGAATTGAGTGTACGAGCGGCCAGTGCGGGTCTGCATGTGATTCAGGACAAACCGATGTCCAATTCGATCTCAGAATGTGACCGAGTGGTTCAGGCAGTAGAACAAAACAACGTCAAGTTCCTGATGTGGAATCGAAATCTGCTGCCGGCCCTGGTTCAGGCGAAGGAGGTGATTGATCGCGGAGACATCGGAGTTCCGTATGCGATTCACGTCGACTTCTATTTTGCCAAAGACGCTGGCCCGCCCAGGGGTTCTCGCGGCCCTGACGATCCGCCACTGGACTGGCTGGAATCGCTGAAGACCGCTCACGCCACGGGCGCCGATGGCGGAGTTGGCAACGCTCCCATGGGGGAACTGAGCATCGAAGGGTGTTATCCCCTGGCATACATCGCAATGCTGTGTCACGCGAATGTGCGTCGGGTGTTTGCACGCACCACGGCACATTTCCATCAATTGTGCGTCGACAATGATGTGGAAGACCTGGCATCAGTCACACTCGAATTTGACCGTGAACTTGTCGGCAGCCTCGCGATCGGTCGCATCGGCAACGCCAGCCATCCCGATATCGGTGAAATCAAGCTGCATATTCTCGGCTCCAATGGCGCGTTGGTCGTCAGTGAGGCGAGGCCGGAAATATCGATCTACTATCGCAATCAACCTGCCAGCGAATTCAGCAGCCACCGTTTGCTGGCTTCCGACAACGATTACCTGCTGGCCGATGATTTTGCTTTAGCAATCGATACGGACGGCCAGACCATTCTTGATGCCCGGACCAGTCGAAACATTGCCGCGATCGTTGCGGCCGCCATCGAGTCGGGACAGACAGGTAAAGTCGTGGAAGTTAGATAAAGTCGTTGGACCACAACGGGAAGTGAAACAATGTATTTCCGATGACCATGACATTGAGACTTCGGCGGCTGGACCTGCCTGTTCGGACGGGGCAACCGAGCTGCCATCAAACAAATCCAAAAATCCGAACTCTGACAAGGCATAATCATGAAATTCAGGATTGCCGTGTTGGGCGCCACCGGCTTTATCGGGTCGCCGTATCGTCGGGAGATTCGCGATTGCCCCGATGACGCAACGATCGTGTCACTTTGCGGACGGCGACTTGAATTGCTGAAGGCAGCTGCGGTCGAGGACGGTGCCGAGTACTTCACGAACGACTGGGAAGAAGCAATCTCCGACGACGGTGTGAATCTGGTGCTGGTCTGTACGCCCGACTCACTGCATCACGAAGCTATCATGGCCTGTGCGGAAAGGGGTCTGCATGTCGTCTGCGAGAAACCGCCCGGCGTGACGGCCGCTGAAGCGAATCAGATGTGGAATGCTTATCGCGACAGACAACCCGGCCACTTCGTGCCGCTGTGGACACGGTATGTTGATGTCTTCAGAAAAGCCCGCGAGATATGTGCGGCGGGGCAATTGGGGCCGATTCGTGCTTTTGTCTACCGTTGGCACAATCCACGGCCTGTGGCGATGCCCTTTACGTGGCGTGACGACGCAGTGCTGTCGTCTGCCGGCAGCATCGGCGACGTGGGGTCCCACGCCTATGACGCCCTGCGATGGATTTTGGGCGACGAGACGAAACGGGTGCTGACCCACGCGGATGTGGTCTCGCCAGCGAAGCCGGACCTTGGCGACATCAATCTTGGAGAAGCGATCGCATGGGGCAGCGAACACAATTCACCCCCGGCAACCAAACGTCGCAAAGGATCAGCATACGACTATGCGTCAATTTCGATCGATCGGGTCAGTGGCGACGTGCGTTTGTATCGGAATGACGTCGATCCCGAAACGGTGGCAACGTTGCCCGAGGCACACCATCGAAATCGTTTCAATCAATTCGCCTTTCCAGGACTTCGCGATCGCATCGATGGACGACCTTCCGAACATCCTGGTCTCGATGACGGCTACCGCGTTCAGCTGTTCACCGAGGCCGCCGCACGGTCGGCACGAGACGGCCATTGGATCGACCTGTCACAAGTTGAAAACCAGCTGACATGAACGCTCGCACGTTCTGAACCTGGCAAAAGTCGACCTGTAACATGCCAGAAACCAGGTGGCTCTAATCTGCGAGGCGTATACCTTACTTGCCAATACGGTCAATCACGCAGCTGATGCGGTCGTCGGACCAGCTGAAATCGAATGTCCGTCCGTTGGCCATGGCGTTGGTCATGAGAAAAAAGGCACAGACACACGGCAGGATCAGCAGCCCCATGACCGGCACGGTTGTAAGTTTCCTGAGCAAACATCCGCGTTGTCCAGCGCGAAAGGCCAGGTTCAGCAGCAGTGCAGAGACCCAAACAATGCCCAGTGTAAGACACAGGGCTGTGACGCGGTTCTTCTTTAGTGCAGTCTCGATGTCACCCAGAATCTGTTCTTCGAATTCTTCCGGGAATTCAATCAAGGCGTATGTCTTGCGCATCTGAGTCGGACTGCCTACGGCGTCAATCACTTCGGTACGAGTCCACGTCTTTCTGAAGGCATTGTGAATAGCATGATCGGTCACGGCCAGTTCCACGACCTTTTCCCAGCCGTCGTCTGCGGCAAACCTGCGGGAAACCAATCCGGTCACTCTGTGCTTCAACGCTTCAATGATGGCCGGCCGCAACGCGTCTTCCGCTGGAATATTGGCTTCGACGAACTGCGACTGCACGACCGTTTGTCCAATACCAGGGTGGTCGATCCATTCCGGAGGCTCAGATAGCTGCAACAAATCTGCAGAGGCAGCCGGTTCCGTATTCGCTTCTGCCGTCAGGAAAGGTTCCGGAGCTGAAGTTGTCAACACATGTGATAGCGCCGACAGAAACGTGCGAATTTCACTGGCGTGTCGAATAACAGGGCTAGCTGTCTGCGGCGCTGTTGCGGACAACGGAATGAGGGCATAGGCCTGTCGCAGTTCCGGAGAAATGGATGCGTTTAGCTTTGCAACGGCTTCCGCTCCTTCCGGGCCAAGCAGTCCCGCCAGGAAGTCCGGAGACAACGGCAATACGAGCAAGTCGCCGTTGTCCAATTGCTGTACTGTCCCGGTCTGTGCTGTCGACAGGATCGTGGTGTATTCAGTTTCGTGCGGGTGACCAGGTGATACGCTCAACAGCACCGAGCGGGCACTGCTCTCGTCGACCAGAGTGGCCGTTCTGGAATCCCGTGTGTCATAGATTTCCAAGTCCGCGAAACGAATGGTGGTCATGCCAACGAAGATAACCAATGCAATGGCTGCCACGTAACGCATACCGCCGCGTGACGAAGCCAGCAATAAACCGACGAC
>JBDONA010000910.1:0-4573 GCA_039831575.1 Fuerstiella sp. | reverse complement strand
GCAGCGGACATTGTGGCATTCCTGCTGAGTCAGGGTGAAGCTCAGAAATTTGAAGTTGTGGAGCCATCTGACACGGCCCTTGATGCCCTCGTGAAATTGTTCCTGAAGAAGTCTCGATTCAGCGAAGCAGCCGTTGACGAAATTCTCAGCACCCGAATATTTCCACAAGCAGCAGGCGATGTCGCCGGAGACGAACGAGTGCTGGCCACTGAAGACAAAACAGCTGTTGATGAGAAAGAGTGGAAGGAACGCAAACTGGAATACATCGGGCGACGGACGATCTCCCGCTACGGCTGTTATGGCTGTCATGATATCCCCGGGTATGAAGACGCTCGGCCAATCGGAGTTGCGTTGCAGGACTGGGGACGCAAGGACACCAGCAAACTGGGTCTGGAGCACATTGAAGAATTCCTCCATCACCACGGAGAACCGGATGGTTCCTCGACGCGTGAACGAGTCGCACAGGCTCTCAGAGACGCAGAAGCCGAGGCTGAGGACGCTGATCAGGAACATTTAGAGGCCGAGCTGACACAGGCCTACTTCTACGAAAGCCTGTTGCATCATGGCCGTCCCGGCTTCCTGTGGCAGAAACTGCGTGGGCCTCGAACCTACGACTACCTGAAGACAGACACCAAGGGCTATGACGAGCGTCTGCGGATGCCGAAATTCCCACTCAAAGAAGACGAAGTCGAAGCCATCGCAACCTTTGTACTGGGTCTGGTCGCAGAACCGCCGTCGGAAAAATACATTTACACGCCAGACGTTCGTGACAGCAATCGCATTGAAGGCGAGTTTCTGCTGGCCAAATACAACTGCACGAGCTGCCACATGGTGGAGCTGCCTAAGGTCACGTTCGGTGTGGACGTTGAGCAGGATGTCTTTCCGACAGTGCTGACGGTCGCCGACCACCCGGACGCACTGGCTCTGTTGGCCGAGCTGCGTAAACCCAGGAGTGCCTTTACCGGTCAGATGGGCAAGTTCAAAATCGATGGCGAAGAAGTCGATCTGCCATTGGCATCGTTCCATGGAATCCGCATGGTCGACCCTGATCCGGAAGAAGAAGATCCGGAATACCGAGAATCCGGCTACGACACATGGGAGACTTTGGACTTCGGCAACGCGGAAGATCCCAAACGTGTTCTGTCGAGTTCTCGTATCACCATTTCTGAGGCCAAGCAGGTTGACTATCAGCCAGCACGCGGTGGAGCATTCACCGAATGGCTGGTGAAGCGGCTGCTGGATCAGAGAGTCGTGGATCTCGCCAACCTGGCGTGGCAGGCTTCACCGCCGCCGCTCTATCAGGAAGGCCTGAAGGTTCAGAATTCCTGGTTGTATCAGTTCCTGCTCGAACCGGAACAACTTCGTTACACAACCGTTCTGCGGATGCCTCGCTTCAACATGAGCCCTGCAGAAGCACAGACACTGGCGAACTACTTTGCAGCCGTGGATGGTGCTGAGTTTCCATACCAGGAGCAGGAACCGACAGAACCGGGCTATCTGGCTCAAAAACAGAACTCGATGAGAGAAGACGGGCTGCTTGGCGAAGATCAGCTCTACCTGGATCAGTGCTGGAACATCGTGAACGCGGAAGTCTGTATCGGCTGCCATTCGGTGGGCGGACGCAAATATCAGAAGAGCAATGATCCCACGAAGAAGGATATTCAGGGACCAAACCTGAATCGTGTTGCCAAACGTCTGCGATCCGACTGGGTTCGACTGTGGCTGTACAATCCCAAGTGGATTACTCCCTACACCTCGATGCCTTCTAACTTCCTAAAGAACGCGAAAAAGTATCCGGATATTTTCGGGGGCGAAGCGGGCTATGCCGTGGAAGGTGCCGTCGATGCGTTGATGAATTACCCACAGTTGATGGAACACCCAGGTCCACTTGTTTACACAGGCCGCGGAGCCGTGCCGGAAGCTGCCGCGGACAAACCGGTCAGCGCCGCAGCAGGAGCGGAGGAATAGACATGAGAACAAACAACACAATCGCACGTAATCGCCCAGCGGCCCTGGCAGTCGCTGCATTGCTGACCGTTGTATCCTACGGTTGTTCCGAGATGGAAGTCGGTGGCGGAGCATCGGTTGTTCCCGAAGTCACGATTCTTCCTCCGGACCTCAGTGGAGAAGCTGACGAAGGCGTTGCCGATTCTGCTTCCACGGGCGCAGACACTGCGGCTGCGAGTTCCGGCGGTGGACCGGGAACGATCAGAGGGCGCGTGGTACTGACGGGCACGCCTCCCGCGGTCAAGCCATTGATCGTGGCGGGCGCCGCGACCACAAAGGACGCCGAAGTCTGTGCAGCGCTGGACGTGCCCGATGAGAGCCTGGTAATTGGAGCAGATAACGGAGTCGCCAACGTCTTTATCTATCTGAAGAGGAAGCCGAAAGGCTCTCCAAAGTTACAACCAAGCGAAGTGGCCATGGTTTTCGACCAGAAGAATTGTCGATTTTTGCCCCACTGCATGATCGTTCCAGTTGGTCAAACGGTGAAAGTCCTGAGCGATGACAGTATTGCTCACAACACTCACACAAACCCCAATAGAAACAATGGTGTTTCCAGCCTTGTGTCTCCCAAGGACCGAGAGGGCTTGTTACAGCTGGTTTACAATCAGACCGAAGCCCCATTCAGCGTGACGTGTGACTTTCATAACTGGATGAAGGCATACCACCTGCCACTGGATCACCCATATGGGGCCGTTACAGACGAGAATGGCAACTTTGAAATTGCGGACCTTCCCGCCGGCGACCACGAGTTTGTTGTGTGGCATGAGTCGGCAGATAAGCAGAAGGTGGTTAATGGACTGAAAGTGACTGTTCAGCCAGGCGACAATCCACCGCTGGAAATCCAGTATTCCGTAGACAAGCTGCAGCTGTAGAGCTGCCGTTGGCTCATTGAATTCAAAATCAAGCCGAATGAGGGCTTTAGTGATGTTGGTCCAGACGAATAGACATATTGCAACATTGATCGCGGCGGCACTTTTGGTGTCTGCGGCCGGTTGCGGCGACGCGTTGAATTCCGATTTCGTGTACAGCGATCAGACCGAAGCTCTGATGCAGAAGGCTAAGGATGGCTTTGATCCTGATAAGGACAAAGGCACGAAAGCATTGCCGGGAGCCAAACAACTGATCGACGATCGTTTCGGTGATCCGCAGTCGCTGAACGCGTGGTCAAAGCTTCCCATCGACTTTGGCGGTGTCACAGGAACGGTTGTGGCAACTCCAGACACGAAGACATTGATTCTGAACTTTGATGCCGAAGTGCCCGTTCATAAAGATGAGCCACTCAATCTTCAGTTTGTCACCGGACCTGCAGCTACGATTGTGGTGCAGATTGATAAGTGGTCTTCTGAAGAACGGCAAGCGTCCCTGTCCAACAATCTTGAGACCTTGGTCGAAACGCATAACAAGAAACTCTCCGAAGACACCCCCAAGGAGGAGCACAAGTCCGTCCCCGTCGCCGGCGACATCGTCGTCCTCAATGGTGGCGGAGTACTGCAACACGGTCGTGGTCTCTACATGCGGCACTGCTCTCATTGTCACGGGACCAGCGGCGATGGTAACGGACCGACAGCACGGTATCTGGTCCCTCGCCCACGTGATTACAGACAGGGTGTTTTCAAGTTCACGTCAACTAACGACCTGGCAAAAATCAGCCGCGATGATCTTCATCGAGTGCTCTCAAATGGAATTCCCGGAACCTACATGCCGTCGTTCGTCCCCATGCTGAAGGAACAGGAAAAGCATGCTGTTGTGGAATATGTTCGATTTCTGGCAATGCGGGGCGAGTTCGAGAAGAAGATCGCTGCTGTGCTGTCGCCTGATTTTTCGAAAGAAGCACTTGCCTCACAGCTTGAGGCTGGCGATTCGAAGGGTGACGTAGAGAAAGATCTGCGTGAATACCTGGATGAGTACATGGCAGAGGATCTGGAGTTCGTCTCGGACGATCTTGCCTCGGCATGGACAACTGCAGATACCGACGAGGCGGTGATCATTCCAGGCATTTCACGCGTTCCGGACACTTTGGAATCCCGACGGCTGGGTCGAGAGCTCTACCTAAGTAAAGGGATCAACTGTGCCGACTGCCATGGCATCGCAGGAAAAGGCGACGGCCCACAATCGACTATCTTTGAAAAGAACGCTGTTACTGGGAAATTGTACGACACTGCTGGTCTGCACGATGTCTGGGACAACGTCAACCAGCCACGAAACCTGACAAGGGGAATCTACCGAGGTGGTCGCCGCCCGTTGGATCTGTTCCGCAGGATTCATGCCGGCATCAAGGGGTCTCGTATGCCGTCGTTCAAGATTCTAAAGCCTGAGCAAATCTGGCACATTGTTAACTACGTCCTCAGCATTCCATTTGAAATTGAGCCGGGACACGCTCCTGGCGTAAACGCACCTGCAGAAGCGACACCCACAGCGTCGCTGTAGTGCTTGTCATTCTGGAATGATCCGGAGATTGATTACGTGAAAAAGTTCTGGGCACTTTTCTTCATCTTTTGGCCGATTGTTGCCATCTGGTCCTGCTGGGTTGCGCCCGACAGAAACTGGTGGTTTCCCGGTGAGGCCA
>JBDONA010000748.1:0-4577 GCA_039831575.1 Fuerstiella sp. | reverse complement strand
AATTGAGCAGGCGGAACGGTTACTGCAAATCTATGAGACTATTCCGGATCACTGGTCCAAACCAGCGCTTTCCGTTCCAGATTACCACACTCTGCAGTCTCAATTGAGATCCAGAGTGGTTGTACAAAAGGGTGAACCTGGAACATTCTCGATTTACGAGTGCGATGGTGGCATGGACTGGACTGCCCAGGAAGTAAACCTCGTGGCCATCCGTCGGCGCTACCCTCGGCCAGGCGAGTCTGCACAGACGCTTCTTCAATCCATCGACTTACAATCTGAATGTTCACTCGGCGACCCAACGCAGATTGCCACGTATCGGGGCTGGCACGAAACATTAACCGGAAAAAAATATGCGCTGGATGAATGGTCTGACGGGAACGGCGAAACAACTATCAATCAGCCTGTGATACCTCGAAAGCCGCGAGTTAAGCCGTCCGCGACGAAAAAGCAAACGACAAAAGAGGATGCTGAAAAACATATCCGTGAGTCGCTCGACTGCGGAGATTCAGAGATCGTCAAGCGGTACACGTTCGCCACGGCTGACGAGTTGGCGGAGCAGATTCGGGGCAGGAACAGGAGTTGTAACCGAAAGACCGTGATGGGCACGACGTTCTGGAAGGAAGATCGAAAGAAACTCCAGGAGGAATGGCACTTCAATAACTCCTGATCGGTAGTCCCCAAAGTCCGTCGAGTCCGTTTGCTGAAACGGACTTTTAAAAATTCTTTAAGCCGAAGATTTCCACGTCTGCGGCTTTTTTCGTGCCGTCAGAACGGACTTTTGCGGCTGAAAACGGACTTGCCACACCTCTATAGAAGGGCATCGCAACGGCGGGCACTCAAAACACCCAATACGGAAAGGTGAGAACCAATGGCAACAGCACAGAGCGACGTCGCTGAACTACCGGCATTGTCCACAAAAAAACAGGTGGCGGATTGGCGGCAATGTTGCACAAAAACAATTGAGAACGACCGCAACGCGGGAAGATTTCCACAACCGATCATGTGCAATTCGCATCCACGCTGGCGGCGGAGTGATTTGCTCGCATGGTTGGACGCACAATGAGCGACCCCACACCCACATCGTCGCTGATTTCAGCGGTGATTCTGTTGCACCAAATCTGCACGCCGCCTGAAGCCATCGCGCGTCGCGTGCGGTGCAGTATTCGGCAGGTCAACCACATCATCGAGTTTGGTTGCCTGGATCCGAGCGAGGCTGTGGGGCCGCTCTGGAGTGATGATCGACAGCCAGAGGCGGAACGAGTTTCTGACCGCTGAGTACCAATGCCAAAGGCCGCAAATACCGGGCAGGTAGCGACCATTGGCGAACATCAAGGATTGGACAGAATGATACACGGATTGAAGGAGACACCGAAGCGGAAACCCCGCAGAAAGGTGTCAGCGTGACCAGCAATTCCGTAAACGGCGACAGACCGTTTCGATTCATCATCGACGAGCAGAACCAGTTGCGATGCCCGTTGTGTGCGGATGAATGCGTCCACTTCGGTCCCGTAGACGTCGAACAGGGGTACACGGTCACCCATTGCGACGGCGGTTCTACACAGGTCGTCTATCGCAATTCCACGCCGCACAAGGGCAGTGTGATTCGCCTGCACATGTTTTGTGAGAACAACCACTCCTGGCAATACGTAATGTCTTTCCACAAAGGGAACGCGTTCCTTCAGTTGGCCGATTGCCCCGCCGATGGCGGCGAACTTTGGAGGAGCTGATGAGCGGCACTATTCAAACCGAACAGATTGTTTCGGCACTCAGGCAGCACGGCTGCAATCCCGTCCCGGACGGCAACGGCTACCGGGCGAAATGTCCAATCCACGACGGCGATTCCTTCGACGTCCTGGCCGTCTCAGCCGATGGCAAGATCTTCTGCCATTCCGCTAAGTGCGAAGCAAAGACAGGCGACGTCCTGAAGGCACTCGGTCTGGCTGACCAACGGACCGAAGGGCGAAAACCAAAAGTCACGATTGACGGCAAACAGGTCACCTTGCACGACACCGAACAATCGGCCATCGCCGGAATCACATGGTCGGTGTTCCAGAAGGTCGGAGGTGCGGAACGTGTCCCGGACCGCAGACACGATTACGAAGATTCCTCAGGCCAGCGTGTCGGCATTGTGCTGCTATGGAAGTTCCCGGACGGCCGGAAGGAGACGCGACAAATTCGTAGACATGACGGCGGCTGGGTTGCCAAGGGTATGACTGAACCGAGGCCGCTCTACCATCTGCCGGAAGTCATTGAAGCCGATTCCGTGGTCGTTTGTGAAGGCGAAAAGCCTGCGGACGCTTTACGTGTGATCGGGATCGAGGCGACGACGCCAACACAGGGAGCGAAGTCGCCACAAAAAACCGACTGGTCTGTACTGGCTGGCAAGGACGTCACTATTTCGGTCGACAACGACGACGCCGGACGGGACTTCGGCAGATCAGTGATTGCTCTGATTCGTGATGTGGCGGCGAATATCAAAGTCGTGGAACTCAAAGACGACTGGCCGGAACTGCCAGAAAAGGGTGACGCGGCCGATTGGGTTGAACAATTTGCAGACGTGGACAGTCAGGAGCTGCGGAGCCGGTTCGCTGATTTGCCGGATCACTTTGAGGCGTTCGAGACCGCCAGTTGCGGCGACTCCCAACCAACCGCCAAAGGAACGCGTGATTTTGGCAGCAGAACTGAACCCCGCCAGGCAATCGAAATCTATGACGACGAACGGGCCATGAATGACGACGTGATTGCTGTTCTTGCGGAGCGATCATTGAACCTGTACCAGCGTGAAGGCGAACTGGTGTGGATTCAGGAGGTGAGGCAGAAGGACTCGCCACCACGGAAAGATATCAAACGTCTGAGCAGACCGTCGTTGAGGGAAATGATCTCAGGAAACGTCACGTTTTATTCATTCGACAAGGAAGGCGCCCGAAAGAAAAGGCTTTGCCCGAAATGGTGCTATGAGGCGATTTCAGACCGTGGCATCTGGTCTGGAATTCGACATCTTGCGGGCGTTGTGGCGTCACCCGTGTTGCGACAGAATGGAACGATCTGCCAGACGGGTGGCTATGACGCGGAAACGTGTTTGTATCTCGACCTGAAAACGACATTTGATCCGGTGCCGGACAGTCCAACCAAGGCAGAACTCACAGCCGCCGTTCAGACCATCACTGATATCGTTGGCGATTTTCCTTTTGCTGGTCCCGAACATCGAGCGGCATGGGTGGCCAGCCTGCTAACTCCGCTTGCACGCGAAGCATACAGCGGTCCTACGTCGCCATTGTTCCTGTTTGATGCGAACGTCAGGGGAGCTGGTAAGAGCCTGCTGGCTGATCTTGTATCGCTGATCGTCACTGGCACTGATGCACCACGATTCACAAATCCAAAGACGGATGAGGAATTCAGAAAGCGTATCACGGCTCAGGTTCTTTACGCGCCGCAGTTGATTCTGATTGACAACATCGCAGGAGAGTTTGGTTGCCCATCACTGGACGCGGCCCTGAGTGGCACGGATTGGTGCGACCGCGCACTGTCGACAAATAATTTGGTTCGGGCGCCGCTTCGGTCCACATGGTATGCCACCGGGAACAACGTCATTCTCTGTGCTGACACTACGCGGCGAACATGTCATGTCAGGATTGAATCTCCGGACGAGCGACCTGAGGAGCGGGATAACTTCAAATATCCAGACGTGAAGAAACACGTCCTGCAGAACCGTGGCAGAATCCTGTCGGCAGCGCTAACCATCGTCCGGGCATACTTCGCGGCCGGGCGCCCGAATCAGGGCCTTAGTAAATGGGGCAGTTTTGAGGGCTGGTCGGACGTGGTGCGATCTGCCGTTGTCTTTGCTGGGCTTCCCGATCCTGCCTCCACGCGGTCCCAACTCTACAACGATGCGGACGATGACGCCGCACATCTACTGGCCCTGATTCAAGCACTCAAGGCCAACGATCTGACATCAGACGGCATCCGCACCGGGGACATGGTCAGAATCGCCAGCGGGAACACGGGGACACCAGGCACTCAGAGCGAGCCTCTCAGGGATGCAATCGAGAACATCTGCGACAAGCCCATAGATAGGATCACAGGGCGAATTCTAGCGGCTGCCTTGAAGCACTTTCGGAAGCGTGTGATTCAAGGAATGTGCCTCGACTTCAGGAACAAAAAGAACGGTCGGTCTTGGTTTGTCGTGTCTGGAAGGGTGGTCTCAGTTGGCTCAATTGTCTCTGACACAAGTGTGAGCTACGCGGGAAACTCAGAAAACACTGGTGTTATGCCTAAACACGTAACACGAGCGTTTTCTAAGAACTCACTACGGCCGCCACTTGCAGGTGAGGAAACAGAGGCCACTGAGACCACCAGCGATACAGATTGGGCGTCGGAGGCATTCGAATGAAGCTTCCAGCAACCCTCAAGCCTGAATCGATTCTGGTGACTGTGGATAACCGCGAACAGCAACCGTGGGATCTGGCGCCACTTCGGATGGAAGTCGGAACTCTCCAGAGTGGCGATTATGCGTTGGGTGCCGATGGCCTCACGGACCTAATCCGGATCGAACGGAAGTCACTGCCGGACCTGGTCGG
>JBDONA010000218.1:4103-4582 GCA_039831575.1 Fuerstiella sp. | reverse complement strand
TGGTTGAGCTGCCGGATCTGTTTCTGAATCGTGAACTCGTCAGACGCGGTCTGGCCTGGCATTACAAGCAGTACAGCGACGATGATCGATTGGCAGATGATGAAGACGCAGCACGGCTGAAGAAGCTGGGGCTGTGGGGTGGCAGTCACAAGGTGATTTGGGCGCGAGTACTCGCCACCCCGGACGTGAGTTGCCATTCCGCCAACGAGCATCTCGCACGAGCGTGGTGAAAGTATCGGCGGGAGCGTTTTGTCTGTTCGAGGTCGGGCCAAGGAAAGCTCAGCCAGCAGGATGTGCCAAGTCTGGAGCAGGAAGGGCATGTTCGGCGCCAAAATCCATCAGTTTCCGATGCCGACAGGTGAAATCAAGCGGCGGAGATGAGAGACTCCCAGGGCGCCGAAACACTGTGTTTCACGGCGTTTTGAGTTCGGCGTAGTTTTTTGACCCTACGGGAACGTGGGCTAACACCCGATTGCTAA
>JBDONA010000218.1:0-4093 GCA_039831575.1 Fuerstiella sp. | reverse complement strand
GGCTATGGGGTGGCGAGTACTCGCGCCCAAAAGTCCCAAAGGTTGTGGCGGTTAGCAGGGCTGGACGTGACCGAACTGATCACCCAACTGCCACGTCGAAACCGGATGCCGAAGAAGCCCCCGAAACCGTTCAAGCCTACTGCCCCGACGGTCGGGCAGGCAATCAAAACAACCGTGCCGAGAGCAGGTCGAGCATCCTGAGAAGACCGATTAGAAGAAATGTGGTAAACAGCAAGATGCCGATACGTTCGCTGTTGAGAAAGCGACTTATGGGATGATCGTTAAGCGAAAGGACAGCCACACGGCGAATCAGAATCACCACTACGAGAAATCCGAGTGGATTAAATGCCCATGCCATGCGGAAGTGACCATGAAATATATGCCACACGGAACGAGTGGTTCCGCATGTCGGACAGGGAGTAGCGGCGAAGTAGGCTGATGGACACAACGGGAGGTCTACCAGCCGTGGGGAAAACACGAAATAGGCGAACACCGCAATGATTACGGCCAGTTCACAATTCCGTGTTGTGAGCATGTAGGGCAATCTAAAAGAATTCCCACTGGCCAACGGTCTTGCCTTCCTTTAACTTCTTAGCGATCAAGTAGGCGTCGACTCCGCCAGCGGGCCACGTTATAAAAATGCTGATACCAACAGTCACAACGGCGAGGACCATTGAACCAAGCAGGATTGCAATTCCTTTCGCCGTTTGCCCGAGAATAATTTGGCCTAGCCCTGCGATTAGGCATCCACTCAATACCCCCATCAACACCGGGTCTTTCGGCGGATCGGAAGCAGCGACGGGGTCGCCGCCAGCCGAAAAAGGGGACACTGCCCTGGTCTTCAATCCAACACCACATTTGACACAGGCAACTGCGGCAGGATTTGCGTCGGCCCCGCAACTCTGACAGAACTTGTTTCCGGCAAGTGGCGGGCAACCGCACCCTACACAAACGGTTGCTTGTTCGACGAGTTCTTTTCCGCATGTGCGACAGTGCATGGCCAGTCTTTCTTTCTCAAGGGTTTCTCGGTGGAATCAGGCGAGCCATTTTTATCCCCCCCCCCCCCGCAGGGCAAGCAACCAGGGAAGTGGCTCACAATCTGAAGCGAAACTGAGTCGGAAAGTGTCTCAAAGAAATGCCGAGGGCGCAACGATTTGTTCAGATTGCCTAGCTTTTGACCTGCCCATGACCTGTCCCGTAAGGTCAAGAAACTGTGCGCCGTGAAAGGTGTTGATATCCAGCGGGTGAGATTTTCGCCCGGCGACGGGTCGCTCCAGCCGGTAGCAATCAGAGAGACGGAGGAGGTAACAATTTCGTCGAAGCCTTTGATGTAACGGATTTGTTTCTCAATCGTGAACTGGTCCGCCGTGGTCTGGCGTGGCATTACAAGCAGTACAGCGACGACAAGCGACTGGCAGACGATGAAGACGCAGCACGGTCAAAGAAGCTCGGCCTATGGGGCGGCAGTCACAAGCCGATTGCACCGTGGGATTGGCGGAAGATGAGCAAGGTTGAGCGGGATGAATATCGGTGAGCCCGACAGCCCCACGGTGCGACTGTCAGCCACTATCGTGTGCCGCGTTTCCCCGTAGCCCTGGTCAGTCGCTCTCTGGCCAGCCACTCCCCGCCAAGCGCCACACTTTCCCGCCGCCGCATACACGCCTTGAGTGGCAACCTGCTTCGTGCGCAGTACGATGAGGTTCGCAGCATCAGCTTCCATTAGCCGCAGAGCGTCCGGACGAATTCAGTGCCTACCAACAAACTCAATCGCCACGCGCTGAGAAACAGATGCTGTGGGACAACACACGCTGCAGATGCATCTGAGGTGACACTTACAAACGACACTTAAGCGGGGGATGGTCGTGCTGAAATGGCTACGAAATCAGCCGAGAAAAGGACTGACGCTCCGAGCCTTTGAAAAGTTATCTACGGAATTCCATCCGGGGATTGCTCAGATAATTGCCGTCGGCATGGCACAGGCCGCTTATCCCAATGCAGAGTTCGGGCAGCACCAATGGGATCACCTGAATCGCGCCATGCCGAAGCCGATTGTCGATTGGGACACGGCAGGAAAATACGTGCATCGCTGTATCGATTTTGGTGACTTCAATGTCAATCGTTGTATCACCCTGTTGTACGGTTGCAGTCTAGACTCGTTTTTAGCGGAAGTCTTCAACGAACTGGACGACGAAGCAGGTTCGGAAGGCGATCGTCCCGGCACCTCAGCCAAGCAGACGCCAACAGGAATACCGTCCAATAATGAGCCGGAGGCCCCTGAGGAATCAGCAGCAGAGCAGAAACGTCTGGCCGAGGAAGTTGAACGGAAACGGTTGGCTGAGAAGGCTGAGCAAAAACGTCTGGCTGAGCAAAAGCGGAAGGCGGAGGAAGAACAGGAACGTCTGGCTGAGGAAGCTGAACGGAAACGAGTGGCTGAGGAGGCAGAGCAAAAACGAAAGGCGGAAGCGGAACAGAAACGTCTGGCTGAGGAAGCTGAACGGACACGGGTGGCCGAAGAGGCAGCGCAGTATCGAAAGGCGGAGGAAGAGCAGGAACGTCTGGCTGAGGAAGCTGAACGGAAACGAGTGGCTCCGATTGTTGTGTTGAAACAATGGACTTCCGCCCGTGATTCGAAGAAACGTCACCCCGAATCAGCACTTCCGACTCTGACATCGGAGCCTGAAGCCCCTGACCGTATTCTGCAGGTGGCACTCGTTTGCTTTCTCCTGGGCGCAGCAGTCACGTCGTTTTTTTACGTATACGTGATCATGCAGAATGGAAAGTTTGAGCAGGGCCTTCCACTGTATGAATCAGGAGAGGTCCCGAATCTGGTCCCGGATCTGGTCCCGGATCTGGTGACGAACAGCATTGGGATGAAGCTCAGACTCATTCCTGTAGGTGAGTTTGTGATGGGCTCACCATCAAGCGAAGTGGGGCGTGACGACAACGAGTCGCAGCATCATGTTCGTATCACGAAGCCGTACTATGTTCAGACGACAGAGGTGACTCAGGGGCAGTGGAAGTCAGTGATGGGCACAGAGCCGTGGAAGGAGAAATCATTCGTCAAAGAGGGTTCAGATTACGCAGCGAGTTACGTGAGTCACTCTGATGCCGGTGAGTTTTGCCGTAAGTTATCAGCACGTGAAGGCGTGACATATCGTTTGCCAACGGAGGCGGAATGGGAATACGCTTGCCGTGGGGGTAGTACGGGCATGTACAGTTTTGGCACGAGTGTCGGTCAGCTGGGGCAGTACGCATGGTTCGAAGATAACGCATATGACATCAACCAGAAGTATGTCCATCGCGTAGGTCAGAATCGGGGGAACGATTTTGGTTTGTACGACATGCACGGCAATGTTTTTGAATGGTGCAGTGACTGGTATGACAAGGATTATTACAAATCGTCGTCAGTGAATGATCCGCAGGGACCTTCCTCGGGCTCGGACCGGGTGTATCGCGGCGGCGGCTGGAGCCGCTCGGCTGACTGCTGCCGGTCGGCGCACCGTTACAGGTATTCGCCGTCGGACCGCACCGACAGCCTGGGCTTTCGTGTGGCCCGCAGTTCCGTCAGACAGTGATGCATTTCCATTGCCATGTGATTCCGAGATATTCCGGGGACATGGAGAAACCAGATGGTGGAATTCGGCACTGTGTTTACGGTAAAGGACATTATGAGTCGTGAGTTGGGATAAAGAAAAAAGGAATAGATCTGTCGTGCCAACAGATGCCGCTAGAACAGACGTGAACTTGTTCACTCGTCACGCGTGGTCGAAACGCTGATGGCAGTCCCCAGACATTCCACTTCTATTTTAACCATAGATTCTCCGTGTACTGGTCCGTTGTGATTCAGCCTGACTGTTGGTCGGATCAGTGACACTGATTTGCGGCACAGCCGCAGCAACCCTCACCCCATATTTCCTTGATCTGAATCGTTGACCAAGTCGTTGTTGGTGGAATGTTCGTGTAGCCTGTTGCACAACGCCGCGGGTGTGGCATGGGTATCCCTATGAAAATGAACCCGGTCACCGTAAACAGTCCAGCCTGCGGACGCTGTGCTGTGCCACACCTCAACCGAACCCCGCAGGCAATTAGCAGG
>JBDONA010000624.1:0-20364 GCA_039831575.1 Fuerstiella sp. | reverse complement strand
CGATTTCTGTTTCGGCCCAGGGTTTGGCTATGATCAGCCCTAACAGCGAAACCACTAGTCCGACTTCAAGGAAAAAAATGAAGCTTCACTTCTTCGCAGCAATGATGTTCATCGTTGTTTGGCACCACCAGTTGGTGGCCGCTGACTTGCAGTCACATCCCAACATCGTCTTCATCATGGCAGATGACCTGGGCTGGGCTGACGTGGCCTTCCACGGTGGCAATGCGCCGACACCTCATCTTGACCAGCTGGCGAAGGAAGGGCTGGAACTCATGCAGCACTATGTCGCGCCAGTCTGCAGCCCGACTCGATGCGGCCTGCTGACCGGGCGGTGCTGGAGTCGGTTCGGAATCACCACGCCCACGAACGAACTGGCCCTGCCCATGAATACCGTCACGCTGCCAGGAGCACTGAAGAGTCGTGGCTACGACACGTGCCTTGCGGGCAAGTGGCATCTGGGCTCGTTGCCGAAATGGGGACCGAATCACTTTGGCTTCGACCATTCCTACGGGTCACTGGCCGGCGGCATCAGTCCGTGGAACCATCGTTACAAGAAAGGGGATTACTCAGTCACCTGGCACCGCAACGAACGACTGATCGAAGAATCCGGACACGTGACGGATCTGCTTACTGATGAAGCCGTGCAGTGGATCGAATCCCGGGGGACATCGCCGTTCTTCCTGTATGTCCCTTATACGGCCGTCCATTTGCCGATTAAAGAGCCCGACCAGTGGCTGCAACGCGCGCCAAAGTCAATCACGGGAGACGTAGCGCGGCAGTACGCGGCGTGTGTGATGCACCTGGATGACGCCGTCGGCCGAATCATCGCAGCGTTAAACAACGCTGGTGTCCGCGACAACACGTTGCTGGTCTTTACCAGCGACAACGGTGGCAGTACGGCCGAGAACAACGACTTGAAGTACCCCGACGACAATTGCCCGAATGGCAGACTAACCGGCAACAACCAACCGCTGCGAGGCAAAAAAGGCGACGTGTACGAAGGCGGCATACGAGTTCCGACGATTGTCTCATGGCCCGGTAAGGTGAAGCCGGGCAAAGTGGACAGCCCGGTTCAGATCACCGACTGGATGCCGACGTTTTGTGCGATCACGGGCTTCGAATCTGACCGCGACCTGAAATGGGACGGAACCAATCTGACACAGTTGCTGATCAATCAATCTGCGTTGCCGCCACGCCCGCTGTACACCGCCGGCCCACACTGGCGAGCCACGTCGTTACGGTACGCAGACTGGAAACTTGTCGTGTCCGGCGCGGGCGAGAAACGAAAGGTGGAACTGTTTAACATTGCAACCGACATCAGCGAATCAAACAACCTTGCCGACACAGAATCGAAACGAGTTGAGGAGATGCTGGCTCGACTGCAGAAAGCCGCCAAACAGGATAAAGATGCGCTGGCCAGGTGAAGAATAATCACGGCTCTCACAGTAAACATCAGGCATCAATCGTAATTGGAAAAACCCACTGCCACTGCTCACGACACGAACCAGGAGCGATCATGAAGGTTTCCTCTGCACCCGGCGATATGGACCGTCGATCGTTTCTGCAACGATCAATTACCGCCAGTACCGTCGCAGCTGTTGCTGGCACGCACGGAGCATCCGTCGCCACGGAACCAGCCGCTGCTGTGATCGAGATCGGTTCCCGACGCGAACTGTTTGTCGATGATTATCTCGTCGACCGACTCACCGGCCAGACGCAGCAGCGGCTGCATCATCCGGTTCCTCGCGAGATCGCACTTGTACATGACGCTCCGTGGGAAGGGACAGGTTGTGGTTACCACAGCGTATTTCAGGACGGCGATCTTTATCGCATGTACTACAAGGCCTGGCACCTTGAGGTCGGACAGGGCAAACTGAATACTGCACGGCATCCGCTGTTCTGCTGTTACGCGGAAAGTGATGACGGCATTGCCTGGCGAAAGCCCATGCTGGGCCTGCACGCATTCGAGGGTTCGAAAGACAACAACATCACAATGGTCAGTGGCAAAGTCGGTTCGCTGAACGTCGATGCCGGTCACCCCGCGATCTTCAAAGACGAAAACCCGAATGCACCCGCGGATGCGCAGTACAAGGCGATCTTCCGATCAAGCAAACCAAACGGACTGCTGCCGTTCAAGTCGCCGGACGGACTGATCTGGTCTCCCATGACGGACGCTCCCATTCTGCATGGACTGGGTGCGTTCGACTCGCAGAATCTGGCATTCTGGGACGACAACATTGGCAAGTACCGAGCCTACTGGCGAATCTTCACGGCCGGCGTGACGACCGATAAAGAATGGAAGCCAGGTGGTATTCGAGCCATCCGGACAGCCACATCAGATGACCTGACCCACTGGGGGCCGCACACAGATCTGACCTACGTCGATTCGCCGCCGCAGCAACTCTACACCAATCAGATCAAACCGTATCACCGAGCCCCGCACATCCTGGTGGGCTTTCCTACGAGGTACATTGATCGAGGCTGGTCGGAATCAATGAATTCTCTGCCGGCGTTGAAGGAGCGGGAGCTGCGTGCTTCGTCATCGCAGCGATACGGAACCGCGATCACCGACGCACTGTTCATGGCCAGTCGTGACGGCACGAAGTTCACTCGCTGGAACGAAGCATTTCTACGACCGGGTATCGAGCGTCCCGATGCGTGGCATTATGGACATCAGTACATCGGCTGGCATCTGGTCGAGACGAAGTCGCAACTGACAGGTGCGCCAAACGAATTGTCACTCTACGCCTCAGAAAGCTATTGGCACGGCAAGGGTAGTGCCCTCCGACGGTACTCGCTGCGACTGGACGGTTTTGTGTCTGTCAATGGTCCGGCCGGAAGCGGCAACGAACTTGTCACCAAACCGCTGACATTTACCGGTTCGGCACTGCACCTGAATTTCGCGACTTCAGCGGCCGGAGCGGTCCGCGTGGAATTGCAGCATCCCGACAGCACGCCGATCTCGGGCTTTGAACTGGGTGCCTGCCATGACCTGTTTGGGGACACCGTTGATCGCGTCGTCGGCTGGAGGAGCGGTCGCGACGTCAGCAGACTGAACGGAAAAACGGTTCGACTGCGATTCGAGTTGCGGGACGCCGATCTTTATTCCATCCAATTTACCGGTTAGTGATTGTAGGTCCGGTTCCCACCGGACAGGGACGGCGCTGCGACTGGTGGCACGGGCCCTGCGACGATGACGACAATCTCCGCGTTACGCATCAACTTACTCTGCACCGACTCGTTGGCGCCACGTCTGGTACTGTTCGGACATTGTTTGCACTCGGGCGGCAAACTCAGAAGCAAGGTTCTTCGTTTCACCGACGTCGACGGACAGGTCGTACAGTTCCCAATCGCGGTCGTCGCGTGGCCGGACCAGCTTCCAACGTCCGTCGCGAATCGCTCGACCTCGGCTGCAATTCCATGCCAGAATCCTGCGGCCTAATCGCTTCTCACCCCGAAAAACGGGAACCAGCGACAGCCCTGCCATCGGTATGGGTTGACGCCCTTTAAACGCCACCGGATATTCTACGCTCGCCACGTCCAGACTCGTCGCCATGATGTCGATCACGTGTCCCGGCTGACGCGTCAGACCACCGCCTGTTTCGATCACGGCCGGCCATCTCGCAATCAGGGGCGTTCTGATTCCTCCCTCGTACGCGGACTGTTTGGTGTCGCGCAGAGGCGTGTTGCTGGTGGTTGCCCATGCAAGTCCGTAGGCGGCAAACGTGTCGTGTGGTCCCGGCAGTAAGTCAGGACCACTGCCTGGCTTTATCGCGACGCCGTCATTTCTCCAGGCAGAATTGGACTTCGCATCGAAACCAAAGCCACTGGTCGTGGGGCCCAGACCGCCATTGGGCGCGGCACCGTTGTCTGACAGGAACAGAACCAGAGTGTTGTGTTCCTTGCCGGAATCCCGCAGCACATCCAGCATTCTGCCGACGCCACGATCGACGTTGGAAATCTGAGCAGCGTACGCGGCCATCCGTTCCGCCTGCCAGTCCTGATGTTCATCGTCTTTCCATGAAGGAAGGGATGCTGTCTTGCTGACGGGTATGCTGCCAGCGGGCAGAAGTCCCATTTCCTGCTGCCGTTTCATGCGAGTCATTCGCCATTCGTCCCAGCCACGTTCGCGGTAGCGATTTCGGTACACCGCAATATCTTTTTCTCGAGCATGCAGAGGCCAGTGTGGCGCAATATAGGCGACGTACAAAAAGAACGGATTGTCACCGGTCACGGCGTCCTTAAGAAAACTGACAGCGTTGTCATTGAAGGCATCTGTCATGAAGAAGCCATTCGCCGGGAAGTTCCACGGCTGATTGTCCAGATAGAAATCGTTGCTCCGGACCGCGTTCCAATAGCTGATCTTCGCCTGACAATTCGGTCCGAAGAATCGATCAAAGCCACGCTGAACGGCCAGATCGCGTCCCTGCCATTTGCCCACCATCGCTGTGTGATAGCCGCTTGCCTGCAGGACTTCCGGAATCAGCACACATTTCTGAAAGTCTTTCAGTTCGTTCCAGCGATCGCCTCGATGGCCCGCCTGCTGGCAATACAGTCCGGTCAACAGCGACGCCCGCGTTGCGCCACAGACGGCGTTGTTATAAAACTGAGTAAACCGCAATCCGTCGGCCGCCAGAGAATCGATATGCGGCGTCTCGATCTCACCGCCGTAACAACCCAGGTCAGACCAACCCATGTCATCGACCATCACAAGCACGATGTTTGGCCGTTCGGTGGCAGACAGTACCACGCATGAAAATGCAGAGAATATGATCGTCGAGCAGACCTTCGTTTTCCATTCATGCATGTCACATGCTCCACCGGATTGACATCGCCACCTGTCCCACGAGCGAGTGAATACTCACGTCTCGCCGCTGCTACTCACGCACTCCCAGCAGTTCCTTCATCGTATCCGTCAGAACTTTCTCCACTTCCGGGGCGACGCGTGAAACAGGGCCCGTTTCATATCCGCCCTGACCATAGGCGATCTTTGTGCCGATGTAGCCCGGACCATAATCTCCGTAGGCTGCCATGGCGACAAAGTCATTGGGCCGCATCTGTTGAGCCGCAAGTTGGTATTCAACGAACAGTTCGCCAGGCATGTGCAGGATACTCGCGGTGCCGAGCCTCAGGCAGGAGACAGGAATTCGATGTCCACTGTTCATGCGGCGAACGAAGGTCAGATCACGAGCGGCCCGTAGCCGCGCCCTGACGTCTTCCGATTCGTCCGTCAGCTTCTTCAGAAGTTGCAGTTCTACCAGTGAACTACGGACCGGCAGGGACACGGACTTGACCGACCAACTCACATCGTCGACCGTCACCGGCGTCTTGTGCTGAGACTCCCACGCCAACTGCATGCCGGCAGCAAGTCGCTGTGCGAGCAATGGTCGTTTCTGTTTTGAGCCGTCGTTGTATTTTCCGGCAGCCACGTTGCCACCGGCTCCGTCAAAATGAATGTGTGGCACACCAGGCAATGCTTTCTCACGCAGCTCACGAGCGATCCCCACAAAATCCCAGTTCACCGAACCCTGTCCGTAATAGCTTTGCGGATGTGTTGCGTAGTAGCTCAGCACAGCGACCGGTTTGTCCTTGTTCCAGAACGCGACGATTCGCACGAGTGGATCGATCGTGCCCTCCGGGGCCTCACGGGCGGCCAGCTTTCTTCCGCCCGAACTCTGCCGCTGAAGAATCACTCGTCCGTCAGGACCCAGAATACGCCGGCTCGATGCGACCTTCTCAACCTTCCCGCCGCCAAGCCCGACATGCGTCACTGGCTGGGACCTGGTGAGGGATTGCTTCGCTGCCGTTGCGGCGCGTTCCATCACTTCCACGTCGAAGTCGGGGTTCGAATACTGTCGGGCCAGTCCGTGTTCGCTCAGCAGTCTCTCGGTCGCAAAGTCGCTGCCCGGTGCATCGTGTTGATGCAACGTCTGCAATGCCACGCGATCGGCTGTTGTCCCGACCGCCTTTGCCAGGGCCGCACGGAACTGGTCGTAACTTTCGTTGCCGATGCCAACCCAGTCAAACGCACAAAGTACGATCGGATCGCCGGCCCCCAGCAGAACAACTCCGCGTGCCGTCAGGGGCGTCACAATTTCCATCACAGGTTTGACGTTGCCGTTACAAAGCGGCGATCCCAGTGGCGGAGTCACGTCGACCTGAAAAGCAGCGACGCGGAGGGACGCGTCATCAACGGCAAGAACCGGGCCCACAGATATGCAAATAGCGGCAAACGCAATAAGGACTTCAATTCTCATTAAGTGCCTCGCTGATGTTCCGATACTGAACGATCCGTGGTTGTGAAGTCATGAACGGTCGTGAAGTTGGGCAGTTTTGTAGCTTGGGACCATTGTCCCGAGCTGAATCAGTTTACTGGACGGGACGATGGTCCCATCCTACGGTCGAAACGCGCCATCCGTAACTGCACACGATCGTCGGGACTGTTGGAGGTAAACGTCACCCTTCCTTGAGATACTTCACCAGGTCGGCCAGGTCCTGTGGCGTCAGCTGCTTTTCCAGGCCCGCTGGCATGATCGAAATTTTCCCCATGTGACTTTCTTCGATGTCGGACCTCCGTATCTGCACGGACTTCTGCGCGTCCAGCTGAAGTGTGACTTCACTTTCAGATTCGTCTCGAACCAACCCATTAAACGTGAGCCCTTCAACAGTGACAATCGACATCGGCTCGTAACTGCGCACGAAACTCAGGCTGGGAAACAAAATTGATTCCAGCAAGTCACGTTCAGTCCGCACGTTACCGATGCGGTTCAGATCAGGACCGATGCTGCCACCCAGATAGCCACGTCGGTGACAGGCGATGCAGGATGCTCTGGTGCCCTGAAAGACTCGCAGTCCACGGCGGATATCCGCCTTGGGCAGCAATGCCAGAATCTGTTCAACACGTTCCACCTTATTTTGGTTTTCCTTTTCAATTCTTGCCAGCAAGGGGCGGGCACTGGCAGCAACCGACGCTCCGAATCCTGACACGACTGCTTCCAGGCGGTCAGGAAACAACGACGTTGCCGCCGGAGACTCCAGCAGCGCCGATACCAGAGTTGTGCCAACCTGCGGGTCCGTTGATTTGGCGAATACCGTCATCAATGGCTGCAGTTCCATCGATCCGGCCCGCGGCAGTTGCCGGGCGATCTGCTGCAGTTGTTTTGAGTTGAGAAGTGATGACGTCAGCACATCAACAGCCAGTGCGCGATTCGTAATGGCCGATTCGACGGTCAGCTGAGAGCACACAAAATCAACAGTTCTCTCGGACAAATCCCTTGAGCCCAAAGGCAAAAGGATCAACGACCGTAAACGGCATTCAACGTCCTGTCCCTCGTCACTGGCGATGCTACCAAGACGTTTAATGGTCTCAACATCGTCCATATGTCCACTCTTCAGCTGATTCAAAGCTGCCAGTGCAGCGCCGACCAGAACGTTGGAACCGGACAGGTGATCACGTAGCGGTCCTGTCCACGAAACCGGAAATGGTTTTCGCCGGCTGTCCGCCATCGCCTGCAGAACCGCCAACCGAATGGACTCGTCGGCAGCTTCACGCTGCAGGACCTCTGCCATCACCTGTTGCACCGCCTCTGATGCAGAAAAACGAGCCAGCCGTTCGGTCAGGCGCTGCAGCAATGCTGTGTCCGATGGCGGCTGCCGCAACTCTTTCCGGAACGCGGCCACGACCACGTCGCCCCACTCCGGATGCTGTTCGGCAATCCACCACGCGGTTGCATTCAGCAGCGCGTCATCTGAGACAAGCAGTGGCTGAATATCCCCCGGAAGAAGATGATCCTCACGTTCCATCTGGTCCAACGCAATAAGGGCGGCACGGCGAACGCGACGCCGATCAGCTACGAGCAACTTCCGCATCTCCTCAGGCGCGCCGATTTCCATCGCTGCATAGATCAGAGAGTGTTCCAGGAAACGATCCACCGATTTACCGCCATCGCCCCCTGAAAAGAACGCCGTCGACACGGCGGAAAGCAGTGCGCGAACGTGACCAGACGAGCCGACTCGTCCCAGCGCTTCGGCCGCAGCACGACGATTATGCGGCGACCCACGTTTGGTAATTTTCTGCAGCGCGTCTGCCGCGCCACCATCCCGGTGAACGCTGATCGAATGCAGCGCCGCCTGCCGGACGGTATCGTCATCATCCGTCAACGCAGAACGAACGGCGTCGCGAGCCGACGGAGCATCGATCCAGGTCAGTGCCCACACAGCCTGCAGACGGTGATGTGGATCCATGGATGAGTCCAGAATCTGCTTCAGCGCCTGAACTGCACCTGAGCCGCGTTTGCCGATCTGCTGACGAGCCTGATTTCGCACGGCAAATCGCTGGTCGTTGAGTAATTCTGCTAACTCTGAACCACGCAGATCCTGCCACTGAATCTTACGTCCACGCGGATCCGCAGCGGGCTTGGTGTTCGTGCGGCGGATGCGGTAGATACCTCCCAGTACGTCCGGCTTCTCCAATTGCGACGTGGGGCAACAGAGGTGAAACCAGCCGCCCGTATCCACAATAATGATGCTGCCGTCGGCGTCCTCAAGGACGTCCGTCGGATGAAAGTCCAGATTGTCACTGACGATCAGGTCGGAGGTTTGAGAGGAAAATGTGGCTCCGTTTTTCGTCAACACGTGCCGCGTGATTTTGTGCATGTTGAACGAACAGGCCAGCACATTATTTCGAAAGTCGATCCCCAGGCCGTCCGATTTCAATCTTGCCAGTCCGCAGGGGGCAGCCGCACCAAGGTGCGACAGCACTGGCATCAGTTCGCCGGTGCGCGGATGTCCACTTAGTTTCGCATGATCTTTTCCGTAGACGCCACCGTAGACCGCATGAATCAGACCATCACGCAGGCCCTGGTTGGGATGCACCAGGAACGTGGTGGTAAAGATTCGTTCGCCGCCTGGCGTGAACACCACTTCGACGGGATTGTCCATCCCACCGGTCATGACCGCCTCGATCGGACCGCCGGTCGGTCGTCGCCGAAAAATGTGAGCCGCCTTTGTCTGCAACGGAGGCTTCCCGGGGCGATCGTAGGTTTGATCTGCAAACGCACCTTTGCACCAGTATATCCAGCCGTCCGGTCCAAGGTACGGACCATGCAGATCGTTCGCGCAATGGGTCAGCGTTTTTCCGTCGAACCAGACTTCACGTTTCTCCGCGACACCATCGTCGTCTTCGTCGGTGAACTTCCAGATCTCCGGAGGCGCCGCGACGTACAGCGAACCGTCAAACCACAGCGATCCTTCGGGAAACATCAGCTTGTCGGCAAACACCGTGCTGTTGTCGAAGATTCCGTCTCCATCGACGTCTTCCAGACGCATGATGCGATGCGGACGCTTTTCCTGTTGCATTCTGACAGATTCGTTCGAACCACTGGAATCGGTGACGTATAAACGTCCACGTTCGTCGAAATCAGCACTGACCGGCCGATCAACCAGAGGCTGTCCGGCGACCTGCTCGATTCGAAAACCCTCTGGAAGCGTGAACGTGTGACCATTCAGCTTAACATCCGCGGACATCGCGACGTTTGCCACGGCCACCCCAACGATGAAAATGAAGAGTCGCATCTAACCCGTTTCCCGGTTAACGTCGTGCTGCAGCGATGATGTAATACATGCCACCTGTTTGTCCTGGGTTGCTGGCCAATCAATCGCAACCAGCGAGCTTACACCGCCACGGCAATGACTCCAAACCAACCTGTGCGGAATCGAGTTTGTTATGGGTGACATGTAGTTTCAAAACCCTTGGTAACCTGACGCGTAAGCGAGGGATGTCTTGGGAATTGCTTCGTTTACAGTCCCTCGCTCACGCATCGGGTTTCCACATGTCGTGCAAGAGGGGTTTTGGAACTGCTTCTAAAGTAATTTACCTGTTTTCATGAAATCTTGTGGCTCGTGCGAGATAGTGCTCTCAGCCCGGAATACGTTTTTCGCGACCACGAATCAGCGTAATACGCTGTTGTTGATTGATTGCCGCTGAATTATCTATCCAGCAGCGTGTTTCCCTGAATCACAGCTGCATCCGGGTCTGCCACGATAAGCCCGTCCGTCGCTCCTCCCAGCAAATTATTCTGAATCAGATTGTCCCGGCTGCTGCCGGTAACGCGGACGGCCTGAGCCATCGAATGTTTTTCTCGACGATCGATGATGCTGTTGCCCGAAATGCGGCAGCGAAGGCAATCCTGCAATTCAATTCCGCGGACCAGAGGATCCAGAATCTGGCATTCACTGATCGCCAGATCGTGGCAGCGGATCAAGGTGATCGCTCCGCCCTGTTCCGCCGTGCCGAAGCACAGGCGCCGCATCACCAGGCCGGTCAATGCGCCATCGTCACAGTCCGTGAACCGAATGCCATCACGTGGCGGATCGTCGTCGTCGCCCCGCCACACGAATGTGTTCGAGCCAACGGCGATCCCCGAACAATGCGCCGCGTCGATGGAAAGGTCGGCCGAATCGTAGATCGTGTTTCCCGTGATGGCCACTCGCTGCACATGCCGTAGTTCAATACCGCGAGTCTGACTGCCCAGCACGTTACCGGCGATGGTGATCAGCCGCGCGGCGCGCGGGGAAACTGTTGCCGCTCCGTGAATTCTGACGTTCGCCCCGCCAGGTTGGATGGTTGCCTGAATGGTATTGCTGCTGATCGTCACTTCACTGATCACTCCGGCCGGCGCCTCAAACCAGATCTCCGCTCCGGTCGGTTCGCCGTCTTCAGATTTGTCAACACCCGGATTGTTGTTGTACTCAATATCGTTTCCCGTGATCTGCAGATTGTGAACGTCACCGTCGAGTGACTTGATGCCCGCCTTTTTATTCCAGCTGATGTGGTTGCCGTGCACAATAATCTGGTGCAGATTGCACTGATCGAAGAACAAACCGTATTCATGATTATCCAGCAGATGCGAATCGGCCAGAATGAAGTCTCGGTTTCGTTCCACCAGATGGATTCCGAATCTGCATTGCCGCACAAGCACGTTCGTGATGTTGGCTTTGGTTGTTCTTCGGAGTTCGATACCGACCGCCTGCGGATGCTGGCCGACAATTTCGATGCCGGTGACCGAAGGAAATCGTTCTTTGTCCCAAGTGTGCGATTGATACGAACTCGGCTGCGCGGTTCCCTGGTGGTCACCGATGATTCGCAGCGCCGGTCCGGCTCCGGCCATGACAATACGCGACGTGCCACCATCTCCACGAACCGCACCATAACCCTGTTTGGTCAGATCCAGAACCAGAGGACGCGTGATGCGATACGTCCCTTTGTTCAGATGCATTACTCCGTCACCCGCTTCCAGTGCGTGCTGAAGCGACGCCGTGTCGTCAGTCGTGCCATCGCCTGTAGCACCGAAGTTGAATACGTCGACCATGCATTTTCTCCCGGACCGACAACTGTTCCGAAGTCCGCCGTATTGGTGACAGCTACAGGACCGAGTTGCCATTTCACTGAATTTGAACGGCTGCGACAACAATTCGAAAGCGAGGTCCAGAGGCCCGCATTGTGACAGGAAGAGGGCCTAATCGCTGCGAAGGGGCCGCTGAATTCGTATTGGGAACCGAACCGGACGCTTGCTGCAGCTTTCTGGCGGTTGCCCATTGACATTCATCAGCCTGATCAATAGTTTCTCGCCTTCGATATATCGCGATTCAAACTGAAAGGAATCCCCATGGCGAAGAAAAAGGCGGCGGCAACAGCTAAGCCAATGACCAAGACCGAGATCGTTGCGGCTTTGGCAGAAGGCACTGGCCTAAGCAAGAAAGAGATCGTCAGTGTCTTCGATGAACTGGGCACACTGATCGGAAAGAACATTGGCAAGCGGGGCCCTGGTATCTTCAACATCCCCTCTCTGATGAAAATCAAAGTGGTCCGCAAACCTGCGACCAAAGCGCGCAAGGGAATCAACCCCTTCACCAAAGAAGAACAAATGTTCAAAGCGAAGCCAGCCCGAAACGTGGTCAAGGTTCTGCCACTCAAGGCATTGAAGGACATGGCTTAATCAGCCAGTCCGAACCAACGACGGCCTCTCCGGAATCTATCATGAGTCTCTTCGTGATGTATTCCCGGATTGGCCATCGTCGTTTGTCCGTCCGCCTCCGCACAAGACAGTGACCCGCCGCGGTATCTCTGCCGCCGTCATGTCTTCGACGTTTGATCCGTTCCCGTTCATGGCCGACCGGATCGCGCCGCGCCGCTGCACGTTCACCAAAGCCCCGATCCTTTGATTTCATGACAGGTTCAGCACGGGCCCTCCTTGCCAGTTCCGTCATTGTGGCCGCGTCGTGGGCACACACGTGAATCGACGAGCCAGCGCCGCCCACAGCTTCCAGAGTTCGGATTTCGGCCCTTCCTCGCTCGTTGCGCGCGACCCACCCGGAGAGCTCACTGCACCACAAATCTGAGTTTGTTTATGCGGCGTCTTGTTCCTGCGTCTTTTCGTGCCTTCCGTGGCCAAATGAAACTGAGAAACTGCAGACGTAAGCGACCACGGAAGACACGGAACGGAGGCGGTCTGATGGTTGACTTGTTGTTTCAGAATGAAACGTATCAGCTTCGTGTGGCTTGTTTGCTGAGCGCGGGTCTCACTCACTGTCCGGAGACTGTTTCTGTCATGACCTCATTGTCGAAATCGAAAGCATCATTCGGTCGCACGGCGCGAATACGTGCCTGATGCTTTACCGTGTTTTCTGTGTCTTCCGTGGTCCGGCAAATCAACCCCTGTCCCAGGGGATTGCGGGACTACTGTTGAACAGGAGGCCGCAGAGAGAACAGTGTTCACGAATCATGGTTGCTCTGCTACCTCTGCGCCCTCCTGTTCAAACAAGCCCGCACCATGATGAACACAGAACTGGCCTGTCTACCACCAGGCGAGACCACCCGCTGAGAGGAACCGGTTCTCACAAACCAATCAACACTTGTGTGGTACAGTTTGCCCGGAGAGAGGGTGAAGATGAACTCGAACGCTCTTCCAACCTTCCCCCTTCGCCGGAAGGCGTCTGCCGCGGCGGCCCTGAGCAGTTCGTGTGCCTGGGACTGACAACGCCTTTGCGTTAGCATTGCGCATCAGGTGTTGCCCCCCATTCGTCCTGGCCCGTCACGTACAACGTCACGATTGATATCAATCAGGGACAACGCAACGGTCTCGAACACATCAGTTCATTTCGAGAATGAACCCTATGCATTTCAGTCTCCGAAGCAGTCTATTTGGCACGGTGGCGAGTCTTTGCCTCGTGCCGATCACAACCGTTTGTGCTCAGGAGGAAGCCTTTGTCTTCGAAGCCAACGTCATGATGACGATGCGCGATGGAACTGAATTGGCGGCCAATATTTTCAAGCCGAAAGGCGATGGGCCGTTTCCGACCATTCTGTCACGAACGCCTTACGGCAAGGGAGGTGAGAAAAACGGTCAGGGTCGATCCTACGCCAGCCAGGGTTACGCGATGGTGATTCAGGATTGCCGCGGCCGAGGTGATTCCAAAGGATTGTGGGATCCGTTTCGCTATGACGCCGACGATGGCTTTGACACTCAGGAATGGGTGGGGCAGCAACCATGGTGCAACGGAAGAATCGGCACGGCCGGCGGGTCCTATGTCGGCTGGACACAATGGGCGGCGGCACCCCAGGGCAGCCAATATCTGAAAGCCATGGTCCCCATCGTCCCCTTCTGCAATGCGTACGACAATGCCTATGAAGGCGGTGCGTTTCAGCTGGCGTTGATGATGGGCTGGGGAGCGGCAGTCGGAGGTGCACGCGTGCCGCCGGACAAATCACTGGATGCCTTTCGCTTTCTCCCTTTGAACCGCTTCGATGATCAATTGGACAAGGAAGTATTCTACCTGGAAGACTGGGTGCAGCACTCTGTCCATGACGACTACTGGAAACTGCGCGGCATCGGTCACGAGGCCTTCGACGACGTCACCGTGCCCGTCCTGAACATCGGCGGCTGGTACGACATCTTTTCCAAAGTCACTCTGGAAATGACCAACCGCGTGCGGAGCGAATCGAACAACCGCGCAGTCCGACGAAATCAGTTTTCCGTCATTGGTCCGTGGGCGCACGGAGTTGGCCGCAGCAAAGTGGGCCAACTGGAATTCGGTCCACAGGCCGCCATGAATATCGACCAGCTGCAGAAGAAGTGGTTCGACTACTGGCTGCGCGACAGGAACACCGGTGTTGAAGAGTGGCCGGCATTTCAAATCTTCGTCATGGGTGAAAACAAATGGCGGGGCGAAAGTGAATGGCCATTGAGTCGAACGCAGTACACGCCCTTTTACCTGCACAGCAATGGCAACGCCGCCGACATCACGGGCGACGGCGTCCTGAACGACGCCAAACCTGACGCGTCAGCGACCGACACGTATACCTACGATCCCGACAATCCAACTCCCACCGCCGGTGGCAACAACCTGGGCGGAGCCCCTGCCGGTCCATTTGACCAAACCAAAGTTGAACAACGTGAAGACGTTCTGGTTTACACATCCGCTCCGCTGGCTAAAGCGATCGAAGTCACCGGCCCCGTAAAGATGATTCTATACGCCGTATCAACGGCCACAGACACCGATTTCACAGCGAAGCTGGTGGACGTTCATCCTGACGGTAAAGCCTACAATCTCTGCGACGGCATCATTCGTGCTCGTTGGCGAGAATCGCGTACAGAGCCGAACCTGATCGAGCCGGGCAAATCCTATCGCTACGAGATCGACCTGTGGGTGACCAGCAACCTGTTCAAAGCAGGACACCGTATCCGCGTTGAGATCTCCAGCAGCAACTTTCCCCGCTTCGACAGGAACCCCAACTCCGGCCTTCCCTTCGGATTGGACACAGAATTGCTGTCCGCGACGCAAACCATTCACCACGGAGCCGACCGAGCTTCCCACATCCTGCTGCCGGTCATTCCACGTTAAGCATCGCTCTGACAAGCACCATCAGAGTCTGTCCAGCAGACAAACGGCGTGTCCAGGGCCGACGCGTGCATCCGTTGGCAGAAGGGTGTTGAACGGGAAGCCGACGCCCAGTCCTTTACCCCCTCACCCAGCCTCTCCCCCCGTTTGCAGGCCGATTCGCAGGACAACGCACGACGCGGGGGAGAGGAGCAAACTCAGGCCGGCGTGGCCCCGCCAACGATCGGATGTACTCAGGGCGGGCTTCTTTGAAGAGAGACTCGACTATGGAGCAAAGTGCGGTCTAAAATGGGGCATGCACCGATGGCTGTTCATTCCGTCCGTCCTGTTTGCCCTGGCTGTTGTTTCCGCAGCTACCGGTCACGCTGACGAATCGTATTACAGCACTCGGATTCGACCGCTATTGAAGGAACGCTGCTATGCGTGCCACGGAGCGTTGAAGCAGGAAGCGGGTCTCAGACTCGATACCGGTGCCCTCCTCAGAAAGGGCAGCGAGAACGGATCGGTCATCGATGTCTCTGCTGTCGACGAATCGCTGCTGCTGGACCGTCTCAGTGCTGACGACGACGATTATCGCATGCCGCCCGATGGCAAACCGCTGACCGCCGTCGAGGTACAACACTTTCGAGAGTGGATGGCTGCGGGAGCTGTTTCTCCAGACGACGAAACTCCCGAACCCGATCCGTCTGACCACTGGGCGTTTCGCCGCCCCATACGTCCGGCAATTCCCATCGTCGCCAACGACGACTGGTCTCGAAACGCTATTGATCTCTTTATTCAGCAGCGACACGAATCGCTCGGACTCAGCCCGGCACCAGACGCAGCGGCCGAACATCTTCTGCGGCGAGTCACTCTGGATCTGATTGGAATTCCGCCAACCCCCGATCAACTTCGACGATTTGTTGACGACCCGTCGCCGGAACATTACGGACGAGTCGTCGATGAATTACTGGCATCACGACATTACGGCGAACGATGGGGGCGGCACTGGATGGATGTCTGGCGATATTCGGACTGGTACGGTCGTCGTCAGCAGAACGACGTCCGCAACAGTGCCCCACAGATCTGGCGGTGGCGAGACTGGATTGTGGACTCGCTGAATGAAGACAAAAGTTATGCACGGATGATTCAGGAAATGCTGGCCGCCGATGAAATCGCGGCAGACGATGACAGCGCCTGGGCGGCCACGGGCTATCTGATCCGCAGTTATTACTCGCTGAATCCAAACGAATGGATGCGGCACAACGTCGAATTCACAGGCAAGGCGTTTCTGGGGCTGACGTTCAACTGTGCTCATTGTCATGACCACAAGTACGATCCGATTACTCACGACGACTACTTTCGCATGCGAGCTTTTTTTGAACCGATGGGCATCCGCCAGGATCGCGTCGTTGGAGAACCCGAGCCTCTACCGTTCGAACCTTACAAGTACGGTGGATCGCGAAAAGTTGTGCGGACCGGGATGGTCCGCATCTTTGACGAAAAACCTCACGCCAAGACATGGTTCTACACAGGTGGTGACGAGCGTAACAGGTTGAAGGATCGCGGCAGTATCATTCCGGGAGTGCCGACATTTCTGGATGTCCCGTTCGCCGACATCACGTCGATTGACCTGCCCATGTCCGGCTGGTACCCAGGTTCCCGCCCGAATCTTCAGCGGGCCCTGCTTGATGAACACTCCACGGAAGTCAAAGCTGCGGAAACGGCATTGTCCCGGACCCGCCAGGCAGACATCAACACGACGGCGTTAGTCGCCGAAGTTCAGACGGCACAGGCAGAGTTCAAGACTGCTCTGCTGGCGGCGATCAAAAGTGGCCAGCAGGGTGCTCTGGCTGGGACACAGTCTTTGCTCATAGACGCTCCGGACGGCCGACGTATTGTTCAGCATGAGTTGCCGGACCTGAAGCAGCTTCCCGATGAAACAACGATTCGTTTCAAAGTCGCCATTCTCAACGACGGCCATTTCAACTTCCAGCTGTCCCGCGATACAACGAAAGGCCTGACGGCGCTGTATCTCGGATTTACCGGCGGAACCATCAAGGCGTATCGGCCGGGCACTTTCACGGAGTTTGTCGTCGGTCAATATCCGCTCGACCAATTGCAGGGAACGTTGCACGTTTCGCTTTCGGTGCACCCCGCCACTGACGTCGCGACTCTGAATATTGACGCCGTGACCGGTGAGGCCCGGACGGCACTGGTGTCCGGTGCTGACATTGCGTTGAACGGCTGGAATCCGGCAAAGAATGCTCACCAGCCCTTCACGTTGGATTGCCGCACCGGGACACAGGTCTTGATCGACGATGTGCACGTCACAGCCGGAGACCAGGCATGGAGCTGGAATTTTGAACCGGCACAATTCGTGGACGGACGTGACGTCGCCGGTGTTCACGGCTGGACAGTACATCCACAGTCGACCGGGACTGCAACTTCCACCGTATCCGCCGTTGCCGGGTGTCAGTCTGCTCAAGCGGAGCACAAAACACTTCAGGCGGCCAGAGCCTCGCTGGCCGCCGCCAGCAGCAAGGTGCAGGCGGCTACGCTAAGACTTGAAGCCGCAAACACGAATGCTGTCAGCATCCACGCCACAATTGCCGCAGACAATGCTGCCCGAAACAAGGCCGAACCTGAGGACATCGAACGACTTTCGCGGCGGGCGTATTTCACTCAGCTGACGGCTCGTGACGCGGGCGCTCGCTGGCGTATTCTGGATGCAGAACGACAGCTTGGCGTGATACAGTCACTGCCCGATTCAGACAAGCAAAAGAAGTCGCTGATCAAGGAACTCCAGACGAAAATCGCCGCATCACGTGATGAACTGAAGTCCGTGACACAACAACGGGGCGAGACACCGGAGTCAGCCGAATACAGGCGTCTGAGTCCCACGACGCCGCAACACAGCACGGGTCGCCGCAGCGCGTTGGCCGCATGGATTACTCATCCACGTAACCCGCTGACGCCGCGAGTCGCCATCAACCACATCTGGCTGCGTCATTTTCATTCGCCGCTGGTCCAGAGCGTCTATGATTTCGGGCGAAACGGCAAGCCGCCGACTCACCCGGAGCTGCTGGACTGGCTGGCCGTCGAACTGGTCGACAACAACTGGAGCATGAAGCACATTCATCGCCTGATCGTCACCAGCCGTTCGTACCGGATGAATTCCTCCAGTCGCGGCCTCAACGCGAACATGGCCGTCGACAGCGAGAATCAGAATCTGTGGCGAATGAATTCCGGCAGGATGGAAGCCGAAGTTGTTCGCGACAGTGTACTGGCCGTTGCGGGAGTGCTTGATGCGACGATCGGTGGTGAAGTTCGTCCGAACACCGAAGCCCTGACCACGTTTCGGCGCAGCCTGTACTATGAAGTCTACCCCGAAAACGGTGGGCACAACGCGATGGCGGATGTCTTCGATGCTCCCGACCCCGGGGAATGTTTCCGCAGAACCAGCACCGTGCTGCCGCAGCAGGCTCTGGCTCTCAGTAACAGCAAAATCATCCATTCGTCAGCGCAGCAGGCAGCACTGCAGATTGCCAAAACAGCAGTCGACGACAACGACAAATTCGTCAACCAGGCATTCCAGCGGGTTCTTTCCCGAATGCCGGACAAGCGTGAACACGACGCTGCAATTCGATTCCTGCAGCAGCAATTTCAGCAGGGCGAGTCCGCTGAAGCTGCTCGGGAAAGTATTGTCCGGGTCCTGTTCAACCACAATGACTTCGTGACTGTTCGATAAGGGAACGGAAATGATGCATCGCCGCAGATTCATGGCTGATTCGGGAATGGGTTTCACCGGGCTGGCCGCCAGCGCCATGCTGGCCGCAGACGGCGTGGTTCGAGGCGATGTTCCATCCGGACAGCATCATTTTGCGCCACGAGCAAAGTCGGTGATCTGGGCTTTTCTTTCCGGTGGCTACAGCCACATGGAGACCTTCGACCCCAAACCGGCGTTAAACAAATATGCCGGCAAATCGTACGCAGAGACTCCGTACCCTAACCCCGTCGATTCACCACTTCACAAAAAGCGTTTCCGCAGTGTGGCGGCCGAAGAGATCAACGTTCGCGACGTGTATCCGAAGATATACCCGATGCAAATCGGATTTCGGCAGCACGGCGAAACAGGAATTGCCATCACCGACTGGTGGCCTCATCTTGCCGACTGCGTGGACGACATCAGCTTTGTTCGCAACATGTGGACGACCGACAACGACCATGCGGCGGAAAATCAGATTCACACCGGCCGACATCGTCTGGATGAAACTCAACCCAGTATTGGAGCGTGGGCTCATTACGGCCTTGGCTCTCTGAACGAAAACCTGCCGCGTTTTGTCGTTCTGGGCGGGCCAACTCGCACAGACACGCGAGCTTCCATCGATTCTTATTACCTGGGTCCGCAACACGCTGGAGTTCCGCTGAAGCTGGATCCCAAGAATCCGCTGACATTTGGAACACGTCAGTCGGGACATTCCGCAAGACAACAGGCCGACGAATTCCAGTTCGTCAATGAACTCAATCGCCTGACCGTGGAAGAGTTTCCGCACGACGAAAAACTTCAGGCCAGAATCAAGTCGTACGAACTTGCATTTCGCATGCAGTCCGCCGTGCCGGACGCCGTGGATCTGTCCGCTGAAACATCACAGACGACAAACCTGTACGGGATCAACGAAGCTCACAGCAAGGTTGCCGGACAACGATTGCTGGCCGCCCGCCGCATGGTGGAACGCGGTGTGCGTTTTGTGCAGGTGTTTCCGTCAGCATACGGCACGTGGGATTCTCACAAGCAGCTGAAGCAGAAACACGCACAGATGTGCGTTTCCGTTGACAAACCGGTGGCCGGACTGTTGAAAGACCTGAAGCAGCGAGGATTAATGGAAGACGTGGCCGTCGTGTTCTGTACAGAATTCGGACGAACGCCGGGACTTGAGGAACGTTCCGGTGGCGCCACGGGACGAGACCACCACCCGAATGGATTCACAGTCTGGCTGGCCGGGGCTGGAATCAAACGGGGCCACGTTCACGGTGCCACCGACGAGCTGGGTTATCACGCACTCGGAGAAGGCCACTACGTCACCGACCTGCACGCCACCGTTCTGCATCTGCTGGGACTGGACAATACCAAACTGGAAGTCCCCGGCCGCAAACGTCTGAACATCGATCGCGGGAACGTGATCACGGACATCCTGACGTAAGACTGGTTTCACAAGCAGCAGCTCGGTTCATTGCCTCGCCGAAACGCAACGCCGGACGAATCAGGACCACCGGCAGAGCCGGTGGTATGAGGAACGCGCCTCGAAGGGGCCGCAATACCAGCACGAAGACATCTGAGGTTTCTTCAAGTGTTGAGTTGAGAAAACGTCTGGAATTGTTACGTGTTCAGGAAGCGTACGATTGGGGGGTTCCTGGCGTGAATCGTGATCAGGTATTTCTGTGGATCGTAGGGAGTTCTTGTCTTCCAGACGACGAACAGAATTG
>JBDONA010000261.1:0-4618 GCA_039831575.1 Fuerstiella sp. | reverse complement strand
CACCATGCGTAAGCGAGAAACGATGCCTCGGCCCGCACGATGTTTATGGCAAGTGGATGCCGCCGGGTGATGATCGTCCAGCGTACAATTCGGCGATTCCGTTTGTACCGCCTCGTAACAAAAAAAAAGCTGTTGCTGCGTCCGCTGGACATTCGTGTAGTCAGGTCTGACAATTCGCACGTGCTGGTACAAACGGGATCGAAACGACGAACTTTTGGCCAGCCCGGAGAATCTGATTCTGACTGGAGTCTGGTCACTTACTGGTACGGAGAAGTGGGCCGCGCTGGAAGTGACAGAAGTCGAATTGGTGCCACAAGAAAGTGACGTGTGAACGGATTCCTACTCCTTCAATGACAATCTGGGCATGTCCGAATCCGGAAGGAAACCTGAGATAATGAAGAAACTCCATTCCCTGTGTCTGGCGGTTGTGCTGTTGTCGGCAGCGTTCATTTGCTTTGTTGACATTCTCGGCGGATCGGGACCGGGTGTGAGGGCCGCGCCCGCTGCCCGGGCAGCTTCGAATACAAAACCGCGGAGGCCGCTGAAGGTGGGGCACCCGACGTTTTCCAGTCCGCAGGCGTTCCCGATCATCGTCAGTGGTGGCGATGTTTTTGTCGTGAACACGCCGGCTGATACGCTTGATGTGATTGATGCAAAAACAAAAAAAGTCCGTAAACGGATCAACGTCGGCATCGATCCGGTCAGTGTTGCGATCCGGCCCGATGGCAAAGAAGTGTGGGTGTCAAATCATGTTTCCGATTCGGTCAGCGTGATCGACAACGTCGCGGACAGCCCGACCTACCTGCATGTCGTTGCGACGATTCAGCAGTTTGATCCCAGGACGAAGGCCACCACGTTTGACGAACCTGCCAGCATCGCGTTCGCTGGCAATGAAAAAGCATACGTCGCGTTGTCATCGGAGAATCAGATTGCTGTTGTCAACGTTTCCACTCGCGAAGTTACGAAGCGACTCACGATTACGGCTCAGGATCCACGAGCCGTTGCGGTTCACGGTGATCGTCTGTACGTGCTTCCGTTTGAATCCAACAACAAGACGCAGCTCTCTGGCGGATCGAAGGACGATATTGACGGTGACCTGGTGACGTTCGATGCATGGGAGCATTCCATTCGCGTCAACAACGTCCTGTCGCTTGGGCACGTGACAGACATCGTCAAGCATCCGGATGTACCGGACCGTGATCTGTACGTCTTCGACACGAAAAACGACGAACTCGTGGAAACGGTCGACACACTCGGCACGCTGCTGTATGGCCTGACGGTTGACTCTCAGGGCCGCGTCTTCATTGCCCAGACCGATGCCAGAAATGACTCCAACGGTCGAGCCGGATCGAAGAAACACGGCATGAAGGAAATGGAGAATCGTGCGTTTCTTAATCAGATCACGAAGGTGTCCTTCACGGACGGTTCCGCCGATAAACCTGAATTCATCGATCTTGAGCCACTTCCGCCGGAGCATCCCAAAAAGGGCATGGCTTTGGCAACGCCCTACGCATTGCAGATCAGTGCCGACGACTCAACTCTGGTCGCTTCGGCAGCCGGATCCGACAAGCTGTTTACTGTCGACGCCGACACCGGAAAAGTGCTGGGTCGCGTTGCGGTCGGTGCCGTGCCACGTGGGATTGCGCTCGAAAATACGGCTGACGGAAAGCCGTCGACGGCATGGGTCTACAACGCTGTGGCCAACACGGTCTCGCAGATCGATCTGTCCGACACGTCCAGCCCCAAAGTATCGGGATTCGTCAAACTGAATGATCCGACACACAGGCAGGTCAAGTTGGGACGCACATGGTTCAACGACGCCGACTCCTCCTCCACCGGCACGTTTTCCTGCGAAAGCTGTCACCCGGACAACAACACGGACCAGTTGCTTTGGGTACTTGAGACGCCCATCGTGACGGGGGGCAATCAGATCATGCCCCGATCCACAATGCCGATTCGCGGTCTGCGGGATACAGCTCCGTTTCACTGGGACGGCATGCTGGGCGATCCGTACGGCGGCAATAACAGCGCCAACATCCGCTCCTCCGTTGAGCCGGTCGCCGACGTCGACGACCAGACCACCAGCACTCGGCATCTGGTCGACATCAGCATGGCTGAAATCCTGATGGCGCATGGCGACAACATGGTCAACGACGAAGGCAAACCCGGCGGATTCACGGCCGCTGAACGCGACGATCTGGCGAGGTATCTGCTGAGCATTCCGTTTCCGCCGGCTCAGCGACGAGCCTACGACAATGTCCTGTCGAAGCGGGCTCAGGAAGGATTCAAGCTGTTTCACATCGACGGCGATCTTGATCCGGCACGGACGACTCCCAATGTCTGTGGCAACTGTCACCGCATGCCGTTCCTGGTCAGCACCAACACGCCCGGTACCGGCATGGAAGCACCCACCTGGCGGGGTGCATACGACCGCTTTCTGATTCTGCCTCAGGGGCGGCTCAATATTATTGGCTTCGATTTCTATCGCCGAGTCGCGGAACGCGGTCAGCCCGAAGAGGAAATGTGGCGGTTTTCGTGGGGCGGACGCCGCCGTTTCAATCCCGTCTGGAACATGGTGGTGGAAGGCAGCACGGGGTTTTCCGGATCATTCGCCCGCCAGTTGACGCTGAATACCTCGACTGCGAAGGACGACCTGACAGCCGATCTGTTGCACGCGCTGGAAGTCTCAGCTCAGGAAGATGCGGTCGTGCTGGAAGCCGACGGCGTCCTGATCGACGAGGCGACATCCAGGCCATTGGAGCTGCAATTTGACCCGGAATTCGAGGGTGGTGCCTACGTCAGCAAGGCCCGTGATCGCGAAGCGTTCACACGAGAACAACTTGTATCGCTGGCTGCTGAGGGAAAATTTGTAGCCACATTCACGGGACGTCACGGCGAAAACGCCGATGTTGAAACTCCACAGCCGGCGGTTTGGACGCTGGGAGCAATCCACGAGCAACGCGGCCGACAGAAGTTCCCGGTCCTGTACGAAGGCAACAATTCACTGATCGTCAGCGGCCGCAACTTCGACGACTACGCCAGTATCTATGTTGATGGGCGGCGCGTCGAAGGTTCCATTACGCTAGAGGAGGACGAGCAGGAGCAGGTTGTCATCGAACTGGACGCACCGCCGGAAACCGGCATGCACATGCTGCAGGTTCAGGCGGAGAACGGTCTGTTCAGTAACGATTTTATTTTCCACGTCACAGACGATGAAGAGTCCGCCATTACGTTGCAGCAGAGCATCGACGAGGACCACCGTGATGTGCGATCCGTCATTGCGCGAGCGGTTGCCAGCGGCAACCTGGAACGCGTGAAGCGTGTCGTCAAAGGTCCCCGGGTGAATCTGGGCGCTCTGACTGATGACCGCACAGTCGCACGAGTCGACGCTCGCAGTCGTGAAGGCGGTTCAACGCCGCTGAGCGAAGCATCCCTCCGTGGCCACGTAAACATCGTGAAATTCCTGCTCGAAAACGGAGCCAACGTGGGACGCACTAACCGAGACGGCAACACGCCGCTCCATGTCGCTGCCTTCCTGTGCCGCACCGAAATTGTCAAATTGCTTATCGAAAACGGCGCACCCGTTCTTATGAAGAACAGCCGCGGAGAAACGGCGGTCGACGTGGTGTCCGGGGACTGGGACGACGGTCTGGCAGGCTTTTACACGGGGATCGGCGACTCGGTCGGCATTGAACTGGATCTGGAGTCCATCCAGCAGCAACGCCCCGAAATTGCGAAACTGCTGAAGGAATCCAGCGTGAAGCCGGAGTAAACGACGACAGGCATGGCAACAGGATTCAGGAGATCGCTTTGTTGACGATCCGATGACCCGTGCTCGTTTGAACCGACTCCAACGGCTTTTGCAAAACCTTCCTACACCGAAGTCTGCTGACTCATGGCCGCAGTCGCATAACATGTAAACGGATCCGAAATTTCATACCATGCGGGACTGCCCGTGCTGTGTGTCTGCATGTCGTGCGTTCTTGTCCCTGTTCAAGTATGAGGCGTTTCATGACTATCAAGTTCGGACTTGTGGTGGTTTGCGGCGCGGCGTTCCTGGCAACGACGACGACTGCGGCGGATTGGAACCGATTTCGCGGACCTGAGGGCAATAGCGTCGTCGCCGGAGTGAAGCTGCCAGCGGAATGGTCGGAGGATTCCAACATTGCATGGAAAGTGAGAATCCCCGGTCGCGGCTGGTCGCAGCCGGTGGTGGTGGGCGACCGAGTTTTCGTAACCACTGCGGTCTCTGAAAACGCAGAGCAACCACGACGTTTCGACGGAGGTGTACCGCGAGGAGCGCGGGATGCGACTCAGGACATTTATCAATGGAAGGTCATCTGCTTGTCGGCGAGTACCGGCGAGGTCCTGTGGGACGATACGGTACACGAAGGCAAACCCGCTCAACGCAAACATCGCGGAAACACGTATGCCTCGGAAACGCCTGTCACCGACGGTGAACGGGTTTTCGTTTACTTCGGCGCCCATGGCATGACTTGTTATGACCTTGCCGGCCATCGGCAATGGCAGAAGAAACTGGGCGGATTTCGGACCCAGGCTGGCTGGGGAACGGCTAGCTCTCCCGTGACTTATGGGGATGCCGTGTTGATCCAATGTG
>JBDONA010000777.1:0-4620 GCA_039831575.1 Fuerstiella sp. | reverse complement strand
CGTCACGCTCGTTCGCGAGGGAGCCATATGGCCCCCCAAAAAAAGTTGTGCCAACGTCCGGCCAAACACTCTCGGATTCCGGATTATTCGATGCTGCGGACTGCCAGCCAGCCCGCACCGCTTGAAGTGGTTGGGCTGCGGGGCAGGCGCGCCAGAACGGTGAAGCGAATATCCCTTCCAGCGAATCCACAGCCAGAGCGGGTGGAAAACCACTTGCCAGCGCAAAACCCCACCAGAGGAGTAAATGTTGCGTTCTTGGGTCTTAGATAGACTCTTATATATATATTAAGGAAGAACGCAACATTTACCCCGTTGGAACTAGTTTTCTGGTAACTGCTTCGCAAATAACAAGTTATGGCGATCCCATGCTCTGGTTGCGCGTCCCCGCCAGGAGATGGGCCGCCAACGTCCAACCACGTCGACCGATTCGGCGCTCGACCAGACCTTGTTCCTCCGCCGCGTTCAAGACCCGCGACATCCAAGGTCGGCCCTTGCCCAGCCGCCTGCCAATCTCTGCACCCGACATCCAAACTGGGCCGTTCTGGTCGCCACGGTCGCTTCTTCCCGAACAATTCTCTGGCTGCGCAATGTTCGCGCACCAAAGCGCTTGCAACACATCGACAATAGCGGTATGACGCTCCGGCTCGACCCGCACCGTGTATTCCGGGAGTGCTTCGGTGGTCCAGATCGTTGCGGGCAGGCCCTCGTCTAAAATGGCTCGCGCCCGGCCGAGCGCTTGCCGCATGGCCGATCTGGTCAGCCGCAAACTGGCTTCATGCCAAGCTGAATGACTGTAACAGCGTCCAGCGACAATCACTGGCTCGTCCTCAATGTCTAGATCGCGGCCCTCCCAAGTGTATTCCACCCAACCTGGTTCGCTTATCTCGGCCGCCTCGCGATTGCCAGATCGCCAGAGTTCCGTTCGCACAGCGTCGTCGCCAATGCGCGGTGTCCCAAGAACCAACAAACGGTCGCACTCCATCCACTGATTGCTGGCCCGGTCAATTCCTGCTCCGTAATAGCTCAACATGTGAATCCGTTCTTGAATCTCCGAGGCCAGGAGCGTCTGGCTCGTAGCGGTTAATGCGTCGATGTGATTCTTATGGCCGATAATTCCCAACCTCTGGCAGCCACTCACAATGACCGTCATGCGAATGGCGTTGGCAACTGTTTGCATCGCCGTCTTGCGGCTAATGTCGATTGGCACAAGTTCGACAGTTTGGACCGACTCCAGGCAACCAGAAGGAGTCCTGTCGTTCACCGGACTGCCAAGTAGTATTTCCAAATGTTCACGTTCACCCGTGGCGTCCTGCCACCACCAAGTCTGGTGATCTTCCACCGGCAGGTGGCGTTGTACCACGATTCTTGCGATACGTCGGCGACGGGATCGTTCAACTTCCCAATTCAGGACATCCCACGACTCTCCCTGGGCAATCGTCATCAAGCCGCGCATGGTGTTTCCGTCGACTTGTTCGTATAGGCCCTCGGCAGCGTCCGCTTGACTCGCATTCATGAATTCGGTGGCTGGCCTGCGCCGGAGAATCTCACTTATGGATTTCACCGCGAAGCCGGGCGGCAAGTCAGCAAGTTGTAGGTCAGCATCTCGTCGTCCAGTCCGAATGGCTTCAAGCAGCCCAATGCAGACGTCGACCAGGGCGGCGAGGTACTGCTGCGTTTCTTGTACGCGCTGCCTAACCTGTGTTGAGCCTGGTTCGGATCGCACAGATTCTCTAATGGCTGCCAGAGCCCGACGAGCCTTAGTGATCTCGGGGCGAATCAGCACGTACTGACCGCAGATGGCCGTATCGGCGGACTCGTGGACAGAGATGACATCACGACCGTTGCTTGCTGACCGGTCCAATCCAAGTCGAGCCGTCGTGCACACGGCGACCAGAGCCTCGTGAGCCGCCTTGATCTGTCGATGATACTCGCATGTCTGGTCATGCATGAAAGGACAGGCCGTGCAGACAGCACGAACCAAGTCGAGCCCGTGACGAAGAGCTGACTGCGCCTCTTCGACCTTCTGGCAAGTCACGTCCGTCAATTCAGGAAAGGCCGTTGCTTGGATGTCGGCTTCCGCCAGTTGTTTGACTTCTTCGGCGCAGTTGGCGTGAGTGGGCACGGCAAGCAAGAATGATTTGTCTTGTCCTCGGGCGGCCTGAATCAATGCTCGATCCGCATGGCTTTTTCCGGCGCCCGTAGGACTGAAGTCCGCGTAGTGACCTGGCTGGCCGATTGAGGCGATTCGAGCTTGCTGCATCTGCGCATGCCATTCGTCCAACGAAAGAACTGGGCGGTCATCGGAAATGAGATGGTAATGAACGCCCGGCTCGATGACTTCGGCCGTTCTGGCAATATGTAGCTCAAACGCTTGATGCAATTCGTCCAAACAACGCGGGCTCAAGTCGCCACCAGAAGTTGCGTTGAACCACTGGCGAATATCCTTGTGATCATCCGGCGGCAAGACAAGGCGAATAGTCGTCCGCAGATATGCGGCCAGGTACTTGGCCGTTCGTCGAGCGCCATCGAGACCGGGATTGGCTTCGGCTTTTACGTCGAAGTCCCGGTCCGCAACCAAGACGATGTCGTCAACTGACAAGGAGCGTTCGTCAAGCAGGAACAACAAGAGTACTTTGCCGAATGTTGCCGAGGGTCTGCCAATGGTGTCGAAACCCATCGACAAGCAAGCCGCCGTGTCACTGAAGCCTTCTGGCACCAGAATTGGAGGATCGCGATTTCCAAGGTCTTCAGCGTAATAGAGTCCACGGTTGCCACGCCTTACGAAGCCCTTCGTTATTAGCTTTCCATCTTCGGCTTCGTGAGGGAACCACAACCGCTGGGCCAATCCAATCACTTGTCCGGCATCGTCCCGCTCTGGAAAAATCCAGGCGGCATCCTCTTCGTCAGATCCAGCGCCAAGGTCGAGAATGGATTGTTGGCTAACACCCAGTTCTTCTGCCAGTTCACGAATACCAGACCGACGTCGAATCAGTGACTGAGCACGACGTAGCCGCATGTCCCAGCGGCCAGGCATTCGGTTTTCTACTGGCAACGGCCAAGATGGTCTAGCCGACTCGCGAATTGCCGAAGGAAGATACGGAATCAGCTCCTCTTCGTGAACTGGCCGGTCCGCAACTCGATCTACGCTTTCGATTCGAATCCGCAACCCAGATCTGGGCGAAACAACATAATCCCCGTCGATATCGCTCCAGGTCACCGTCGCCGAACGGAAGTGGCCGTCGTCGTCGTGTCCCGCGATGTTGACAACTTCTTCCGGCGGGAACAGATTGCGATCCCGCCAGTCGAGCGAATTGCCGTTGTGTGTCTCCGTGTTAGTGGGCACAATATGGTTCCTTCCTGCATCGAGGGAAACTCAGACCAAACCGCTGCAGTTCGCCGCTGCAGCGGTTTTTTCATGGGAGCGTCTAGCGCTTAGCTGACTTGCAATCGAAGGCGTGCGTTAGATTTCGTCTGGTGTTGCAATTCCAGACCCGGACGCCTCGGTCACTTGCTCGCAGAACTCCTCAAGCGCATCGGGCGTCGTAAAAAGTCGCCAACCAACCCTGATGACTCGCAGCTTGATTCCATCCAGACCAATCAAACTCCAACGCCTCAAAGTCGACCAATGCGGTGCTCCTGGCAGCGTTGACGCCGCCTCTCTAAGCGAAATCCAAGAATTGTCGTGCAGCAACATATCTACCTCCGTGCCGTGTGGCGAATAGTTCCCCCGGTCAATCGGGGTCTTAGAGAAAGCGCAGCATCTTCCGCGCTGTGTGAGCAGTGACTAGCACCTAGCTGTCCTGCTATTTATGCCGTCCCTAGCCCCTATGGCGTCACGGCTGTATGCCAGTCCCGACGATCCCTGTCGTCCCGGCTCGCAATTCCAACATGAAATTTGGCAGGCTCGAATCGTGCCCGCTGGATTGCGTGTTCAATGAATTGAGCAACATTCGTTGCAAATGTCAACAGTGAAAACATCGACACACTAACGAACGTTTCGCATGCTTAGAATTCCTTCCGTTATTTGACAACAATCACAGTTCGCGTTGTCCATAAACGTTGGTGAGATTCGGGACGACGTATATGGATTTGAATGGCTGTCGACCTTTTGGGTTAAACGATGCGAACCTCCAATTGATTCGCGAGCCTGAGTCGTTTTTTTGCCGACCACCGTAGGCGGCGTTATTACTGCAAGCGAAACATGGATGGCACGTGCGCCAAAAAACTCCAGAGAATCTCTGTTCCCCTCGAATAGTGAATGTTCGCAATTCCCTCACATCAGGGGTATAGTTGGCGAACGCAGACCAATGAGGGCTCACGTGGAACAAAACACGACACAGTTACAATTAGTGTTCAGTCGCATGGCAGCGGGTGACGTTTCCGCTCGAAAGTTTCTGATAGACCACACCTACGACCGTTTGCGTTTGCTGGCAGCGAAGATGCTTAGTGGTTTCCCCGGTGTGCGTCGATGGGAGGAAACTGATGACGTTCTTCAAAGAGCATTGATTCGTCTGTGTGATTCGCTCGACCATGTGGAGGTGGACGACATCGATGGGTTCTTTCGTTTTGCGGCCACGCAGATGCGCCGTGAGTTGATCGACCTGGCGAGACACTATTACG
>JBDONA010000508.1:0-4633 GCA_039831575.1 Fuerstiella sp. | reverse complement strand
CAGAGGTGGCATAAACTGCCGGACAAGCCGACACAAGGAACTCAGAAAGCTGCTTCCCCTCAGCCGTCCCAACGCCCCGGCAGATATGCCCTTCGGGCGCAGAAATGGAGGCGAAAGCGGAAAATCCACGAACCGTGTTGTTTCCGGCACGAATCAAAAAAACCTGTGCCGAGCGGCCATTATGGAGCCGACACACGCGGAGTGACGGCGCTGTGCAGGAAGAGCGTCCCCCGTGGTCGTCAGTCACGGAAATGCAGCAACCTATGATTGTCTTTAACTGTATTTGCCAGGTAGTTACAATGTTTCCATCTCAAACATGTTGGCCCCTACGGCCGAATCGGCACCGCGAATCCGCATGACGCGACCTCTTCCAAGTCGTCTGAATCTGCAGCACCTGATATCACGACGTCAGGTGGTTCGATCAGGTTCGCTCGCAGTTCCGGGAATATCGCTGGCTGGTCTGTTGCAGGCAGACTCTCAGGCCCCCGACTTCAGCAAAGCCGGAACATCGTTTGGCAAAGCGAAGAACGTCATTTTTCTGTACCTTGCGGGGGGTCCGCCACAGCACGAAACATTCGATCCAAAACCGAATGCTCCGGAAGGAATCCGCGGGCCGTTTCGCCCCATCAGTACCAACATACCGGGAATTCAGTTCTGCGAACTGCTGCCGCGCACCGCCGGCATTGCAGACAAACTTGCGGTGATTCGGTCCGTGGCCACGGATGACAACATACATTCGTCAAGTGGTGCATGGGTGCTGACGGGCTACAAATACCGTGGCGCGAATGCACGTACGATTTCCGAATCGGACTGGCCGTATTTCGGATCCCTGGTGAAACGGCTGCAGCCGGCTGACCGACTGCCAGCCCTCAGTAGTGTGTGGCTTCCGGACGTCTGGCGACTGAACGAAAATGTCACACCGGCAGGCCAGACGGCGGGGTTTATGGGTTCGCAATGGGACCCTGAGATTTTTGTCGGTGATCCATCCGGTCATCGGTACGAAATTGAAAGCCTGAAGGCGACCGACGTGACAACGCCACGAATGCACCTTCGACATGACCTGCTCGCTCAACTGGAATCGAGGATTGATCGCCTGAACGGCCCGATACAGGTGTACGACGCGTATCAGCAGCAGGCGTTCGATCTGTTGATGTCGGGAACAGCGCGAAGGGCGTTCAACGTCAGCGAAGAACGGCCTGAAGTTCGAGACCGGTACGGTCGGAATCGCTGGGGGCAGTGTGTTCTGCTGGCACGTCGTCTGGTTGAGGCGGGTGTACGGCTGGTGCATGTCCAATGGCCGCGTGAACCAGGCGATAACGCCGTCGATAATCCGCTGTGGGATACTCACGCACAGAATGCTGATCGTGTGGAGGATGTGCTGTGTCCGATGTTTGATGTGGGTTATTCAGCACTGATTGAGGATCTGGATGAGCGTGGCCTGCTGGATGAAACGCTGGTGGTCGCGATTGGCGAATTCGGTCGCACGCCGAAGATCAATGCGAAGGGCGGGCGAGACCACTGGGGAGCGGTCTTCAGCTGCGTGCTGGCGGGAGCCGGAATCAGCGGTGGACAGGTTTACGGCGGCAGCGATAAGGACGGTGCTTATCCGGCGGACAACCGGGTCGAACCGGGAGATCTGACAGCGTCCATGTTTCATCTGCTGGGGATGGACTATCAGACCACATTTCCCGACCGCCTTGGTCGCAAGCATCGACTTACCGGCGGTGAACCGATTTGGGATCTTCTGGGTGATGCGCCGGCAACAGCACAGCGATCCATGCCCGGTGGAAATGTGCTGCGTGTTCCTGCATTCGATCCGAATCGACATTTGCTGCACTCAGGTTTCCGGGAAGATCAACCACTGCTGCCCGTGACCGCTGCCTCACGTCCGAAAGGCTGGCGAGCGGATCCATTGCCGGTTTCCGTGTCCGGCATCGGGGTTCGACTTGTCTCCACCACTGCCGGTTCGGGCGAGGTGCGTTCTTCACATGCCGTCGTTGGATTTGGCGCTCCGGGCGGAAGTGCCGCGGCCATCACGATGTCCGCAAAACAAACCGCAGTCCTTGCTCAGGAAGTGCGAAGCCCATTCGCCGGAACATATCGTTTGCGAGTTCGTGTACGTGCCGAGGCGTCGTCGCGGGACTTCTTCGACGATACGTTCCGCAGCCATTTTCGGTGCGAGATCGCGTTTTTTCAGTACAACAATCAGGACAAGAAGGTCAACGAAAGACGCAACCTGGCGTCAGCGGAGATCACACCGCAGCCTGACGCAAATGCCCCGAATCACTGGGACGAGTTTGAACTGTCGAAGAAGTTTGAGAATCCGAACGCCGGCGGAAATTTCTCTTTCGGAGCCGGGATGGGAATTGTCATTCAACTGTCAAAAATCTCTGACACTCCGGTGACCATTGCACCGCACGACTACTTCTGGCTGCGTGTGAAAGACGTGAGTCTCGTTTTCGCCGGCAAAGAGGTGGATGACAACGTGACGGTTTAATCTCACGGAGCTGATTCCACACGACGTGAGAACGTTCCCGTCATCTACACTTTGGTTGTCGACGCTTCGATTCGATTGATGTGTTCACGAAATGCGACTCGTTGGCTGCCGTCGAGATCGATGCTGCGTTCGACGTGAATGCCCAGTTGAAACCAGCTGCCCGGTGCTTTGGTGTTGTGGCGGACCTGGCAGCGAAAGAACTGCCAGCCGTCGTCGTCTTCACACGGTACGGCAATCACAAAGTACTCGCGATCCAGCTTGACCGGTGTCATGACGCCGAAACCTTCGCTGCGGATATCATGCGTGACGGCTGCAACGCCGAAACTCAGGTCGATATCTGTGGCCACGTCAGCAGCTTCACACGGAAACAGCCAGACTCCGAGAGCCACGTGCCGTTCGTCGCGCGCCCGGCGATCATCAGCAATGCCCTGCTTGTAGCCAAGTCCGGCCATTTCGTGACGACTGATGATGCGGGCCAACGCCAGGACGGCTTTCTGGCGAGGATTCTTACGGCTAAACAGATTTGCGACAGCTTCTATCATGATGCGGCCTCTGCAGAATGGCGTTGCGGTAGCGCGGAGAACTTCCGGCGTTGCACAGCAGTGTTACGGTAGTGTTTCTAAAACATAGGTCAGCCCGGCAGGGAGTGTCCCCACAAATACTGTAGTTGCAGCGGCGGTCGGTACCTTCGCACGTGCAGCTGTAACGGTTGCGCCGGTCAGATGGCCCGCCGCGGAATGTTCATGCGACCCTGCGTTGTTTTCCGCCGGTCGATGGTCAGGACTTCCCCGGCAATCGGCGAGGCACGGGTGCTAATTAACCATTCATAGCAACAGTTCGACTCTGCCCGGACAACGTCAGCAATCGAAATACATTGCAAACTCGTACGGGTGAGGACGTTGATCGATTGCGGCGACCTCTTCGGATCGTTTGAAGGCAGTCCATCGTTCCACCACGTCGGGCGTGAATACGTCGCCACGAAGCAGAAAATCGTGATCGGCATTGAGAGCGGTCAGTGCGGCATCGAGCGATGACGGAGTGGACGCGACGTTTTGCTGTTCTTTCGGCTCAAGGTCATACAAATCCTTGTCCAGTGGCCTGCCGGGGTCCGTGCGATTTTCGATGCCGTCCAAAGCCGCCATCAGAATCGCAGACGTCGCCAGATACGGATTGCACGACGAATCCGGACATCGAAACTCAAGGCGGCGATGCGATTCGTTGCCGGCGTTGACCGGAATGCGAATTGCCGCCGACCGGTTGCGATAGCTGTACGACAGATTGACCGGTGCTTCAAAACCTGGAATCAGACGTTTGTAGCTGTTCGTTGTCGGGCAGCAGAACGCCAGCAAAGACGGAGCGTGGCGCAGAATTCCGCCCATGGCAAACATGGCTGTCTCGCTCAGTCCGCCGTAGCCGGACCCGGCAAACAGCGGATCGCCTTCTTTCCACAACGACAGGTGCAGGTGCAGTCCGGAACCGTTGTCGTTCCACAGCGGCTTGGGCATGAATGTGGCCACCTTGCCGTGCCGAGCCGCAAAATTGCGCACAAGATACTTCAGACGCACCAGCCGGTCGCTGGTCTGCAGCAGCGACGCGTGATTCAGATCGATCTCACATTGCCCGCCGGATGCAACTTCCCGGTGCTGGCCCTGGACCGAGATTCCCGCTTCTTCCAGTGCCAGCATGATGTCGGTGCGCAGTTCCTGCAGCGTGTCCATCGGCGGCATGGCAAGATAACCGTCGCGACGGCGAATCTGATAACCAGTACCATTGCCGTGTTCTGTACCGCGGCTCCAGTGTCCATCACAGCTCTGCAGATGATAGAACGCTTCGTGTTCGTTCTGATCAAACGTCACGCTGTCGAAGACAAAAAACTCCACTTCAGATCCAAACATCGCTCGGTCGGCAATGCCGGTTGACTGCATGTAGTTCTCGGCCTTGCGGGCGATATTGCGCGGATCACGTGCATAGCTCTGGTGAGTGACCGGATCCTTCACATTGCCCAGCAAAGCCATCGTGTGCTTCATGAACGGGTCGACAAACGCCGATTTCGAATCGGGCACGACCAGCATGTCGCTTTCGTGAATTGCCTGCCAGCCACGCATCGAAGACCCGTCAAAACCGAAGCCATCTTCG
>JBDONA010000111.1:0-4638 GCA_039831575.1 Fuerstiella sp. | reverse complement strand
ACGCTCACCGACCGCCTCTTTTTTGACATGATGTATATGATTAACAGGATTTTCTTTGTTGTTTATCCTGTCCATCCTGTCGAAGCTTCTGTTCTTTTGTTTGTCGTCTGCCCATGGCTGCGCGCAGGTCGCTGTGCAAATTTTGGGACGTCATTCAAACCGCCAGCTCGGCTGCGGCTTCTGAACCGCTGCTGCCTGTCGCCGGGGTCAATGCGCCAAAGATTTCCGTCCCGTCGGTTGCAGGAGGCTGCCGAGCCGCGCCGCAGTATTCGCAGTCATCGTTGTCGATAACTCGTTTGCGGTGGCACCCGCCGCAGACGGCCCTGACAGGTTGGGGATGGAGCGAGGCGAGCGTCAATGCTGCAGCCGGTCCGAACAACAGACTGATCCACTGCCATCGACGTCGGACGGTACCAGACAATCCGCGTCGCACCGCAAATCGCCCGGCCAGCCAGGCGGCAAAGCATGCTGAAAGAAGTTGCACCAGCAGCACGAGTGCCGTTCGTGTCGGACTGCCCAGCAGGGTGCGACCGACGATTCCCGGACCGAAACCGTGGAGACTCTGCGATGTCACGTCCGCGAGTCCGAGCGCGATCGCAGGCCCGGCCGGTGCGATGCCGGCCATGATGCTCAGCGGCAGACAGGCCTGCAACGGCAACGCTGGTGAGTTGCGGTTCACGGTATGAACCTCAATCACCTTTCCGGCGTGATCCGTCTTCACAACGCGATCAATATCCAGGGAGGAAAACGTTCCCCAGCTGTGATAGATGTACTCGTCCTCGGTGACGCCAAAACCGAATCCCAGAAGAGTCTGGACCTCGGCGGGAATCATGGTGATCCCGTTCAATTTGTCAGGCACCAGCACGGTCGTGGTGTCCGGGGCTTCTTCGTCTGTTCCCAATCTGGTGTCCGGTTCCGTATCGAACAGAAGTGGTTTGGCGGAATAAAGAGAAAGAGAATTATCTGAGAAGGCGACCACGACTTCGGATTCTCCCAACGGCGACAGACTTCGGAGAAACTTTCCAGCCGGTGGCTCAAAATGCAGGATCACTGACTCTGATTCGAAGTTAATTTCGAACAAGCCATTGTCGAACAGAACAACGGTTCGAATGTCAGTGGCAGGCGTGCCCATGCCACCTCGTCGAGCAATGACACGACCGGCGCGACGGCTCCACGAGCCGAGGACACCGATGAATTTTCCAAAACGATGTGGCGGATCAGCCGACGACTCCTGAAACTCGTTTGCGCTTTGAAACCCGTCGGGCGTCACCACGCTTGCCAGTTGTGACGGTTCCCTGCGAAATCTCTCGTCGGGCGATCGCTCCGGATAGGTAGCGTCGTGTGGATCACTGTACGTGAGAATCATCCCACGTGTCTCAGAATACAGCCGTCGGCTGTCCCTGCCACCTTCGACACGTTCCAGAATATCGACGCCGTGACTCCACCCAAAATAGTCCCACACCGATGACGACGTCGGCACGGTCGTCTCACTCTGCTGCTTCAGGGAATTTGCGCTCGTCGTTAGAACAAACTGCGGCTGATCAAGGTCAACGGCGTGTTCGGACACCGTATTGTGATCCGTATCCCGAATCATCCGCGATCGGAAGACGGAACCATCCTCAGCCACTTGCAGAGAATTCCACTGTGTGCGTTCCGTCAGCGACGGAATCATCTCCATCTCAAATTCATCCTGCAGAATCTCGACCACAACGACAATGGAAATCCAGAACGCAAAATAGCCCGCGACAAACGCGGCATAAGTCGGCACGCCAATCGCAAAACGGGAAATTGCTGGAGTTCGCTTCATGTCACCGTGAGAGACGAACGAACCCCATGCCATCAGGCCAAACAGGACGGTGGACGCGATCAGGATTATCCACGATAACGGCGTCCCGGATTCGTCGACCTCGGCATAGATAAGAACGATTCCGCAGAGAAGAAATCCAGGGAGCATCAGCGGCAGAAATCGAGTCACGTAGTGTCCGGCCTGCCGCAGCACGCACTGCATCGCCACAAAGTAGAACCCAAAGGCACCGATGCTGGCGGCAATCGGAGCCAGCAGCATTTGCCATTCGAACGGATATCGATCGATCCCGTTCCAACGGCAGCAAACGACGACAATCAGCAAGGCCGTCAACACAACCAGTCCGTACACCATGGCTGCCGCAATGAACTTGCAGAAAAAAATCTGCGTCATCGAGACGCCGCGCTGCACCAGAAATGCCCAATGATCTCGCCACAGCTCGGGAATTGTCTGAGCAAACCCCAGAATCAGCGCCGCAATCGAAGGAGCAACGACCATCTGCAGGAAAAACTCATCGGTGAAGACGTTGTTGACGCGGCTGTGGTAGAACGATTCATGAAGTACAGCGAACGTACTGATGACGATACCGACCAGAAACAGCAGTGCCCACGGGGCGAGCTCACGCAGTTCTTTATAGATTATGGCTTTCATATCGGATTCCTGTCACACCTTCAGATCGTCTGTTCTGATACTGCAGCAATTTGCTGCGGTGATTCGTCTGTCGACCGCACTGCCCCGACGGCCTGCAGCAACGAACCGCTGCGCCCGCGAGTTGTCAGGTAATCAATCACCGCTCGTTCCAGCCCGACGCCGCACTTTTCCATCTGCCGAGGGTTCAGGCTGCGCAACGTCGCCTCCGTTTCATCGTTGCTGTTGGCGATCGTCACGCGGATTTCATTGTCAAGATATTCTGTGTGGACCAGTCCGGTAAGTGCCGGAAGAGCACTCGGCAACGTTTCAAAAGTCAGTCGCCACTGACAGATTCGTTCACGAAAGTCGTCCACTGACGTCTGCACACGCAGCACTCCCTGATCAATGATGCCGACGTGATCGGCGACGCGTTCCACGTCGTCCAGCAGATGCGAGCTGAACAGAATTGTGCGTTCGTTGTGACTGGTCACGGCCAGCATCGCTTCCACCAGCGATCGCCGAGCCACGGGGTCCAGCCCCAGCGCCGGATCATCCAGAATCAGCAGATCCGGATCTGTGCCCAACGTCATCGCCAGACAAAGTCCCGCTCGCTCACCTCGAGACAGGGCCCCGGCTTTCGTTTTTCGGTCCAGGCCGAAGTGATCAACGACCGCGTCAAAGATCGTCTGATTCCATCTGGCAAATGTGCTCTGTTGAAACTTCGCGCATTCTGCAATCTTCATCCAGCGATAGACGTAGTGACTTTCGCTCAGATAGCCAATCCGGGACCGCACGTCGGGCGTCAGATCAAGACTGCTGCGACCCAGGACTGAAGCTGTCCCGCGAGTCGGCGTCACCAGCCCCAGTAACATCCGAATAGTCGTGGTTTTTCCCGATCCGTTTCGCCCCATCAAGGCGTACACACTACCGCGTGGCACGGTCAGACTGACCTGATCGACAGCGCATTTCTGTCCATAGAATTTCGTCAGGCGATCCGTCTCGATAACAAAGTCGCTCATTTCTGACCTCGCTCGGACTGATTGGTGAGCTTTGATAATTTCCTGGTGATCGACTGCAGAATTTCGTCGGTACCAAAGTCCAGTGCGATTGCTTCGCCCAGGAATGTTTCCAGCGCATCGTCCAGCCGACGATTGCGTTCTGCCCGGCTATAGACGCTGCGTTTCCGGGCGACAAAGACACCTTTGCCGTGTCGCGATTCGATATCGCCGTCACGCACCAGTTCGCTGTACGCCTTGGCAATGGTGTTGTGATTCACCAGCAGTCGTTCCGCCAGGACTCGAACGCTCGGCAGCTGATCACCGACACTAAGTTCGCGTCGCACAACCGCCCGCCGAATCTGATCGACAACCTGCCGATAGATGGGAGTGGAACTGCCCGTGGATATGGTGAGATCAATCGCCATCTTCGCCCTGCCCAAGTGTACTGTGCGTTATAGCACACCTGGAAGACGGCGTGTCAAGCACAACCGCCACAGAATTAAAGTTTCGCGCGGCGCCGCACGCAGCTTTGCTTCGGCGGAAATTGCCGCGCAGCTTGCCTGACCCGAAGTTTGGCAGCGGTGATTCGGCGCAGAAGCTCAAACGCGGGTTCTCGTGAATGCGGATCAAGCTACGATTCCTCGAATCCGTCTTTTCCTGTTACCGTCAACACCAAGTCATGGCTGCGTATCGCGAACACATCACCGTCAGCGGGACCCTGGGCATTGCCTATGCGTTTGCCGCGGTGTTTGCGCTGGGGTTCTCCATCACCCAGGCCATGATTGCGGCGATTCTGACATGGATTGCCGGCATGCTGCCGGACATGGATTCACAGAGCGGCAAACCCGTCCGCGAACTGTTCGGAGTAACGGCGGCGCTGGCACCGTTGCTGTTGTTACAGCATACGAATCAGCTGGGCGTCAGTGGCGATCGGGTGATGTTGTTTGCGCTGCTGCTGTACGGCGGAGTCCGATATGGTGGAGCGGCGGTGCTCGGGAAACTGACTGTGCATCGAGGCATGTTCCACAGCATCCCGGCAATGGTCATCGCCGCCGAAATCACGTTCCTGACTTACCACAGCCCTGACCTCAAAGTTCGCCTGCTGATGGCGATGGGTGTGGCTCTGGGCTTTATGTCCCATCTGGTGCTGGACGAAATGTACAGCGTTCAGTGGGATGGAGTCCGGATCAAACTGAGCAGATCGGC
>JBDONA010000677.1:0-4649 GCA_039831575.1 Fuerstiella sp. | reverse complement strand
GCCGTCATAACCGAGTGCCATCCCTGATGCCAGATTCAGATCTGAAAGAAAGTCCTTCACCGTGTCGGCTCGACCGTTGCCGTCTGTGTCTTCGTAGATTGAAATTCGATCGTTTCCTTTGGGCCCTTTGGGTGGTGGGTCAGGGAGCCTGTCATATTTTGTTCTCAGCCAGTTATCGACTTGCACAGGTTTCAAACCGTTGGGGTTTGGGAATTGTCGATACTGCAGCACCCACATGCGACCTCGGTCGTCGAAACTGATCGACAGTGGCTGACTGATCTGCGGCTCGGCAACGACCAGGCCGATTCCCAGATCACCTGCGACCCTGAACTCCCTGACGGCGGCAGCAGGGGCGAGGGCTGGCGGCGCTTCCTCAAGCGGCACTGTCCCCTGTGCCCGACAGATTGACGAGACGCAAACAACACCCCACGCAAGCAAACATGCCGCAGGAATGTTCGTTTTGTGCCGGCGACAGAATGCTGATCGGGCTGGCGATCCTCGCCGACCGCTGCTTGTGAATAGTGTGTCAGCTGTGAACATCGACTGCGTTTCCCTTGGCTGCACTTGAAGTCGACACCACGTTCCTGTCAGTCGCCAGCAGAGACGGAGCGCAGCCCCTTCAAGGTTGGATTCCACTCAGAGCGGGCAGGCATCACCACGGACGTCCGGTGAAGGCGTTCGACAGCAGTATCGTCATCGATTCTCGTCATACTTGCCACCGAACAGACGATGACGAGCGGGAGTCCAGGTATGAGAAGCCGTGGAATTGATCGCCCCACACGACGTCCAGGAAGTGCGACAATGCAGCGATGTGGCCCCGATGGTGGAGTCGACATGACGATTCTGCTTCGCCCCGGTGCCGCCGCGGACAGCCCGGCCCAATCCATTTGGTCCGTCGACGAAATGCCGCCGGTTGAACAGCAGTTCGAACCGTCTCCTGGTTGTACGGCCGTCGACATCTCACAATTGGCGCGCCCGGAACCCGAGTGATTGTCTGCTGATCGTGCCATGTCACGCCGGATATGTCGTGAAGCAGGCGGCTCACCAGGACATGGCTCGCCAACAACAAGTGGCAGGTGGCCAAGCCGTTCGTCATTTGAGTGACGATCGAAGAATCGATGCCTCTGGTCTGAGCAATTGGACCAGAGGCTTTTCTATGCGATCTACTCGGGTGACAATCGCTGCGTCAACCTGGTCATTGACGGACTGTTCATTGCAACAGTGGAAACGCCAAAATAGACTGTCGCCTTTCTGTGTTTTGCGAGCATCTGAGGACCGGAGGTCATGTATTTCGACTACAGCTGCCAAAGAAAGTTGAGTATTGGCGAACCAGATGATCACTTTGAATCAGTTGAAGCTCAGGTTTTTTGTCGACCGGAGGCCAGTGAAAGGACCGACGTATGGCGTGAAATACTTGCCGGTCAGTTTGCGGGGACACGGCTGGATCTGGATCGAGTGGAAACTTACGGGGACTCCGTCTACGACGTCTTTGATGCCAGGAGTAGTGAACTTGAGTCGCTCTACGCTCAATTATTTGATTGTTCATCCAATGAGATAAGCGATGCGGTCACGGACAACGTCGTTGACGAGATTGTCTACCTTGAGCATTCCATCATCCACCCTGCCCTTAGAGAGTGGCGTTGTTTTCTAATGGATCACTTTTGCAATCTGTTCGGCTGTTTCGCCGTGATCGCGATCTGGGACACGACCAGTCACAGCACAGTTGATCTGTCTGACGACGATCTTGAGCGTCTGGGATTCGCAAAGGTTCCCGGCACTCAGTTGCTTGCCAGGTCGAATGCTGTAAGAACTTCGTACAACGCGCACATAGAGCCTCGTGATGCTTACGACGCGGTCGTTCCCGATTCTGCGGCACAGTACGTCAAGGATCAGTGGAGCATTATTGTCGGGGACTCCTGAGATCACTGAGTTGCATAATGACGTGACGACAGATTCTGCTAAAAATCAACAAGAACGACTGCATGACAGAAAATCCATACAGGGCTCCGACGTCCATGTTTGGGTTGGTATTGCCGCCACAGAAAGGCAATCATTGGCGCGCGGCGGCGCTTCTGGCTCTGATCATGACAATTATTATTCGGGTGCCCGTTCCATCAATTGGTGTTTGGATTCATTTCTTCGTCACCCCTGTCTCATTTGTACTATTGGCTCTGGCGGCGACCTATGCGGGCGATCTGGGGATGTTCCTGTCGGTCATCTACATAATCTTCGGCCCGATAGTGGAATGTCAAATCTATGGCGACCTGATTGACCGATGGCTCTACAGGCGGCGACTCCGGCAGTTTTACCTTAATAAACAGCAGTCAGATGCAGGCCATGAGGGGCATGAAGAAGCCGTTTTCTTTCCGGGTGAAGCAGAAAACTCAGGGAGCATGCTCGTGAAAGCTCCCCGCGCGGAACGCTGATCGCGGGGGTCAGCGATTGGCCAGCCATAAATCACTGGCCTCGGTTGCAAACATTTCACGTCCGTGTCACCTTGCCACTTGGTCCCATTTTCTCCTCTCCGCGCCGCGCACATGCATCCGCTCGACATCGCCGCCGTCACCGTCTATCTGCTGCTGATTCTCAGCTTGGGGACCGTATTCGGGCGGAATCAGTCTCGGCGAGAGTTCTTCGTCGCGGGAGGTTCGATGGGTTGGCTTGCTGTCGGCTTGAGTGTGATGGCGACGCTGTTTTCCTCGAACAGTTTCGTTTTCTATCCGTCAGCCGCACTGGGCGACAGTTTGCGGATCGGTCTTTCGCTGGTCGCGTTTTCGCTGATGACACCGATCGTGATCTGGGTCTTCATACCCGTTTACGCGCGGCTGAAGGTCGAGACGGCTTACGAATATCTGGAATTGCGTTTTCATGTCTCCGTTCGAATTCTTGCGAGCGGTTTATTCGTGCTGCTGAGAATTGGCTGGATGGCTTCGGCGACGTACGCGGCGGCGGTTGTGGTGTCGAGCGTGGCGGGGGTTTCGCAGACGACCGTGATTGTCGGTCTGGGAGCCGCGTCTGTCGGCTACACGATGCTCGGAGGATTACGAGCGGTGATGTGGACCGATGTCGTGCAGTTTTTTGTGTTCGCAATCACCATTTTGGCGACGCTGGGTCTGATTCTGCTGCACGGTGATTCGAGCTCCAGCGAGATCATGGGGACGTATTTTGACGGACGCGAAGGTCTGGTGATCGACTTCACTCCGTCGCTGACATTGCCCTATGGGAGCTGGGCAATTCTGATCGGTGTGTTTCTCGAAGGCCTGTCGGCGTTTGGCTGCGATCAGGTCGCGGTGCAGCGTTATCTTTCGGCTCGCTCAGAACGAACATCGCAATGGGGAGCCGCGCTGAACCTGGCGGCGATGTGGATTGTGCTGCCCGGTTTGCTGATGATCGGCGTTGGTCTTTACTCGTACTTCTCTCAACATCCGGCGGAACTGGGTGACGGCACACTGACGGAAATACTCGCCAGCCAGCCCAAAGTGGCCGATCGAGCGCTGCCGGAATTTGTGCGGCTTCACTTTCCACCGGGAGTGGCCGGGTTGTTTCTGGCCGCGTTGATGGCGGCGATCATGTCGAGCATCGATTCCGGGATCCACTCCGTTACGACAGCGCTCGTTGTCGATTTTCGAGACCGGCTGTTTCCGCAACTTCGTCCGACTGACGATCGCCGCGAAGTGCGTTTCATTCGGATGATGGTTGTCGTGATCGGGGCGATAGCAATTACTCTGGCATGTTTTGTTGGTCCGCTGGGCAACGTGTTCGACATTGGGAAAAAGCTGACCGCGGCGTTCGGCGGGCCGCTGCTGGCGATTTTCATTCTCGCCTTGTTCTCACGGCGAGCGACCTGGCTGGGCGTGCTGGTCAGCATCTCAATTTCCACCGTGCTGACGCTTGTCCTTATGTACACACAGGACTGGTTTTCCGTCTGGTACTGGCCCGTCGGCTTCGGCATGTCGCTGATTTTCGGGTACGTTGCAGGTTTCCTGCAGCCGGCGCGGCCGACGGAATTCACGTTCTTTCAGATCATGCGCAACCACCCCAGGAATTGATAAATGAAATTCCACGAAATGACTGCGGCTCGTCTGACGACCGTCGATCGCGATCAGACGCTCGTTGTGATCCCCATCGCGGCGGTCGAACAGCACGGTCCGCACATGCCGACGGGGACGGACTTCATCATCTGCTCGGCGTTCGCCGAAGCCGTGGAAGCTCGACTTTCAAAGCAGATTCTGCTGACGCCGACGGTCTGGCTGGGAGCCAGCGCGCATCATCTGCGGTTGGGTTCGACGCTCAACTCGCAGCTCGACACGTACGTCGCGACACTCTGCGATATCGCCCGATCACTGCTGGATGACGGTTTCCGACGACTGCTGTTTGTCAACGGCCACGGTGGCAATGTGGATCCCATGCGCGTGGCCGTTCGGCAGATTCAACCCAGCTACCCCGACGCGCTGCTGGCGGCCGGTTCGTACTGGTCGGTGGCGGATAATCTCATTCGAGAAACACTCGAAGGAGCCCACGGGACAGTCGGTCACGCCTGCGAATTCGAAACGTCAATGATTCTGCATCTGCGGCCGGAATTGGTCGACAATGATCGGCTCGCTGACGCGGGCAAATTGGTGACGGATCAAATTGACGGCGTGTTTCTC
>JBDONA010000500.1:0-4653 GCA_039831575.1 Fuerstiella sp. | reverse complement strand
GAGTTGGCGGTGAACAGGCCGCGATGCAAGTCACGACCATGGCAGCCGTGAGTCTCAAGACTTGATGCAAACTGTTCCCATCCATTTCTTCTCTCGCTGATCAGTGCTCTACCGTTCGCTACGTCCTTGCTGCGCTCTCCACTACAGCCTCTCCGCTCGTCCCTCGCTGCGGGCCTCCGTTACGGCTGCGTTACGGACTTCGCTCGCTTTACCTGATTCCGCCTCCGGCCTTACTTGATGGAACTGCGGAGCACACGAAAACCCAGAGTAGCTTCCCAGTGGGAGCTGTAGCTCTTGCTTTTCGGGTACTCAGGCGTGCGACCGTGGCGGTGCGCCGAACGGGCGTTGTGGGCGAAGAAGTACCAACCGCCGCCCCGGACCACCCGGGACTGGCCCGAAGATGCACCAGTCGGATCCGTCACTGGGCCGCTCGGATACATTCCCCTCCAATCCTGGCACCATTCCCCGACATTTCCGTGCATGTCATACAAGCCCCAAGGATTCGGCTTCTTACCACCCACGGGGTGTGTAGTGCCGCCGAACTTGCCGTACCACGCGTAGTCGCCCAGCTCTGATTCACTGTCACCGAAACTGTACGCTGTCTGCGTCCCCGCCCGACACGAGTACTCCCACTCTGCCTCGGTCGGCAAGCGATATACAAAACCCGCCGCTTTTTCCTCAGGTAGCGACGACAGCTTCCGACAGAACTCCACCGCATCGTTCCAACTCACTTTCTCTACAGGATTCTGCGGCCCTTTGAACTCGCTTGGCTTACTGCTCATCACCTGCTCGTACTGCTGCTGAGTCACCTCGTACACGCCCAGATAAAATGGTTTCGTGATCTTAACCTGATGCTGGGTTTCGTCACTCTTACGATCAGCTTCCGAGGCCGGGCTGCCCATCTGAAACTCACCGGCAGGGATCGGGACCAGCAGCATGCCGACGCTGTTAACGACCGGATCGCCCAATGCAAGCTGAGCGGGTGTCATGTGTTGCTTGACCCTGGCCGCTCCTGAGCCACAACCAAGCATCGCGAACAGCAGCAGAGCAAGTGGCAAGATTCTCATGGGGGCGACCTTTCCTCGATGACCTTGGGCAAAACCGAACTCCTTCATGCTGCTGGAATGGCGATTCAGGAGTTCGCACCGAGAATCATACCAGCATGATGCGGCTACGACGTCCCGAGCGCCTCCAGCAGCTCATCGACAAACGGCTGGGTGACGGTGACCACCGCGATGAAGCGATGCGAAATGACGACGGTGACGGTCGACGACGACCTTGTTTAGCTACTTACCTATTAGACGGAAATTGTCGAAGTGCCCCCCGATGTGGACGTTTTTGTTGCACGAAAGCCCGACCTTCAACGTGAACGAATCACCAAGGTCCACCATAACGGTATCGCCGATCTGCCGATCGTCAACGAATACTGATGCGGTTTTTCCCACCGCATCGTAGACAATCCGCCACTGATGAAACTCATTCATCTCATCGCCATTTGACGGCGCGTATTGACGACCGTAGTCATGGGATATCCGGTACTGATCCGCCCAGTATTGCAATCCAACACGGCGGTCATTGCTTCCAATGGCGTGGAATCCAAAATGCCTCTGACGGTGATTTCCCCCACCAAATGTACCCGACAATGCAAGTACATCGATTTGCGATTCAAAGCTACCAGCCGTAATGGCATGCGCCAGCTCGAAGCCGACATTGACATATCGTCCCGTAGAACTGGGAGCCATGCCGTGAATCTTTACGACGCCGTCCGACTCTTCAACTATCAGTCCATTATCGGCGTAGCACTTCCACCGTGGTTCGAGCGCTTCGCCGCTGAAGTCATCTTCGACGATAGTCCCTTCTTTAAGGGCAACGACAGTTGGCGATTCGTCGGTCTCTACAATTTCGTCCATGGCAGTCGTGTCCTTCTTCGCACTGCGGAGCACACGAAAGCCCAGGAAGCTGATCCGGTCGACAGGCGCGTACCCGCCGCGGTACGCCGAACGGCAGTGGACCGAGCTGCCGTTAAAGCTGCCGCCCCGGTACACTCGGATCGAGCCCGAAGATGCACCAGTCGGATCCGTCACTGAGCCGCTCGCATACCAGTCCTGGCACCACTCAAACACGTTGCCGTGCATATCATACAGACCCCACCCATTCGGCTTCAAAAGACCCACGCCACGTGTCGCGTTGCCAGAGTTCTTGTCGTACCACGCGTGGTCACCCAGTTCTGATTCACTGTCACCGAAACTGTACGCTGTCTGCGTCCCTGCCCGACACGCGTACTCCCACTCTGCCTCGGTCGGTAAGCGGTATACACACAGACAGCAAATGGGAAAACTAGGATCGAGCAAAGGACTTCGTCGTGAGAAGGTCGCCACTTGTACTACTGCTCGTCGCAACGATTGGTTGTGGCTCCGGAACGCAACATGCAAAACGATCTGCGAAGTCTGGTGATGCGGCAGCGGGCAAGAAACGTCAGTCTTCAGTCGCTCAAGATAACACTAACAGAATCAAACTGGTGACCACAGAGACTCTGTGGGCGACGCTCGGCGATGGCGTAGTAGTGGGAACGGAGAGTCTCACGGTAAGTCCCGACGCCAATCGATTTGTTGCCTTAAAGAGCCGAATTCAAGGTCGCAAAGAAGTTGGTGTCGTGATAGTTGATGGAAAAGAAACGGGAGTTCACGACGATGTGCTGGAATGCAAGGAAGGTACGTCGTTTTTGTCCAGTCCAAACAGTAAGCGAATCGCGTACGTCGCCACGTCCGGAGAGAAACAATTGGTTGTGGTCGATGGCGTGGAAGGCATGAAATACGATGGCATTGGGTACAACAGTCTCGTATTTAGTGCGGACGGCAATCGTGTGGCGTATCTCGCAAAACGACGAAGCAAGTGGGTTGTCGTCGTGGATGGCGTGGTCAAGGACAATGAATATGACGAGATGAGCCTTCCTGTATTCAGCCCGGATGGCGAACGCGTGGCGCATAATGCAAAACGAGGTAGCAAGTTGTTTGTCGTGGTGGATGGACTGGAAGGGGATGAGTATGACGCCACGGGCATTCCTGTTTTCAGTCCGGATGGCAAGCGCGTGGCGTATCAAGCCGAGCGGGAAGGCAAGATATTTGTCGTGGTGGATGGAGCGGAAGGGGATGAGTTTGACGAGGCGGATACTCCCGTGTTCAGTCCGGATAGCAAACGCGTGGCGTATCTCGCTATGCAGGGGAACAAATCGAGGGCCGTGGTGGATGGAGCGGAAGGGGATGAGTATGACGGCTTAGTATTGGGCGGTCTCGTGTTCAGCTCGGACGGAAAACGTGTGACGTATGCAGTAAAGCGAGGAAGTAAGTTGTACCGAGCGGCTATCGAGATTATTGACCCATGAGGACGATTTTGGGGTCCCGGTGCCGACGTGTCCACATTGCGACGACCTGAGAATACGCGGGCACTTTGGAGCACCGCCCGCTCGCTTCGTCATTCGCCCTGCTACATTACCTCCATGCCCAGCGAGTCAGACAAAACGAGCGACAACGAGCAGTATCCGACCAACACAACGGAGCGGCTCGCAGATGAACCATCGTGCAATGAGTGTGGCAAAGACGTAACAGAGTGGGCCGTTTCCTTTGAGATGACAATTCACGACGAGTCGGGATACTCCAAGCGACATCGCTGCCCTCACTGCGGAGAACTCTGCTTTAAAGACGCGTATGAGGGTGAAGGATGGGCGATCTTTTGGGTCACCTTCTTCCCAGCCTGTGTGCCGTGGTTCTGGATCTTGTCAGCGTTCTTTGGTCCTTTGGAGGCTGATGATGCAGGTGACTTACACGGGGTGAATGCGATTCAGGCTGGAGTCGCGATTGCCTTGGGATTTGCAACTGCCTACGTAGTTATGAGGTTAGTTCTACGGTTGTATCGCAGATGGGCACGTACGTGGCTCCGAGGCTGCCAAAGGTAGCAACATTTATGGGATCACGACCTGAATTCTTTGTCGGTGTAATTGACCACAACATCAGTATGTTGTGTCCACCACACCTGCCCCGTGGGGTCAATTTATTCAGCCCAACTAGTTCCCCGTGATTTCAAGAGTCTGCCTGCCGATCTCACTCCCAGTGTCAGCCAAGGCAAGACACGTTGATTACGCTGGATTCTGTCCGCTACACGCATCGAGAATCAGGGAAGTCCTGCTGCGAATCATCCTAACCGAACAGGATCGAGAAATCGCTGGTCCCGGTTGGTGCGTGTGTGCCGATGGCTTGGGGAGGTCGCCAGCGAGCGATGGAAACCGCACAGCATCGGGACAGATTGGCGAAGAATCAACCGGCTGAGATTGCGATGTTTCAGATTTCGGAAGTTCAACAATCTCCTGCATTTAACGGTCGGCGGAGTTTTTTGACCCTACAGCCTCATTTTTGGATCGCCATTTTCAGAGCAGGCCTCGAAAGACCGAGATGCGGAAGCCGACCTGTCAATTTTTCAGGGAAGGCCGTCGTCGAGTGGGGAAGAAGCGATAAACGCACCCGCTGAATATCAACACCTTTCACGGCGCACAGTTTTTTGACCCTACGGGATGACGTATGGCTGTTATTTTCCACTGCCGTATTTTTTTATGTACTCAGCTGCAAGTTCTTCTGCTTGGCCAATCAACTGAGGTTTAAC
>JBDONA010000887.1:0-4661 GCA_039831575.1 Fuerstiella sp. | reverse complement strand
TTCAGGATGAACCACAGCATCTGCATGTTGCATGAGTGCAAACTGCACTCGAAAGGTTCAGTGTCAGGTGCAGCCTTTCACGCATCGGAAACCGATTGCTGATGTCAGCAGCGGCGGTCGTGCGTGCCGTTTGGTGCAGTGCAGAAACTCGGGCGTATCTGTCACGCGGCAGAATCCCTTGAACATGCGACGGTACTGCCACTTGTCCAGTCCCTGCTGCGGGCCGGCTGGGTTCGCTATTAGTCCATCTTCCGGAGCGGTCTCATAGTACGAGTCGTCATAAAAGTCAGCACACCACTCGGCGGCGTTGCCGGCCAGACCGAAGACGCCGGCGGGCGTGGCCCCCGCCGGATAAGCATCGACGGCAGCATATTCCTGACCAGCAAAATGGCCCCTTGTTTCATCCGGTGGCTCCTGACCCCACGGAAAAGTTCTGCCTTCAGCGCCACCGGCAGCAAACTCCCACTCGGCTTCGGTGGGCAATCGTTTGCCGACCCATTTTGCGTAGCCCGTTGCCTGATACCAATTCACCCCCACTACCGGTTGCTTCTCATGACCTTCCGTGACAGCAAACTGGCCGGTTTCATCACGCGTGATGGACTGATTCCAGGGTGCCCAGTTCCAGTACCCAGGATTGTCGGCGTTCAGAAACCGGCAGTAGTCCGCGTTTGTTACTTTGTAAATGTCGATGTGGAATGCCGCGACCTTAACCCGATACTTTTCACCGTTGCCTTCACCCAGCACAGCGCTTTGTGATGTGAAATAATGGCCACTGCGTTCAAATTCGCCACCCTTCAGCTGCACCATACCCTGGACGCCACACTCTTTGGCTGCCGAGTTGTTGACGGGAATCATTTCGGGCTCGACGCCGGTTTCCGCATAACGCCGTCCGAGTAAATCCCGCACCAGCCACGAAAGTGAGACTTTGGTCGTGCTGTCCTGTGGCAAATCGCTGAACAGCTTCAGACAGGCTGCCGAATCGGCGTAGAGTCGCAACCCGCACGTGTCGACATGCAGCGACTGATCAACCAGAGAACGGTCCACAACCTGAATCAGGGCGTGGCTGCGTTCGTCGAGCTGCCGGTGCAGTTCTCTCCAGTCGTCAGTTGTCTGAGGGCGTATCAGCAGCGCGTCGTCCTGCGGGATACTCAGCACGTAGACGGGGTGGCTCGCTTCCACTGTCTCTTCTGCACGCTGCGAATCAGGTTTTGTATCGCCACTTCGGCCGACGCCGACTGACAAAGCCAGCACTGTCACCAGGCCGACAATGCCCTGCTGGCAGCGAAGAAATCTCGTCTTCATTCCGTTTCTCCTGACTCTGATTGGGTCTCTGAACAGCACTCGCCGACATCCGCGGAACAGCAGTCCGTGGTTTGAGCAAGGCCTTCAGGACAACACTCGGTAAGACACAATCCGCGTTCCAGCAGCACCGGAACACACGGATCGACGATGTGGTAGAAGATGCTGGTGCCTTCTCGGCGCGGAGCCACAATGCCACGCTGGACCAACCGCTGAAGTTGATTTGACACGGCCTGTGGTTTCATCTCCAGCGCAATCGACAGATCGCCAACACACACTTCTTCCTCACGAACGAGCGAGTGAAGCAACCGCAGCCTCGTTTCGTTCGCAAAGATCTTGAACAGTTGTGTCAGCCGAGCAGCTTCCTGCGGCGAAATCAGCGAACGCGTGGCCACCGGCTCGGTTGCGTCCGGCGGGATCACCCCAAATGCACTCATCATGAACTCCAGAACCTATTACACGACTATGTGTAATAAACATACCCGAGCCACATCAATGCATCAAGTTACTGGACGAAGGTCCTATCCTGGGTTCGAAAACCTCGATCCGTGACGGCACCGGATTGGACCGTATCGGGTCCTGGGTTTTGAGTGTCTGACCGGAATGCCGTATAATCCATCGCATGAGCATTCGCATCATCTTCATTCTGCTGATCACAGTCGGCTTTGCGCACCGGGGCGTGGGTTCTGAGCAGGACGATTTTTTTGAAGCACGCGTGCGTCCACTGCTGATCAAACGTTGCTATGAGTGTCATCGTCGTAAAGCTGAAGGTGGGCTGCGGCTGGACTCGTTGCACGCGATGCTCAAGGGCGGTGACTCAGGAGCGGCCATCGTGGTTGGTGACGCCGGCAGCAGCATGTTGTGGCAGGTTGTCTCCGGCAAGCACAAAGAAATCTCAATGCCGCCGGACGAACCGCTGAAGCAGAACGAGATCAAAGTTTTGGAAACGTGGATCGCCAGCGGGGCGCACTGGCCGCAGGCGCAATCTTCCATGCGAGCCACGCCGGATAAACACGGCATCACCACCCAGGAGCGCGCGTTCTGGTCGTATCAACCGATTGGCAGACCAACAATTCCACAGATCGACGGCGACTGGGGGCAACATCCGATTGATGCTTTCGTGGCACGGCAGCAACAGGAACGGGAACTTATCTCAACCCAGACGGCTGGGCCGCGAACAATCATTCGACGACTGACGTTCGACCTGACCGGGCTACCGCCCACGCCGCAGGAAATCGCGGACTTTGAGCAGGCGTCGGCTGACGATGCACAAACGGCTTACGCGGATCTGACCGAACACCTGCTGGCGTCGCGCCATTACGGCGAACGATGGGCTCAGCACTGGCTGGATCTTGTTCGATATGCGGACACCGCGGGCGACGCGTCGGACTTTCCGATACCGGAGGCTTACAAGTACCGCAACTATGTCATCGATGCGTTTAACGACGACAAACCGTATGACCAGTTCGTTCGTGAGCAGATCGCAGGGGATCTGATACCCGTCGACGACGAAGAGCAGCGCTGGCAAAGCGTGATTGCCACCGGATACATCGCCATCTCGCGACGGATCGGTGTCAGTCCACATGGACAACGCCACATTACCATTGAGGACACGCTGAATAACCTGGGCAAGACATTTCTGGGTCTTTCGATCGGCTGTGCTCGCTGTCACGATCACAAGTTTGATCCGATCCCGACGGCTGACTACTACGCGCTGTACGGCATTTTTGACAGCACGGTTTACCCACACGCTGGAGCCGAACATAAACCGTACCGCAGCGACTTCGTCTACCAGATTGGTGAACAGGCATCGGACCGTCTGCTGGCTTCCTATCGGAAAAAACTTGAACCGCTGCACCGGGAAGAACGAGCGGCCTTCGAACGCTATCGAGACTTCCAGCGCAAGCCGATCAACATACCGGGATACAACCGTGATGTGGCCTGGCAGGAAGTGCTGGGTCTCCGCGACCAGATTGGTCAGGTTGCAAAAACGTTTCCCGATCCCGCCATCGCGTTTGCCGCCAGCGAGGGCGATTGCGATGACGTGTGTGTCCACGAACAGGGTAACCCCCAAAGCAAAGGCCCTCTGGTGCGGCGCGGATTCCTGCAGATTCTTGGTGGCCAGGTGCTCGCTGACGACGTCAACGGGAGTGGCAGACTGCAGCTTGCGGACTGGATCACTGATCCTCAGAATCCACTGACGGCTCGGGTGATTGCCAATCGTATCTGGCATTACCATCTTGGCCGCGGCCTGGTCGCGACGACAAGCGACTTTGGCGTTCGCGGAACAGCACCTTCGCATCCGGCGTTACTTGATTTTCTGGCCACCTACCTGATGGACAATGACTGGTCGATCAAACAGTTACACCGTCTGATCGTCAGTTCAAAAACGTATCGTCTGGCCAGTACTGAGGTGCAGGCCAATTCGGCCATTGATCCCGAGAACGTGTTCCTGTGGCGTGGCAACCGACGGCGACTTGATGCCGAGCAGCTGCGAGATTCGATTCTGGTCATCAGTGATCAGCTTGATCGATCGCCAGGCGGTCGTCATCCCGTGCCACATCGTCTGACGTATTTCTTTCGCCAACACGAACCGTACATCGGTGACTTTCCGTCGCGGCGGCGAACCATCTATCTGTTTCGCCAGCGAATTCGCAAGAATCGTTATCTGGATATGTTCGACGGGCCCGATGGAAATCTGCACATCGACACACGACGTCCGACGACAACCAGTCTGCAGTCGCTGTACTTTATGAATTCGCCATTCATCGATGCTCAGTCGCAGGCGATTGCAGGGCGTGTGCTGGACGCTGGCGAGTCGCATGACGAGCGGGTGAGTTGGGCGTGGCAGCACATCTTCGGGCGTCATCCCAAGCCGGAGGAGTTTCCAGCAACAAGCGCGCATCTGGATCGCATCATACAACAATTGCCGGACGAAACCGACGGCCATACCCACGCGGCGTGGACCAGTCTGATTCGTGCGATGCTGTGCAGTAATGAGTTTGTCTTTGTGGATTAGCACTGATGAGAACAACACGCAGACGAATGATCCGATCACTGGCCGGCAGCGGCATGCTGTTGCCCGGACTGCTGTCCGAACTGATGGCCGACAACGGGCCACCGCGTCGCTCCGACCCGCAGCTTCCCGGCAACACACATTTTGCGGCGAAAGCCAAGCGAGTCATTTTTCTGTTTATGACGGGCGGCGTGTCTCATGTGGATACGTTCGATCCCCGGCCCATCCTGAACGCGCGCCACGATACCGAACGCAAACCAGGATCGTATTACAAAGGGAGCGGCTGGAAATATCGGCCGTACGGCCAGAGCGGAATTGAAGTCAGCGATCTGTTTCCACACATCGG
>JBDONA010000046.1:0-4674 GCA_039831575.1 Fuerstiella sp. | reverse complement strand
CAAAGCGTTTTCTGGTCTCATGTTTGCCAAATGCAAAATGACTGGCGCTGGGATTCAGGATGACGTCGACTCCGCATTCCGCCATCCGGTTCCCCGGCCGACCGGCGACCCAGGCGTCTTCGCAGATCTCGAAGCCCAGTCTTACACCGTCACATTCGAGAATCAGATCACCGATGGGCCAGCTGTTCTCGTCTCGATGGTACTCGCTGATGGTTTCGGCCGGCCACGCCCGGAACCAACGAGGTTCGTAGTGCAATCCGTCACCGGCAAGATGCTGTTTCGGAACGAATCCAACAATCTGTCGATCGGCGACGACACAGGCAACGTTGTAGACTCCGTTTGTCACGTACAGCGGCAAGCCGACGGAAACGACCATATCGCGTGTATTGGGAACAATCTTCAACAGCATGTCCCACGCTGTCTGCCAAACCGCCGGAGACACGAACATGTCTTCACAGCCATAGCCAGTGATACACAGCTCGGGCAGGCACAGGACGCTGACTTCCTGCTGACGGGCATCGTCGATGGCCTGCAGAATTCGTGACGTATTGCCTTCCCAGTCCAACGGTGTCTGATTCAGGATGGCGGCGCCAAGTCGGATTCGTTTCATTCTACTTCTTACTCTTCGTCAAGTTGTCGCTGAGCCTGGGCCACAATATCAACGCCCACACGTTCACTCCATGCTGCCAAAAGCTTCATTGTGACCGGCCCCACGTGGCCGTCGGCGACGGGCAGGCCGTTAAACTGTGTCGCCGGCATGATGCAGTACGGTGTGCTGGTGAAGAACAATTCGTCGGCAGTATAGAGGTCATACATTTGCAGACGACATTCGCGAACCGGTATTCCGAGTTCCGCAGCAAGTTCAAAGACGGTTTGCCGACTTATTCCGGCAAGACTGTTCTCGGTCGTAGGTGTTCTCAGCTCTCCCTCCGTTACGACACAGATGTTGCCGCCTTTGTTCTCTGAAACGTTGCCATAGACGTCCAGAATAACGCACTGAGCGTCAGGATCCACCAACCGCGCTTCGGCGTCCGCCATCGTGTACGCCAGACGACTGCGATTCTTGATCCGAGCATCCAGCGACTGGGCGGGAATAGCTCGGCTCATGGAAGTCACGGCATGGCAGCCTTCCGTGTAATACCTTGCCCAGCCACGGAGATTCAGGTGGTCTGTGAAGATCATCACTGTGGCAGGGTTGTGCTGAGCTGCTGACGGCCCGTGTTGCAACAATCCTCGAGAGATATTGTGCACGATCCAGCAATCGTCTGCAGGTTCCAGAGTATGTAAATTCGCCTCCAGAACGTCCAGTGTGATCCAGGTCAGTTCTTCCGGCGAATGCCCGACATTAATGCGGGTGACCTTGAGAGACCGGTATAGCCGGTCAATGTGATCCTGCAGTCGGAATGGCTGGTGCGCGAATGTTCGCGTCGACTCGGTCACGCAGTCACCCAGCATGACAGCGCTGTCGAATATGGAGATTTTCGCCTCGGCCTCAGGGACCAGATCTCCGGACAGGTACACGAGTCTCGCTTTACTCGCAACACTCACAGTGACGACTCCTTTGCTCAGGACGGACATCTGTGTTTACACTCTACTCTTTTGTCTCTTTCGCCACATCCAAACGCCCAAACATGGCCGCAGAACGGCTCAACGTTTCGCCGCAACTGTGCCGCCTTGGGCAGCAGCGAGTGTGTTTTGTCGTATCCCCTGGTTTCTGCGTGGGAACACGTATTCCCAAAGCTCTGCGTCCAGGACATGCGGTCGCAAACTGGAGATTGGGACCGAGAACAAACGACAATCAGAGACGTGGCCGGTTGGTACGGCCCCTTGTATCCTGCGGTGACAGCAGTTGAAGGCTGCGTGGCGAGGATGGTAATGTGTCGTCAAATCAAACTGCTTACGACCACCGATCGGGCCATTTCACAGGTCGCTCTGTCCATTTTTCGGCTTTCACGACAGTACCACAGGATATTCCGGCGCGAGTTGGTTGCCGTCTTCAGGTCGTTACGCCATCTTTGTCTTCATTCAGTAGGAATCGGGACGCAGGCATAAATCAGGATAACTCAATGCGACGGGTGAACACTCTTCAGATCGTGGCTGCAGTAGCAGCACTCATGTGTGCGCCGAACTTCAGTCCCCCGGCGGTTTCGGCTGACAGCCCCAACGTCCTGTTCATCGCTGTTGACGATCTGTCGGCTGCCTTGGGGTGTTACGGTGACGTGATCGCCAGGACACCGCACATCGATGCACTGGCGGCGAGTGGTGTACGATTTGATCGAGCCTATAACCAGTTGCCACTCTGCAATCCGACTCGCGCATCGATCATGACCGGGCTGCGTCCCGACCAAATCAAGGTGTACGATCTGGACCGCCACTTTCGTGATGAAGTCCCTGATGTAGTGACACTGTCGCAGGCGTTTCAGCAGGCGGGATATTTTGCGGCACGCGTTGGTAAGATCTATCACTACAACGTCCCCGCGTCGATCGGCACGGATGGATTTGACGATCCGCCTTCATGGAATGAGACCGTCAATCCGAAGGGACGAGACAAGGACGACGAGGCGTTAATTTTCAACGCCGAACCGCATCGAAAGATCAGCGCAGCTCTCAGCTGGCTGGCCGCCGACGGCGCTGACACTGAACAAACCGACGGCATGATTGCGACGGAAGGCATCCGCCTGATGGAACAGCATCGTGAAGAACCGTTCTTCCTGGCAGTTGGCTTTTTTCGACCACACACACCTTACGTGGCTCCGAAGAAATATTTCGACATGTATCCCATTCGGCAGATGCGGTTGCCGTTTGCTCCGGTCGGTGACCGAGACGACATTCCGGTTCCCGCCTTCGCTCACAACTGCCCCCTCCCGCACTACAACCTGCCGCCACCCGTGCTGCTGCAGGCCTTGCAGGCATACTACGCCTGCGTGTCGTTCGTCGATGCTCAGGTCGGGCGTCTGCTGGCTGCGTTGGACCGACTGAATCTGGCCGACGATACGATCGTGGTCTTCTGGAGCGACCACGGTTACCACCTGGGCGAACACAATGGCATCTGGCAAAAGCGAACGTTGTTTGAAGAAGGAGCACGCACACCGCTGATCATTCGAGTTCCCGGACGGACTGGCAACGGACAATCGTGTCGTCGCATTGTCGAATTCGTCGACATCTACCCTACGTTGACCAGCGTCGCCGGCGTAAAAGCACCTGGCAATCTGGCGGGACGAGACCTCACGCCTCTGCTGGACGCGCCCTTGTCAGCATGGGACGGTGTGGCAGTCACTCAGGTCCTGCGTCCTGCTGACGATCGGCTGAAGACGATGGTCATGGGCTGCAGTATTCGTACGAACCGATGGCGGTACACGGAATGGGCCGAGGGCAAAGGGGGCGTCGAGTTGTACGATCACCAGACAGACCCCATGGAGTTTCACAATCTGGCAGTCGCTCCCGATACAGCAGCAGAACGTGTCATTGCCCGTCTGCGACCATTGCTGCATGCCCGGGCGTCGGGAAAAGTACCAACGACCCCGGTGAACCAGAAGCGGCTGTAACGAACTGTTAGACAGCCAGACATTCCCACACATCACTGCAGGATCGCTGTATCACCAGGCAACGATCAGAACGACTGTCAGAGCCGGTGATATGAGGAAGGCCCTGTGACGGTGCCGCAATACAAGCTCGAAGCGCAAGCGAGTGGGTCTCGCGCGATTAAGCTAACTCACTTGCGCTGCTTGCCTGTATCAAAAGCGGCAGAGCCTCATCATCGCGAACCAGCAGCGATGGTGACTTACGTTCGAGAAGTAGCAACCAGGCAAGGTTACCGCGACAATATGAGCGACGAAGAGAAAACCGATGCGTCTCATCACCCGCAGAGGAACGAACACTTCCGCTGGGACGGTGCCGACCTTCTGATTCACCTGCGGATTTCGCCGCGAGCGTCACGTGATCAGGTGGCCGGGCTGATGGGTGATCGCCTCAGGATTTCGATCACCGCCCCACCTGTGGACGGAAAAGCCAACGCTCATCTGGAAAAATTCATCGGCAAACAATTGGGTGTCGCCAAATCACTGGTGGCTGTGGTCAGCGGCAAGTCCAGCCGTGACAAGACCGTCCGTATCACCGACCCACAGATACTGCCCGAGCTCTTTCTGGTCACTCGAACAATAGATTGAGGACAACGGAGCCGGATCGCTCAAAGGACAACTGTTGCAAGTCCTCAACAGCAACTTTCTCCATCCCCGCAGCAGTCATTTCCAGGCAAAACGTTCAGGGTTGCCGTGCTACCTTTCGTTTCCTGCGGACTGCGGATAGTGCCGCGGTGACAGTCGAAATCAGCAGCCTGTTCCAACGGCACCTCCTGAGCAGGGGCGATGGGAGTGACCTGGCTGCCATAGGGCTCGGAAGTGTAGATATCGAATGTCTTCTCGCACACAGCCATGCGTTTGCCACGATGTAACTTGTGCCCGTCGTCATCGATGACCGTCTGCCACGGCCCGTTGTAAATGACGGCCTGGTGGCGGTCCTGACACGGACCGTCCTTACCCTTCCAGGCTCTCACCGTCAGGCTGCGAAACTCAATTCCGTCAACAACCGCCCATGCCTCTTCCTGCCGGTTGACGATTTCCAGGCCATAGAACCCGGCTTCTTCAAACGCTTCCAGAAACCGGTCTTCACGAAACG
>JBDONA010000926.1:0-20676 GCA_039831575.1 Fuerstiella sp. | reverse complement strand
GGACCTGGTGTCGACATCGCGATATGGATATTCGGACACACCGGTCGAACAGCCAGCGTCATTGTACGTGCCACGATCGGCGGTTCTGATGGCGGGGAGCAGCAGTGTGATTTATGTCGAAACCGAACCTGGTCGGTTTGAAATTCGGCCGGTGGTGATGGGCCCGATTCTGAAGGACAGGGTGATCATTCTGGCCGGTCTGAAGGCAGGTGAAAAAGTCGCCACCGCGGGTAACTTCCTCATCGATTCACAGATGCAGCTGGCCGGCAAACCCAGTTTGATCGACCCCTCAAGAGCGATCGCTGCACAACGCGAGCGCAAGACACCACTGGAGTTTCACCAGGGCGTCGTTGCCAGCGTCGATGGCGCAGCCGGCACTGCTCTGGAAAATCTGTTCGCAGCGTACTTCCGCATCCAGCAGACTCTGGCCACGGACACGAAGCCTTCACAGGACGACGCAACGGCGCTTCATAAAAACGCCGTGATGCTGCAGGCTGAGGCTACGCTGCCACGTGAAGCCGTTAAACAGGTCGAAGTGATCGCCAAACACAGCGAACATCTGCACCACATGGATCTCAAAAAGGCTCGTCATGATGCCTTCCGGCCGATCAGTCATGCGGTGGTAACGCTGGCCACTCTGGTTCGCGGCGTAACAGCATCCACGCCGTTTCACCACATGTTCTGCCCGATGGTGAAGGGCGGAGCGGGCGACTGGCTGCAGGACAACGGAAAACTGATCAATCCTTACTGGGGCAGTCAGATGCTGACGTGCGGCGAAGTCGTGCACCGCTTTCCGGTCTCCGGAACGCTGGAAACGACCGCTGAGTCGCCCCACAAACACGATGAAAACAAACCATCGTCGGCCGCGGAGCATGGACAATGATGGCACGGATGGTCTCATTTTGTGTCCGCGAGCGATTCGTCGTGCTGATTGCTGCGGCGCTGCTGATCGGTTACGGAATCTGGTGCACTCAAACAGTGCCCATCAATGCGATTCCCAATGTCGGTGAGAATCAGGTTATTGTTCTGACCGCCTGGCCGGGGCGGTCTCCCAAAGACGTCGAAGATCAAATCACTTATCCCTTATCCGTAAAGCTGCTGGCCGTCCCCAAGGCAGAAAGTGTGCGCGGCCGAAGCATGTTCGGTTACAGCTTCGTCCAGGTGACATTTGAAGACGCTGTCGATTTCTACTGGGCCCGGTCACGTGTGGCGGAACAGTTGGGAACGGCTGTGGCCGATCTTCCGGAAGGAGTCGTACCGACGCTGGGCCCGGACGCGACAGGCCTGGGACAGATTTTTTATTACGTGCTGGAACCGCCGCCAGGGATGAATCTGGCAGAACTGCGGAGCCTGCAGGATTACGTCGTCAAGTACGACCTGCAGGCCGTCAAAGGAGTCAGCGAAGTTGCCAGCGTGGGCGGCTATGTGCGCCAGTATCAGATCGAAGTTGATCCCAACAAACTGCGATTCCACAACATCACACTCGATCAAATGATCAAGGCTGTGCGGGATTCCAGCATTGATGTGGGAGCCAAGACTATTGAATCCGGCGGCATGGAATACATTATTCGTGGCCGGGGTTTCATTGGAGCCGAGCAGGACTCGGCGCAGGCGATTCGCGATGTTGAAGACACGGTGGTGTTGTCCCGCGATGGCGTGCCTGTCCGAATTCGGGATGTCAGCCACGTTCAGCTGGGCCCTGAATTCCGTCGGGGCGCCATTGACCTGAATGGTGCAGAAGCGGTCGGCGGAGTCGTCGTGATGCGGTTCGGCGAAAACCCTCGCGACGTGATTGCACGCATTCGGGATAGGATTAAACAGATTGAACCAAGCTTAAAGGGAGTGCGGGTCCATGCCATTTATGACCGCACCAACCTGATTGACGAAACCGTCGGAACCCTGACAGACGCCCTGCAGGAAGAGCTCGTAATCACGCTCCTGGTGATCATGTTGTTTCTGCTGCATATTCGGGCCAGTATTGTGGTGGCAATCACCATGCCAATGTGTGTGCTGATGTCGTTTATCGGGATGAAGATATTTGGCATCGAGGCCAACATCATGTCGCTGGCGGGAATTGCTATTGCCATTGGCGAAGTCGCCGACCTTGGAATCATCATCTCCGAAAATGTCTACCAGCATCTTGTCGAGTGGGAGCGGAATCCTGAACGTGGTAAGACAAGAGAAAATGTCATTGTTGAGGCGACCACGGAAGTGGCCTCAGCAGTCATCACGGGCGTGACGACGACGATCGTCAGCTTTCTGCCGATCTTCTTTCTGACGGGACGTGATTACAGATTGTTTGCGCCCCTGGCATGGACGAAGACCTTTGCGATGGTGTCGGCGATCCTGGTGGCCCTGTTTCTTGTGCCGCTGCTGTGCCGCGTCCTGTTGCGTACATCACGATGGAGAGTCTGGCTGAGCCTGACCGCCACCGGGCTCGCGTCTGCAGGGACTCTGATGGCCGTCGTTGTTGGCTGGGAGTATGGACTTGCGGAACACCTGCCCCTGGATAAATGGCTGGCCGCCAGTACCGCAGCGTTGGTGATGGGAGGCATCGTCTGGACGTTGACGCGGGAACGTCTGCGCCCAATCGAAGACAATCCCACAAGCCGTCTGGTTCTCTTTCTGTACACGCCCACACTGAGGTTTTTTCTGCGGCGCAAGCTTGTCTTCATGGCGCTTCCGATGCTGATTATGGCGTTGGGACTGGGAGCGTGGATCGGCCTGCCAACGGTGCTTCAACCCTTCGAGAAACTGTGCCGCTCGCTGGGCACAGAGCCTCACGATGTTCCCGGTTATGTGAACCTGAAACATGTGTTTCCCGGCCTGCGGACCGACGATTGGATTGCCCTGGACGAAGGCAGCTGGTTCTACATGCCGACGCTGTATCCCGCCGCAAGTTTCAGTGAAGCCATGCAGGTGTTGCAGACTCAGGATGCACTGATCGCGCAGATTCCCGAAGTGGAAAACGTATTGGGAAAGATTGGCCGCGTCGAATCAGCACTCGACCCTGCACCCGTCTCCATGATCGAGACCTACGTGATGCTGAAGCCGACCGCCGAATGGCGTCCCGGCGTGACAGCAGAAGCCGTCTGGTCGCAGATTAACGCGGTCGCCACGCTGCCCGGAGTTACTCCTGCGTCTCCCCTGCAGCCCATCGAAGGACGGGTCGTGATGCTGCAAAGCGGGATCAAGGCACCGATGGCGATTCGCATCTACGGAGACAGTCTGGAAGGACTGGCGGATGCCGCGCTACAGGTCGCGGATCAACTGCGTTCGATTCCGGGTGTCAACGCGGCCACCGTCAATCCGGACATCGTCATGGGCAAGCCGTACGTCGAATTCCAGGTGAATCGGGACACGGCAGCTCGTTTTGGCATGTCCGCCATGATGGTCAATCAGATCATCGAAACAGCTCTGGGCGGCATGAATCTCACAACAACCGTGGAAGGTCGGGAACGGTACGCAATTCGGCTGAGGTACCAGCGCGATCTTCGAGAACGCATCGATGAGCTGTCCCGCCTGCCCGTCGTGACTCCCACCGGCGAAGTTGTTCCGCTGGAACGACTGACCACGATGGAAACAACATGGGGGCCCGGCATGATCAGCAGCGAAGATGCTCGACTGGTCGCTCATGTGTCGTTTGCACCATCGGGAGCTGCGGGAGACCTGGAGACGGTGAAGAGTGTGGAACAGACACTTCGATCCGCTCAGGAAACCGGCACTCTGAGCCTGCCGGCAGGATACTCGCTGCAACCTGTCGGTTCGTTTCAGAATCAGATCGAAGCCAATCAACGTCTGCTGATCATCGTTCCCCTGGTGGTTCTTATTAATCTGCTGCTCATCTATCTTGAATTCGGCAACCTGGCAATTGCCCTGATCATTTTCCTGCAGATTCCAGTTGCATTTGCCGGGGGAATGATCGGTTTGGGTGTACTTGGTGTTGAAATGAACACTGCGATCTGGGTTGGATTCATTGCATTGTTCGGCATTTCGGTGGATGACGGCATCGTTGTCGCGACCTACCTTGAACAAGTGTTCAAACGTCGCCGACTGACAAACGTCCAGGACCTTCGCGATGCAACGGTCGAAGCCGGACGGCGTCGCATTCGTCCATGTCTGATGACTGCGTTCACCACATTTGCCGCGTTGCTTCCCGTGATGATGGCCACCGGGCGGGGAGCAGACGTCGCACGGGCAATGGCGCTGCCGGTATTCTCCGGCATGCTGATCGAACTGGTCTCACTGTTCGTTGTGCCAGTGCTGTACTGCGCGTACATGGAATCCAGAATGAACCTTGGCCTTGCGGATGAGCGATGGCAGGCCGAGGCGGCAGGCGACAGCACGTGAACGCGCCGGGCCATGATCTCTGTTTCTGCTGAAACGTATAGCCTGACGTTCAACTGGTGTCGCAAGTCGGTCACGACAGTGCTGGCCCCGAACCGGATCACCGGGCCAGGCAACCGACAGCCGATACCGGTATGAATTCCAACGAACCGATATCAGGCTGCTCAGTTTGCCGCGGCTGTCCTCTGGCTGCGAGAACGGAATTGCCTGAGATCGCTTATTCGGCCGCCTTTTCTTCAGTTGCTGCTTCGTCGGTTGCTGCTTCCTCAGTTGCTGCTTCCTCGGTTGCTGCTTCGTCGGTTGCTGCTTCGTCGGTTGCTGCTTCCTCAGTTGCTGCTTCCTCGGTTGCTGCTTCGTCGGTTGCTGCTTCGTCGGTTGCTGCTTCGTCGGTTGCTGCTTCGTCGGTTGCTGCTTCGTCGGTTGCTGCTTCCTCTGAACCCTCTTCGTCGGCACCGGGGGTCGTTCCCATCGACCCCATAGTCGGATCGTCCGCTGATCCCGCCGCTGGTCCAGTATCGGATTCTCCGCTACAACCAATGAAGATGCCCAGCAGCATACCGGGCAGCAAGGTGAGGAGGAGGCGTTTCATGATTCAATCCTTTCAGGACGGTAAGAGAGTGATGTCATGCAAGAGTACACACATGACAATGTTGATGCCGTGAGAGGCAGGAGTACTCAGCTGAACTGGCGTCGAACGCCAGGCCCAGACTGTGATGGATTCAATTCTCGCGGTTTGGCCCATCCGTTCCAGCCAGCCGTCGATGACGTTGACATGCATATTCTGTTTCGAAGACAAATGAACTGCATCATGCGATCAGATAACGCGATTAGTGCCTTGGAGTCACAGTACCATGAGGGCAAGACAATACAAGCCTGCGGGGTAATTGCCATCAGACAGGAACGATGTCCGCAGCTCAGCATTCGCAAGTCCGCTGCGTATGCGGAGAGCGTCGGAATCAAATTCAGTCGCTGTGGGCACCTTGCATCACAATGTAGAACACGTTGTGAAATCGTGCGGCACTTGAATGAGCTTGTCGATTCGATTGGCCGCGGAGTTGCCGGGCCTGTATCTTACATGCAGATGTCCCCCACGTTTCGTAGAATCACTATGGGGCTTGTCTTACCACTGACGCCTGACCGAATGAGGCCCGTCATGCCTGCCCGTTGCATCACTCTCCTGCTGGCCGCACTTCTCGCTGTCTCATCGACCGCCGTCGCGCAGAACACTTCGCGTGATCGCCCGACGCGGCCCAGGCCGACGATCGAGGACATGTCGTACGGGCCGCACCAGCAGCAGAAGATCGACTTCTATAGGGCCGATTCCGACACGTCAACGCCGCTGGTGATTTACATCCACGGCGGCGGATTTCGCGGCGGCAGCTTCAAGGGAATCAGCGCCGCAACGATCACGCAAATGCACAAGGCAGGCATCTCCATCGCGTCGGTCGAGTACCGCTTCGTCCAGCACGCACCGCTGCCGGCGGCACACAACGACTGCCGCCGCGCCATTCAGACGCTTCGTTCGCAGGCAAAGCAACTGAACATCGACCCCCACCGCATCGCGGCGTACGGCGGTTCGGCCGGGGCTCAGCTGAGCATGTATCTGGCGTTCCATGACGATGCGGCCGAGCCACAGAGCAAAGACCCGATCGCACGGCAGTCCACGCGGCTGATCGCCGTGGCCACCAGCGGCGGCCAGACGACGATGGACCTGGACTGGTGGACGAAAAACATTCCGGGGTACGATCAGCATCACCGCGATCTCAGTGAATACTTTGGTGACATCAGCGACAGGGAACGCTCGACCGTCATCCACGACATCTCGGCCATTGACCTGATGAGCAACGACGATCCGCCCATCTTCATGTCCTACGCCATGACCCCGGATGACCCGGTTCCCGACGATCCCAAAAAGGCGCAGAACTGGAAAATCCACCACGTGAAATTCGGCCAGGCGCTGCTCGCAAAGGCGAAGAAGCTGGGCGTCGATGCACACCTCAGATATCGCGGTGCCGCGGTCGACTATCCAGGCCAGGATGAATTCTTTATTGACAAACTGAAATAGCCGCGAACACCGTCGCCGAATGGCCTGATGGTGGCCGCGGCCCAGGCACGGCTCGGGGCTCGACTGACGTTTGCGGTTATCCGGTGAGCCTGACAGGGTACTGTGTGTCAATGGGGCATCCTGATTGCCAACCAAACTACATTCATCACATCATGGACTGCAGGAGAAACTAATGAGAACTCGTCGAGCAACATTAGTCACGTGCCTCGCGATCGTTGTCCATCACGTTTCCACGACAAGTCCGCCGTCCTGGCTTGCCGCAGCACCGCCCGAACAATCAGTTTGCTGCAGTACCGGCCCGGTTGTTATCACGACGTCCACTCCGGCTTCGGAGCGGACGCAAGAAACAAGCCATCGAATTTCACCGCGTCTTAAACCCGCTGCGTTGCAACAACTGCGTTTGCCCGACGTTCGCATTACGTCCGCCACACATCACGAGGCCAACGAAGCCGCGAACGTCGACAACCTGGGGCGATCCTTGAGCCGGATTGGCGTTGCACATGTTGATGTCGAGGGTCTCATTGGCGGTACGATTCGCTTTGAATTACTGCTACCGGACCAGTGGAACAACCGATTCGTCATGGGCGGCGGTGGTGGTTTTGTCGGCCGGGTGTCTAACTTCGCGCGTTATTCAATCAACGACGGATATGCGACTGTCGGAACGGACACGGGCCATCAGGGGTCCGGCACCAAAGCGGCATGGGCGCTGGACAACGTCCAGGCACAGGTCAACTTCGGACACGTGGCCATCCACCGAACTGCTGAGGTTGCCAGGGCCATCATCACGGCGTATTACGAGTCCGAACCGGCATACTCGTATTTTCTCGGATGCTCGACCGGTGGCGGGCAGGCGCTCATTGAGGCCCAGCGGTATCCCGACGATTTTGATGGAATCGTTTCTGCTGCTCCTGTCGTGAGCCACACGGGTCTGGCGGCGGCCCGAGTCTACAACGCGCAACATTTTTTCCCCGATGCAAATCGTCTGGATAAGCCGCTCTTCACGGAACAGCTCCTGCAGAAGTTGCATGCCGCAGTTCTGAGCAAGTGCGACGAACAGGACGGAGTGAAAGACGGCATTCTGGATAATCCACGCATGTGTCGCTGCGATCTGTCAGAATTCCCGGGGCTGACGGCGGCCCAACGGAAAGCATTGCAGGCACTCTACGATGGTCCTCGAAATCAACACGGCCAGATTTATCCCGGCATGCCGCTCGGCTCTGAACACCGTTGGTATCTGTGGAAAGCGGGCTCGATTCCCGCATTCCTGGCGCGGGACAAGTCGCCCAACCCCGGTTTCGCATTGGGAATCGATTTCTGTAAGTACTTTGTCTTCAACGACCCCAATTGGGATTACAGCACGTATGACTTCTCCTCCTGGCAGAAAGACACGCACCTTGCCGCTACATTTCTGAATGCCGACAACCCGGACCTTGGCAAGTTGAAAGCCAGTGGAGCGAAGCTGATTCTCTGGCACGGCTGGAGTGATGGTCCACTGACTCCATTGGCCAGCATTAACTACTTCCAGGAAGTTGAACGGCACGATCCCGATGTGCGAGATTATTTTCGAATGTATCTGTTGCCAGGTGTGACACACTGTCGCGGCGGTGCCGGGCCGGACACGGTCGACTGGTTGGCCATCATGGCGCAATGGGTGGAACAGGGCGAAGCTCCTTATCGCCTGGTTGCCAGGAAGTTTGACAAGGCCGGCCAGGTGACAATGACCCGTCCGCTCTACCCGTACCCTCTGCGGGCCGTGTACACGGGGACCGGAGACACGAACAAGGCCACGAACTTTGTCCTGCCGGAATAGAATGGTGGCACAAATTGGCTCGGTCTGGCAACACTGTTCCCACGCGCACCACGTTGAACACGTCAGCTTGATCGCGACAACGTCCTGCGCAGAACTGAGGCCAGTTCAGCGGATGTAGTCATGAATGGTTGTGAAGTTGGGCAGTTACGTAGCCTGGGACCATTGTCCCGAGCTGAATCAGATTACCTGGACGGGACAATGGTCCCATCCTACGGTCGAAAACCACAATCCGTGAATGCATCCAGTCCAACGCGCCTTTTGCGTGCGCTTCCAAAACACGCGTACGTTGCTGACAATGGCTCGACTCAATGTCCACACTCGTTTCTGTCCAACGTGAGTCAATGACGTTGTGTGATTCAAGTTTACGATGCCCTCAACCGCCGTCAACAGGCTTGCAGATTATGCGAATATTCCACCTCTGTCTTTTTCTTCCGCTCGTCTTCAGTGTCTCAGCCCACGCCGACAGGTTCAACTGGCAGCGATTTGAGGTGGCAGGTCGCCCTGCATTCATAATTCTGCCCGAGGCACAGAAACGCGGGGAGCCGCAGCCGTGGATCATGTACGCTCCAACCTTCGACAGGCGTTTGCCGAACGAGGCTCATGAAGGCTGGATGATCGACCACTTTCTGAACGCGGGTATCGCCATTGCTGGTATCGACGTCGGCGAATCGCATGGCAGTCCGGCTGGCCGAGCAACCTTCAATGCTCTGCATGAGCATCTTGTCAAAGGAGACCTCGGCTTCTCAGCAAAAGCGTGCCTGCTGCCACGAAGCCGAGGTGGCTTGATGCTGTACAACTGGGCGGCTGAGAATCCTGAGAAAGTCAAGTGCATCGCCGGTATCTATCCGGCCTGTGATCTCCGCACGTATCCGGGCCTGGCCGCGGCGAGCAAGGCGTACGGATTGACCGAAGACGAATTCGCTGCCGTCCTTCCGCAACATAATCCCGTTGATCGTCTGGCAGGTCTGGCCACAGCAGGAGTACCGATCTTTCACATCCACGGAGATGTCGACACAGTTGTGCCGTTCAAAGACAATTCCGGGAACGTGGCCCAGCGGTACACGGAACTGGGCGGACAAATGGAAATCGTCGTCGCGCCTGGTCAGGGGCACAACATGTGGCATGGCTTCTTCCACAGTGAGGAATTGGTTGACTTTGTCGTTTTGAACGCAACCGGGCGTCCAAGACCGGTCTCCCTTCCGGCGCCGATTGCACAGTGGAAGCTGGACGAACCGGATGGAGATCTTGCCCAGGATTCCGTCGGTGATCATCACGGCAAAGTCATCGGTGCCCAACCAGTCGAAGGGCGCAGCGGCGGCGCGAGATTATTTGAACGTGCAAACGGTCACCACGTCGCGATTGCGTACTCAAAGGACTTCGAACTTTCCACGTTTACCGTATCCGCTTGGGTGAAGCTGACTCGTCCGCCGACGTTTTCCGGAATTCTGGGGACGCGATTTGGCGGAGAATGTACGTTCGACATGAAAGTGAACGATGCCAAAGTCCACGGCGACATTGGCAACGGAGAAAAATGGATTGAAACGAAGGTCAACTTCTACGCCGACGACGTAGGATCAAACGGCCACGGCGGTGACCTGGAACTGCATCGCTGGTATCACATTACTTATGTAGTCAATAACGATTCCCAGCAGTGCCAGTTGTATCTGGACGCGGACCTGAAAAAAAGAATTCCATTCCAGGGCACACCGAAGCTGATGACGGCAGGCCGGCAAATGCGCATCGGCAATTCATCGTCCGACGAATTCATGGACGGAATTATCGACGATGTCTGTATCTGGGCCAGTGCTCTGTCGTCAGCACAGGTCAGGAAATTGTATGAGACACGTTAGGCTCGGGGAGGCTTTTCCTGGTTCGGTTCTCGCAATAGTGGGCATCGGAGAGTACGTTATCCGTGCGATGCGAGTTTCGCGTGACCACCAGCTGATCCAGGAATAGGCAGCACATGACCACCTCTCCCGCTGAATCCGGCGACGACGCCGTGGCAATCGGCATCACGCGAATTCTGAACGACGAAGCCGCAGGCACGGCGGAGAGACTGCTGCCGCTGGTGTATGAACAGTTAAGGCATCTGGCCGCGAATCGCATGGCCAACGAAAGCCCGGGACAGACGTTCGCTCCCACGGGATTGGTGCATGAAGTCTGGATGCGTCTGGCGGGCAAGCAAGCCAGCTGGGACTCCCGCGGACACTATTTCGCTGCTGCCGCTGAAGCAATGCGAAGAATTCTGATCGAGAGTGCTCGAAAAAAGAAGGCTCTCAAGCACGGCGGTGAGTTTCAAAAAGGTGAAGTCAACCTCGATTCGCTGGCGGACGTCGCCTATGACAATCGCCTGCTGCAACTGGACGAAGCGCTGCTGCGGCTGGGCGAGACTCAGCCGGAAAAGGCCCAACTGGTAAAACTGAGGTATTTCGTGGGGTGCTCAATCAAAGAAGCCGCCGAACTGATGGGGATTTCGACGGCGATGGCCGACCGACACTGGGCCTATTCTCGAGCATGGTTGCAGACCGAGATGCTGTCGAATCACGATTAGAAAAGTAAATCAAAATTCCGTGTTAGAAAACGGTGGTGCTCCTCGCATTGAAGAATAGAACTACCGATTCCTGAAGCGCGAGACGACTGAAATGGAAGAATCCGAGATCTTTGAAGCGGCATTGCACCAGCCCGCCGGCCCGGAACGCAGTGCATTTCTCGACGAAGCGTGCAGAGGTGACAGCGACGTCAGACGGCGTGTCCAGAATCTGCTGATGGCCCACGAGAACCCGGATTCGTTTCTGGACAACCCCGCTCAGAAGGCGTTCAGCGACGCACCCATTGACGAAACGATCATTGCTGAAGTGGAACGCGAAGGAAAGCAGGTTGGCCCGTACAAGTTGCTGCAGCAAATTGGTGAAGGCGGGATGGGCGTCGTTTTCATGGCGCAACAGATCGAACCGATCAAACGGCGAGTTGCTCTGAAGATCATCAAACCAGGCATCGATACTCGCGAAGTCATCGCCCGCTTTGAGGCCGAACGTCAGGCTTTGGCATTGATGGATCATCCCAATATCGCAAAAGTGCTGGACGCCGGTACGACTGCGCAGGGGCGACCGTATTTTGTAATGGAGCTCGTCAATGGCGTGCCGCTGACCGAGTATTGCGACCAGCACAATCTGTCAACAACAGAACGTTTGAAGCTGTTTGCGGCGGTGTGTCAGGGAGTGCAGCACGCTCATCAAAAAGGCATCATCCACCGTGACCTCAAACCCGGCAACGTCCTTGTCGCCGACTACGACGATCAACCGGTCCCCAAGGTTATTGACTTTGGCGTCGCCAAAGCGACAAACCAGCAGCTCACCGAAAAGACGCTGTTCACGCAATTAGGGCAGATCGTGGGCACGCTGGAGTATATGAGTCCCGAGCAGGCGAAACGCAATCAGCTGGACGTCGACACACGCAGCGATGTCTACTCGCTGGGGATCGTTCTGTATGAATTGTTGACGGGAGAGACGCCGCTTAACCGGCAGAGCCTGCGTGCGGCAGCATTCGACGAGATCCTGCGAATGATTCGTGAAGTGGAACCGGTTTTGCCAAGTCGAAAACTAAGCGACAGCAAGCAACTGGATTCCGTGGCGGCACACCGGTGCGTCGATGCCGGACGATTGACCGCCATCATTCGCGGCGACCTGGACTGGATTGTGGTGAAGACGCTGCAGAAAGATCGATCAGAACGATACGTCACCGCGCAGGAATTGTCAGATGACGTGACACGCCACCTGAACGATCTCCCGATTCTGGCCGGTCCGCCGAGAATGATGACGCGAGTACGCAAGTTTGCGAAACGCAATTCGTGGCCACTACTTGCGGGGACATCAGTGCTGGTGCTGTTGTTGTCAGCAGTCTGTTGGTACACGCATATGGCCGGGAACGTTCAACATCAGGTCGCTGATCGTTCGGAACGCGTTTCCCAGGCCATCGAGGCCGCTTCGCTGGCTCTTGGGCAGGCCATGAACTCACCAGTCAGCAGTTCCGCAGAATGGACAGTCGCAGAAGCCGGCATGCAGCGGATCCGAGACTTGATTTCGGAAGGCGAAGTGACAATAGATGCAAAGAATCGAGCGGAGAGCCTGATCGCTCATGGTGAGGAAAGCCATGCCGAACGAGACATTGCTGTCCGACTTGAGAACGTGCTCATCATGAGTGCGTCCCACCCGGATTTGAAAAGCTGGCAACGAATGGAAGAAGAACTCCGTCAACTGTTCGCTGATCACGGATTCAATCTCGACAGCGAAGACCCGCAGGTCATCGCCACAAAAATCAAAACTCATCGTTTCGCGAAACGCTTCTCCGACATTCTTGAATTGTGGATCGGAACCCGAGCTTCCATGTCGGGAATGGGTGGCCCGGCCGCAACGCGAGAGATTCTGCAGCCGTGGACTGATGCAATCTACGCGGCGGATGATGATCCTCTGCGGACAGGGATTCGGCGACTGATCTGTATCGCCCAACCGGTCACCGAAGAAAAGCTCCGTAAGTTGACGAAGGACGTAGACCTGACAACCCGATCGCCGCGAACGCTGACGTGGCTTGCTTCGGTATATGGAATGGCAGGGATGTTCGACGAAGGCAACCAAAACGTTCGTGAAACGTTAAGGCGGCATCCTTCAGACGTGATGCTGAACTTCGACTACGGGTTCAGCCTTTACCATCAGAAACGCTGGCACGAAGCTGCCCGTATGTATTCCCAGGCCATTGCACTTCGCCCGGACGCCGCCGGCATCTGGCAAATGCTGGGCATGGCACTTGAAAAGGCTGACGAACTCGACAATGCACGCGACGCGTTCAGGCGAGCCTGCGAACTCGAACACGATTACGGTCCAACATGGGCGAATCTGGGCAACGTCCTGCTCCGTCAGGAGGACGGCGATCAAGCTCTGACAGCCGGTCGTCGCGTCATCGAATTGATGCCGGATCATCCCCGTGGTTATGCAATCGCGGGCCGTGCCCTGATGCAGCAGGAAAAGTTCAATGAGGCACTTCCGCTACTTGAAAAGTGCGACGAAGTTCGAGTCAATCATCGCAGGTGGCAGAAGACTTCGAAGCGATGGATCGCCGAATGCAGGCAGAAATTGAAATCAACGACACAGCCAGACAAAGGGGCCAGCAATGACAAAAGCTGAAGTCATCAAACTGTTGAAAGATAATCAGAACGAACGTGGCATAAAGAACTGGAAGAAACTTGGCGAGAAATCACGAGGGCTCAGGAGCTTCGGCGTCGGCCTGACACAGCTTCGCAAACTGGCGAAACAGATTGGACGACACAGCAAACTCGCTAAACAGCTGTGGCAGTCGGACGTCTATGACGCGAAAGTCATTGGTCTGCTGATCGACGATCCCAAACAAGTCTCGCGTGGGCAGGCGGAAGAGCAGGTCGACGACCTGCACGCCGGGTTGCTGTCCCACGTATTTGCATCCTGCGATGCCACTCTGGCAAAGGCCCCCATCGCGTTTGATCTGGCCTGCGAATGGATCGATAGCAAAAGCGATATGCGGCGAAGATGTGCCTACTCACTGCTGTACGAATTATCAAAAAAGAAGAATGTGACGGGGATGGATGACGACTTTCTGCTGCAACAGATCGCGCACGTCGAGCAGGTCATTCACGACGAGGAAATGTGGGTTCGAGAAGCCATGAACACCGCCCTGATGGGGATTGGGAAGCGCAACAAAAGGCTCAACAAGGCGGCTGTCGGTGCGGCCAGGAGAATTGGCCCGGTCGACATCGACTACGGTGACGACAATTCCTGCGAGCTACTTGACGTACTCAAACACCTTACGACCGACAGTCTGAAGAAGAAGCTGGAAGCGTGATGTAACGCGCGGCTGGCGCTAACAGGAACCGGTGGCCCAGTCTCTGGCTCTTCATCTTGTGATGCAGATTTCCTGTCACTACATTCTAAGTCAACCAGGACGGGAGGACACATCGTGGCGACTCGCAGAAACATCCCATTTGTCGCAGCACTGGTTGCCGTGACAATCCTCTTTGTCTCCGACCTGCCCGCTGCAGTCTCAAGCACCGCTAGGGACCTGACAGCTGTATCGTCGCAGCCCGTGCATCCGGTGCTGATTCGGAACGAACACGGTCCGCTCACCCGTGTGGTCGTCACGGTCGAAAAGGGCGTCGGTGCTCGTGCGACGAGCTTTGTTTTCAACCTGGATGGCACGGACGACCTCGACGACGTGGAATCGCTCGCCCTGTATGCGACCGGGGACAACGTCGGGTTCTCGCCAGCGACACCGATTGGCCAGCGGACGGGGCCGGCCACCAAAGTGACGTTTCGCACCGAACAAACGCTCAAACCCGGCAGGAACGTGTTCTGGCTGTCGTGTCGGTTGAATGCAACGGCCGATCTGTCGCATCGAGTCGCCGCAACCTGCGGCTCGATTGAAACATCAGTCGGCACGCTGACGCCGCGCAACGATTCGCCTGACGCACGACATCGAATCGGCGTCGCGGTTCGCAGGCACAACGACGATGGTGTTCATACCTATCGCATACCGGCACTCGCGACTTCGCCCAAAGGAACGTTGTTCTGCGTGTACGACATGCGACGACAAATGGGACGCGACCTGCAGGAAGACATCGACATTGGCCTGAGCCGCAGCACAGACGGCGGACAAACCTGGGACCCGGTTCACGTCATCATGGATATGGGCGAATACGGGGGACTGCCGCAGAACCAAAACGGTTGCAGCGATCCGGGAATCATCGTCGATTACCGGACGGGCGAGATTTTCTGCTTTGCTGTCTGGATGAACGGTAAGCCGGGCAAGCACCAGTGGAGTGACGACGGTTCCGAACCGGGCTTTAAAATCGGCAAGAGCGCTCAGTTCCTGATGGTCCGTTCAAAGGACGATGGGCTCACATGGTCGGAACCCGAAAACCTGACTCGCAGGCTCAAGCAAAAGTCGTGGTGGCTATTCGCACCGTCACCGCAGCAGGGCATCAATCTGCCGGACGGGACATTGGTGATGCCGGTCGATGGTCGCGACGGTCGGGCGGCGAAGTCAACGTTTGCGACCATCATGATCAGTCGCGACCACGGGACGACGTGGACCGTCGGCCAGCCTGCCTTCGCAGGAGGCAACGAGTGCCAGGCAGCGCAACTGGGTGACGGCTCAATCATGCTAAACATGCGAAACGATCACGAGCGATTCCGGGCCGTGTTCGTGTCGAAGGATCTGGGGCAGACCTGGCAACCGCACGCAACCAACCGCAACACACTGATCGAACCGAACTGCAATGGCAGCCTGCTGCGTTTCGATTACGTACACGCGGGCAGGAACAAACACGTGCTGCTGTTTGCCAATCCGCACACACAGCAGGGACGGACCCACCACACAATCCAGGTCAGTTTTGACGACGGCAGCACGTGGCCCAGGTCACATCACCTGCTGCTGGACGAAGGCCGCGGCGCGGGTTACCCAAGCCTGACCAGCGTCGACGATCAGCATGTCGGCATCGTCTACGAAGGCAGCCAGTCGCACCTGGTGTTCGAAAAGTTTTCGCTGGATGAACTCCTGAAGCGATGAAGGCGGTCCCGAAGATCGTCGGTTTTGGGGGAACAGGCCACAGTATATGGCGCGTCAACGCAAGGAATGATTTCTCGATCTACTTCGTGCCGTCGTTCAGCAGTGCCAGCATCGCTTTGGCCATGCCGTCGCCGATCAAAAAGTAGGTCTCGGCGTTGCTGTTCCAGTGATAGCTTTGTCCGCTGGGGGATTCTTCTTTCGGACGATAGAAGTCCTTAGTCCCGACAAATGCCACGTTGCCCTTGAATTCGGTACGTGCAGCGGCCGCGGCCTGCGCACGCATCAACGACAGGGCGCGTGGATGCTTCTCCTCGTGACCTGACATGCCGGTCTCAGCAATGACGAACGGGAGATCCTTCACACCGAGTTCCTTTCGGACATCGTGAATGAAGTTCACCATATTCCCTTCATATGCGTCGTTGTGAGCCTGGTTGACACGGTCGTTCCATCCCTGATGCCAGCCGAAACCGACAAGTTCGTACCCTCTTCCGTCATACGCAGGAAAGTGCGCCTTGATGTCGCCCAGCACGCTTTTCACATGTTCCAGCATCTCGGTGTAGAATGGGCCAATCTGGCCGCCGCTGCTCGGCGGACGGAAGTCCACTGCGAGGCTCTTGCCACCCCACGCCGTCTTGATCAGCAGAATCTGACCGTCGAGTGCTTCGCCCACGTAATGGCCGAAACCGAACTCCGGTCCAATCGACGTATCTTTGGCACCGAATCCCGCGGTGAGGCCGCCCTTGCGATCAAGATACCAGATCCACACGTCCTTTCGGACCACCCAATTGCCGTCGGCATCGACCATATGCCTGGTCCGCTCTGCCATCCGGGGATCCCTGACCATGAACTCCAGGCTACCTTTCCCCCCGTTCCTCCTGGCGTCCATCTTGATCACGCCGGCCCCCTGCATATTCGACTGCCCGGCCAGAATAAACACCTTCAATGGGCCTTTACTTGCCGTGTCAGCCGGCGAACCTGCAAAAGCTGGCACGGCCACAATAGCCAGGAGCATTATGCTCGTGAGCCACCTGTATACTTTGTTCATTTCTATTTCCGATTGGGTTGGTACTTAAGATTGAGCCCTGAATCTGTTGCCCCGGTGTTGTGCGCTACTTCGTCCTTCGAATCCACACTCTCGTGATCCATGATTACAAGTGCGGGCTGCGTGTCACTTTGCTGAAGCCTCTTTTTCACGTCGTTGACCGAATATTGCCGTTAAAGACCATCGACAGCCAGATCTGGGGGTTGCCAAATCAAATCCGTTGTCCAGCCACCTCGATTTGGGAGGGTGAATGTCCCGGTATTGTCAGTTTCCGTGAGGATCAGACGAACACTCGACATAAAATTTGCTTCCGAACGCTCCTGGACAGCGGCACGACACCGTCGAAAAACGCTCATGTGTCGCAACAGAGCAGCAAACGGTGGTTGACACAACCTGAAGTGCGTACGTCACCCCTCCCAGCGGAATCAATTCCGCCTTTGGCCGCAATCGCCCAGACGAATCTTGCCAGCGTTCCATCGGAAACAAAATTTCGCAAATTGTGTACTGTTTTGGAAGATTTCGAACGTGATTTGGCGATTCGTTACGACTCGCACTGCGTGGCCACGATCCTGCGAAAAGTCGGCCACGAAACCCACCTGACCGCCTGCCACACGGTGGTCTTAAACCCAGCGTCCGCTGCCTGCCTTTTGCGTCAAGACTTCCGACGCGCGAGTTTTGTTATTCGTACAGAGTTATGCCAACCTTCCCTCGCGAACACCAGAACGCTCTTCCGGAAAACGGGGCTATGCCCGCGATGCGGCAGACGAACCTTTGCGTCACGCCCACAAAGCGATGAGCGATGATCGCCCATATCATGAAATCCGGTTGCCCGTCGATGCAGGAGGCGGAAGAGCTTCTGGACCAGAAACTGAGCGAAGAGGCATGGACGAATGGCGCCTATACGTGCGTCGTCGATCGTTCAGGAAAACTTGTCCACTTGTCGATCAAACGGGTCGATCGCGGCCCCGCAAAGGACTGGCGACACTTTCAGCAAATCAAGAATGACATCCTGGGTGAGGAGGTGGAAGCCATCGAACTGTTTCCGGCAGAGTCACGTGTGGTCGACACAGCCAATCAGTTTCACCTCTGGCGTAAGTTGCCCGGTGAACGCTTTGAGATCGGATTTGACTTCAAACTTGTGCAGAGTGAGTCCGACGACGTTTCCGGATATCAGCAACGTCCTCACAACGACGAATGATCAAGATCATGACTTCGTGTTAACCGCGCAGAGTCGTCGTTGGCTGGGGCAACTCAATTATGCTCAGGCACCGTTCTGGCTCGTGGGCATTCTATTTTCTCAGGCGGGAACGCTTCTTTCGCGGCCACGAGTCAGCAACATACAATTTATATTTGTACGTTACATGCGGGCAGTGCCTGCCTGATTTTCTCAACGCCTTCCACGGACACACGGCTGCCGCGAAGGTCCAGTCGTTCAAGCGACGTCATCTTTTGGAAGTAGGGAACGGACAGGTCCGTAATGTCTCGAGTCCGGATCCCCAGAACCTTCAGATTTTTCAAGTCGGCCAGGGCCACAACGGTGTTGTCTGTGACTCGCGTGTACGACAGCCCCAACACTTCCATCTCTGCAAAACCTGTCAGAATCCCGGCTGCAGAATCGTCGATTCCAGACCCTGTCAAATATAGATTCCGTAAGTCTTTCAGCCCCTTAATCGCAGCCAGTCCTTTCGGCGTGACGCCCGTGTTCATCAGATACAACTTGCGCAGCTGTTGGTGATCTGCCAGCTGCGTCAGATCAGCGTCGGACACGTCGGAGCCGTCCAGACGCAGTTCCTGCAGTTCCGCGGCCGCGGCAATTATTTTCCATTCTTCCATGGTGACCGGACGGTCAGTGATGCTGATTCGGCTCTGCACGATCTTTTCAGCAGACAGGCGAAGCTGCTTCCACGTCAACGTGGCCGTTGCACTGCGTCTGGCAAGGACCCGCAGTTCAATTTTCACCGGCTGCTGCCCCGCATCTCTGATGGTATGTGTGGCCACCAAACGACACACCGCCGAATCGTGCTCACTGAAAAAGAAGTAATAGGTATCGCCCCGTCGAGCAAGCCGGAAACGACCTTCCAGCACTTCGCTGGTCAATTCCTCTGCATCCAGTTGCCACTCTTTGTCCCCACGTGGAGCCCGCCAGCTTAGATACACTCGATTCGCAGACTCTTCGCGATTCCGCCGACTAACCTGTAGCAGGTGGCCGTCAGCGGTGCGTACCAAAACTCCGCACCCGCCGTATTCGGGACGACTGAGCCTCAGGTTGTCGAACGACACTTCCACATCAAAGTCGCCGTGCAGCGACCAGTTCAGCCGGGTCGGCGAGTTTGCCCATCCACTACCCGCCGTCTGAGACTGCGTGACTCCCTCGTCATCAACTGTGGTCTTCCGATTTCCTGAGTCCGAATAAGTTGAAAAATTGTTGTTGGTAAGGCGTCCTTCGCGAAGTCATGTTCAATTGTTTCCAGTTCCGTCAGTCGCTCGTCCAGTTGATGCGGGTTGCGGTCGAACAGCTCTGTCACTCTCGCGCCGAACGGTTCTTTCGGCCACTCCCCCCTCCAGATGATGTTGCGAACTTCAGCCTTCGTCCTGTCCGCGTAGTGGAACACACCGAAGATGCGATCGTTCGCCGGCGGCAATGGATACGAATAGACCAACTGCCCGTTAATAGATATCTCGACGGTATTGCCCTGCAAAGACAGCCGACAATGATTCCACTCTCCGGCATTCAACGGCAGTTCGGCCGGACCTCGGTGACAATTCGGCTGAATAGAAATCTCCGCCGGGTCGGCTTCACTACGATCGTGGCGACCATTCGTCACACGATGCAGATGAACACCATTGGGATCCAGCAGAAATGCAAGACGACCTACAGCGGGATGAACGTGTATCTGATCGGGAACGTAAAAAATTCGTAGTTCAGGACACCGTCTTCAGCGAGCGGCCGGTAATAACATAGTAGGCTTTCAGAGTGCGTTCCGTGCTGCTGTGGCTGGCGAAGTCCCGTCAGGCCTGTGCCGAACTCGGCGTCCGCGCGGGTCCAGGCGTCGCCCATGATTTTCTCGATCCAGGACCACCAACCATATAGTCTCGAATCGCCGCAAAAATTGACCTCGTCGGGAACTGTTGGCGTTCCATCAATTCGAAAGTTTCGGAACGAAGGCTGACGAAGGGCCGACGTTGTTCGAAAGGCAATCCACGGATCGTGATCCGCTGCCAGCATCCGTTCACGCATCAGCCGACCGTTGAACCATGTCAGACAGCGACCATCGCGCACCACAATCCGACATTGAGTCCACGTCCCCTGAGGCACCATTTGGGATTCAAATTCACTGTACCAGTCGTGACGAACACTGCCGATACGAACCCCGGTACGCAAAGATCGCGGAGCCACATGGTCAGCCCCGTACATGAAATGAAAATCCTCAAGAGCGCCGGTTCTGAATTCGCAGTTGATCTCAAAATTGCCTTTCAAGGGGACTCGGTACGACAACAGGACCTGCCCGTGCGATGAACGAACGTGCAACTGGTTATTCTTCCAATTCCAATGTGGTTGCGGCGGTCCTTCAACGACAGTGCGGGCCGTGGCAACCGTGGAGGACAACCAGTTCGCAAGCGCCGGCGATTGATGGAAGTCCTGCCGGTTAGCCCATGTTCCCCAGAAGAGTGACAAAGTGGATGGGGTGGAAATTTTTTGGCCGTGTTTTCGACGACTGAATTTGATAACTCCAGTGTTTGAAATCCAAAACGCGATGTAGTGACGACCTTTGGTCTGTCCGGTCGAAATCAGGTCAGTAGCATTGGCGGGCATGTTCATTC
>JBDONA010000971.1:0-4683 GCA_039831575.1 Fuerstiella sp. | reverse complement strand
CCGATTCTATGGGAATCGAAAACGCGTCTATCTGGAATGTACGGTCAGTGAAGAGGACGGCTGTATCTGGCAGGAGTTTCTGGCTGGTTCATCGGGGCTCGTACATCAGCCCTGCCACAGTTGCGGTGAATACGTCGCCCCGGAACGTGAGCACCTGGTCAACTGGGACAGTGCAGCAGAAGAACTCGACGCTGAAAAGGCAACATTCTCCTGCCCAGGCTGGCACTCTATTGTCGCGATATCAATGTAACCCCCATCGGCGGCTCGCGACGGCGCAAACTGCACTCAGTCGATGTGATTGCGCCAAGAGGCGTGGGAAATCGCGATGAGATTTAGGAAAGCAGGTTTGAAACCTTTGACGGAATCCTGCGGGTGGAAAGCGCGTCCGGTAGTGCCTGACCAGCGTCTGGAAGCGAGTCTTGCGTCGTACGTGGGTAGCGAACCGAAAATCGCGTTCGGCAAAGAACGAATTTCATTCCTCAAGTGGCACTTGCCAGCAGGTAGCGTGCTGAAACCGGCGCCGATCGGCTCTGCGACGATTTGGTGATTGTGGAAACACCAATCACCCAAACGCACGGAGGACCGATCGATGAAATCGGAACGTCGCAAAGAAGAAATCGCAGCATCACTCAACAGTTGCCCTGTATAATCGGCACCCTAATCATGGAACACTGCGCGATCATGACCCGGGAATACGCATTGCATGGAAAGTACATTCACTTGGATTCCACTCTATGCGGAGCTGGCTGGTCTTCTCGTTGATTGGGAAGATCGCCAGACTGAGCTCATTGCGTGTCTCGACAAGCTGCGAACGGATGGCGTCAAGGTCACCCCGCTCAACGACAAGGACAAGGACGGCGCCGGTTTCCTGATTAAGGAGATTGACCCGTTCACATTCCTCGGGGCCTTCAATCGGCAGACGCGAACGAAAGAACGTCTCGCGATCCTCACTGAGGTCAAGAAACTCCTTGGTGCGAAGAGGCCGTTGCCCGAAGATTTTGATGGTATTCCTGTGCTGAATAATCAGCGTTCGTGGTTCATCGCCTATCAGGCAAAACGTGGACGTGACGATGTTGCGACGCTGTGGAATGTGTTTCGTCTGGCACTGGGAGAGACGCCGCTTGATAACCCCGAGTTTGGCACGGCATTCGATTCAGCGCTGGATGTCTGGGGCGTTTCTACCAATCTCACGATGGGGTTATTCTGGATTCGCCCGGATACGTTCTTGAATCTGGACAGCGTCAACCGAACGTATCTCGACATCAAGTTGCCGCCACAGGGCCTTTCTGCTGACTTCTATATCAAAACCGTCAAGTCAGTCGTGGCGAATGGCAAGCCCCTGCCTGACGTCTCATACGATGCTTGGCAGTCATCGAATGCCGATGATGGGAATGCGTCCGCCAGTTCAGGTGGTGAGTTGCCGGCCGAGAATAACCACTGGCTTGTAGGATCATACTGGAATTCCTCGGACCCGCCCGATCAGACAGAACGATTCCTGGATGAAGGGGTGTGGCAGAACGGCTACAAAGACAAGTATCTTGAGGAAGTCCGATCCATCAAAGTAGGCGATCGAATTGCCATCAAGTCGTCCTCAACGCAGAAGAAGAATCTGCCGTTTGATGCACTTGGCAACACCGTCTCAAAGATGTCGATCAAGGCCGTAGGCACCGTGGTCGCCAATCGCGGCGATGGCAGGACGGTCGAAGTCGAATGGGAACCTGGCTTTCAGGAAAAAGACTGGTTTTTCTACACGAATCGTCGAACGATCTGGCGGGTAAGAACCGACGCAGACTATCAGCACAAAGATCTCTCCAGCAGGCTAATAGACTTCATTTGGAATGGTGCGGATCAAGACCACGAGTGGTTCTGCAAGCGTTGGTGGGATTCGGAAGACGTTCCCGAACCGGACTCCGATCCCGATGATGAAGAGGCCGCATACGAGCCGTACAGTATCGAGGACATCATCGCTTCTGGTGTCTTTCTGCCTGAAGCGGAAATCGTCCAGGCACTCGGCCGGCTGCGTTCCAAGAAGAATCTGATTCTCCAGGGAGCTCCCGGTGTGGGGAAGACCTTTGTTGCGCGAAAGCTGGCATACGCGTTGATGGAAGAGAAAGCCCACGACCGGCTGGAGATGGTGCAATTTCATCAGGCTTTCTCTTACGAAGACTTTATTAGAGGATATCGTCCGCTGCCCGATCAAGCGGGCACTTTCGGTCTGCAGGATGCAATCTTCTACAGGTTCTGTAAACGTGCGGAAGACGATCCTGATCGCGATTACGTCTTTATCATCGACGAGATCAACCGGGGAAACCTCGGACAAATCTTCGGTGAGTTACTCATGCTCATCGAGGCCGATAAACGCGGCCCCGAATTTGCGGTGCCGCTTGTCTACCAGAAGAAGAATGAACCGCGTTTCTTCGTTCCGGCGAATGTCCATCTTATCGGGCTGATGAATCTGGCTGACCGCTCGCTCGCGATTGTTGACTACGCTTTACGGCGCCGATTCGCGTTCATGACATTGACCCCACAATATCCGAGTTCAATCTTCCGTGGGTGGCTGATCGACCGGCAGATGAAACCGGATCTAGCAGAACTCGTGTCAACCAGAATGATTGCGCTGAATCAGGAGATTTCGGAGGATCCACTGCTGGGTGAAAATTATCAGGTCGGCCATAGCTTCTTTTGTCCCAAGGGTGATGATTTTTCCGGACTCGGTCGCGAGTGGTACGTCGGCATCGTTCAGACTGAGATCGTGCCGTTGCTGAAGGAGTATTGGTTCGACAACGCCAAACGAGTTGAGCAGGCTCAGCAAGGACTGCTTGGGAAATGATCAACACGGAAAGTTCCTCGCCCTCGGTTCAGCTAACGAGTACCGGAATTCCCGTTCGGAATCTCTGGCACATGCTGCTCTATGTTTGGGACGTCCTGCATCTGAAATCTCGCTGGAAGTCAGACGTGGAGAGAGCGCCAACGCTCGATGCTCTGCTCACAACAATTCTGGCCAACCTGATTCAGCAGCGACTTCGGATTGGGCTCGGACGGGACTACCGGACTCACGCAGCCGAAATCGCGAGCATTCGTGGTCGTGTCGATTTCAACGCAAGCCTCAGACGCATGTCCTTCCAGCACGGCCGTGCGTGCTGTCGGTTTCAGCTGTTCAGCGCCAATGTCCCCAAGAATCAGATCGTCCGCAGCACAATGGTGCGGCTGGTTCAGGTTGGCGATTTTGGCAGCAGCATGCCGAATACCAATAAACTGCGTGGGCGCTTGCGGCGACTCGTTCGCGACATGGATGCTGTCGAAATTGTTGAGTTGAAAACCGCCAGCATCCGGCGGGAACAATTGCAACGGCACGACATGGACTATCAGCTGATGCTGACCATTTGCTACCTATTGACTCAAAGGCAAATGCCGATGGAAGACAAGGGGAACACAGGACTGCCCGGACTCGATCGCGATGCGTTCACACTTTACGACATCTACGAACGATTCGTCGCCAAATTCTACGCCCATCATTTGGAAGGCTGGAAGGTTTCGCCACAACAGAAACTCGTGTGGCCGACATCGGACGCCACAGAATACCTGCCGGCGATGTACCCGGACTTAACATTACAGCACAAGTCGTCAGGTCATCTCATCGTGCTCGACACGAAATTCACAGCGAAGAGTATTGTCACGGGCAGATGGGGCAACCGGACCTTCAATCGAGATCATTTGTTCCAGATCTATGCATATCTGAAGTCTCAGGAGCATCGGTCAGCAGAGCACCGGACGTCAACGGGCATCCTGCTGTACCCAACCGTCGACCACGACCTTCGTGAATCAACTACGATTCAAGGCCATTCTATCCGTTGGGAGACTGTCGATCTGGCAAAACCGTGGCAACAAATAGAAGCCGAGTTACTGGCCATCCCTGTGGACATCATGGCTCAGACCGCATCATGACTCGTATTCAACGTGCAGCAATAGAAAGTATCTCCCTCTTTCTCGAGGCCGGATTACTTAGTGCCCGACCGCCTGCTCAACCGACCGGGCGGAAGAGCGAGAGAGAACGGTACCGTTAGGTGGTGCAAATGATGATCATGATTCACGATACAGGATGTGGAGCATCAGTTTCGCCCGGCTGACTGTTGATAGGGCGTGCGCTTTATCAAAACGGACGCACCATTGGCCGCTTAGAATGAACGGTCTGGTTGTCCATGTCAGCACAGAACGGAACGGAACCCCAGACCCTTACAGCCGATATCCGGACGTGCCTGCAGCCGTCCTTCATACACACAGCCGGAAATGAACGAACAGATACCGCGGCCACTGGCGCGTTCTAACTGTTCCTCCCGAATTCCAACGTTAGTGCTACATGTAGCGCCTACCCCGTTGCTGATGTTCAGAATGCACCGATACTTCTCCTGTCATTGGATACATACCAATCACAGGTTGAAGCATGTCCGAGCTCTCTGATCTAATCCCAATCGATGCACAGAAGCCTGGTAATCCTTCAACGCTGAGTCCGGAGCATTGCCAGCCACCGATTCACCACGCTTCAGGACCACGACTGCCACACGCTTGCGAAGAACAGGCAGTGCCTCATTCTGTGCATCAACGGATTGTATACTCACGATGGCAGCCAAAGCCGCTGTCTGATTCGCAACGGTAGGAGCCTGCTCGAACGCAACGACTGGCCGA
>JBDONA010000200.1:0-4686 GCA_039831575.1 Fuerstiella sp. | reverse complement strand
TGGCCTCACCGGGAAACCACCAGTTTCTGTCGGGCGCAACCCAGCAGGACCAGATGGCAACAATCGGCCAAAAGATGAAGAAAAGTGCCCAGAACTTTTTCACGTAATCAATCTCCGGATCATTCCACTACAAAGAAGGGGCTGCGGCTCCGTCCGCTGCTGCGGGTTGTGCCACGCCGGGAATATGTCCCGGCTCAGGGTTAAATGGAATGCTCAGAACGTAGTTAACAATGTGCCACAATTCCTCGTCGGGCTCTTTTCCGCCAAAGCCCGGCATCTTTGCTCCGTTAATGCCCGAATAGACGCGACGGAAAATATCAATCGGTCGTCGACCGCCACGATAAATACCGCGTGTCAGATTCCGTGGACGAACGACGTGTCCCCAGTCGTCATGCAGACCTGGCAGGTCACGAGGTTTATTATTGACAAGTTCGTAATCGAGAGTCTGAGGTCCGTCCCCCTTGGCGCCGATGCCATGACAGTTAACGCAGTTGAATTTCGTACCCACGAAGAACGCACGACCACGGCGTCGTGATTCGATGGAATCGGGAACACGTGGGATGGACGGAATGACGAGTGACTCCTCCGCATCAGCTATTTCCCAGGCAGAGGCCAGGTCATCCTCATCGTATTTCAAATCCTCGGCGACATATTCGGCATAGTAGCCCTTGAGTTCATCGATGATCGCCGTCCGTTTTTCGCCGTCATCCAGACGCTTTTCTAACTCCGCCTGTGAGTAATCACTGGCGAATGCGTTGGTGACTTTCTGCTCAAACTCTCCTCGCATGGACAGAAAGCGGACGTACTCAACAACAGCGTGTAATTCGTCTTTGTCGAGCATCGGGACGAACGACGGCATGTACGTGCCGGGGATTCCATTCTTCAGAATCCGGTGCAGGTCGTTTCGTGCCGGTCGCATCAGCGACTTGGTCGAAGTGAACTTGAATTTTCCGGGACGATAGTCCCGAGGCCGCGGGTACAGGTATTCAGCAGTTGGACCTGCCCCGTCGCCGCTCGTTCCGTGGCAGTGCGAACAATGCCGCATGTAAAGGCCACGTCCCGCTTGAAGTGTATGTCCACCGTCCACGATAACCTGATCGCCCGCCGACGGTGATTTGATCATCATGCCTACCAATTCACCGATCCCGGTCTCTGCGGACCAGCTCTGCAGCGTTACAGTTTCCAGTGTTGCGGGACCTGTCACAAACTGAACGACTTTGTTGCCGCCCAGAAAGGAATCCAGCTGGCCATCAAAGTCCAATTGCAGACTCTTGGCGTCAGGAGCCGCCACAACGGTGCCGATTACACCACCGAAGTCCACTGGTAACTTTGACCAGGCTGTCAGTTTCTGGGGGTCGCCAAACCTCTGGTCGACAAGAGTGACAACGCCTGCGTCATTGTCGGGGCCCGTTTTTTCCTGTGCTTCTTCAATCAGACCTGTCGTGGCAGGACTGGAAACGAAATCGGAATCAAATCCAGCATCAGAGCAACCCACCACAGTGACCAGAGCAACCGCCATAGTCCACCGTGCGGCATTTGCGCGTAGTGCGCGCCAGCATCCCGAACGTCCATCCGGCGCCCGTGGGCCCTGCCGCCCATGGGGACATTCCCTCGTTGGCACAACAGAGTTTTGAATTGTGTTGCGGCTGTGCCGCGTCATGTTTGTTCGAAACAACATTCGGGGTGCCCTCAATCGGCATTCTCGCGTTGTGATTGGTGCAGAGAGATCAAAGTGTCAGTTTGTCAGCGGGAAATTCGATCGTTTGCAGATCCGGTTCTCCTGCCGCCACTGTTACCTTCAGTTTTCGCTCGACGTAGCCTACGTTTTCATGCCAGACGACGAACGTATGTTCACCGGCCGGAAGATTCGGAATCTCAAACTCGCCGTTTTCGTCGGTTACGGCCCCAAAGGGGTGATTCAGCGGCAAATGGTAGGCCACCATCCAGGTGTGGTAATCGCACTTGACCGCGAGCGGCAGCTTTTCTGGTCGGTTGTACACGATCTCAAGTTTTCCTTCCCGTTCGCCACCGCTTACCACCGAATTCACTCCATCTTGCGCAACCGGGTAGGTGTGAGTGTTATGCGGCTTAGCGTCGGCGTTCAGCACTTTGACGGGCTGACCGGTCGCAACAACCAGACAATGAGGCTTGAAACGGCAGACGACCTGGTCGAATATAATTGGCTCAGTAGGCAGAGGTGGAAGTTTCACTCCTTTGGGCGCTCGCGTCATGTAGACAAAAACGTTTTGAACTCCATTTTTTTCCCCAACTACCAGTTGCTCGTTTGGAACTGCTTCCAATGAACACGATTCTGCATCCTTTACGCCAGCTCCTTTGGCGTGCAATGGTGCTAACGGAAGTGATTTCGAAGGTGTGCCCGTCAGGACAACTCGCCCTCTGAACGTACCTGTACCACCTGCAGCCGCGGAAGTTCCAGTCCCCGTATCTGCCGTTGCATCGCCGGCCGGAGTGCCGTCTTCTTCACCTGAAAAATGGTCTGGAGGCAACACAACCACCTCCGGGACAACGGACGCCCCGCCACCGTATTCGCCGCAACCGGAAAACGTCAGACCGACGCTGGCTGCCAGGAATGCTGGTATGAAATTCTTCATCGTAAATGCCGTACCGTTAGGGAGTACCTGTTTTACAAAGACCATAGGTGCACCATGTTCAATTCGATTACTCAGCGCCAGCATCCACCGTTGCCGGTGGAGTTGCTGCAGCGGGCTTGCCCCGCTCTGGTATACCGTGTTGTTCGATCAGTCTGGAGTAATTCATTAATGCATCGCGGACGCCGATCACCTGCTGTCCGGGTTCCCCGCCAAACAGTTGCGGAGCCTGTCCGGTGGTATTCGCGGGGAAGTTGTTGGGCATCGATGTGTAAGGGGTCGTCCATTTGGGATTGTACAACCACAGCTGCACCCAATCAGGCCGCAGTCTTCGCTGCACTCGTCTCAGGTCCGGCCCCTGCGGTGTTGGTGTGGCGGACGTCAGATCCTTGACATACTCCAGGCCACCGACGGAATGGCAGCCGGCACACTTCGCAGTGTTTCCGTTGGTTGGGCTGTGAAGTCCATCACTGAGACCGTTGAGTGTCTGCCAGGCCTGGTCCAGATAGGATTGATCCGGTTTCAATACTCCCGACGCTCTTAACTCAGTATCGCGGGTCGCCAGGTAATTGGCCGCTGAAGCATTGTCGTTGTCATATGGGAACGGTGCCCCGTCAACGGCGGCAAAATAGTTCGCCAGGACGGCTGCTTCTTCAGAGCTCATGTTGAACTTCGGCATCCGCAATACGGTTGTGTTTCTGATTTGCATTGGGTTCAACAGGAAGTCGTGCAGCCACGAGGTCTGAACCTTGAATCCTTCCTGATATAAGGGCGGCGGCGAATCCTGCCACGCCAGACTGCGACCTGCGAGGTCACGGGTTTTGCCGAGCCGCTCCTGCATCAAGTGTTCCACCAGCCATTCCGCAAAGACACCACCACGTGCTGGTTGAACGTCTACCAGCTTCTGAACGGGTACAGTGATTTGGGAGCCTGGCAGATAACGCAGCGGATTTTCCTGATCGTCGCTGAAGTCGATCACTTCCCACGTCGCAAAAGTGGCCGCTCGATCTTCCGGGAAGTCCTCGGGGTCAGCACTGAACACTTCCATGCCGTGGAATGATGCGAGTGGCAATTCGACCTGTTCATCCAGGACGGTGAACATTTGTTGTTCCCCCGTGAGTGCCATTCGGGGCTTCTGCCTCTTCAACAACAGCTGTATGCCCGCTTCGTGGTCCAACCCCTGATCAGCAGGCGGAAAGATATCTTCGTCCAGGTCTGCGCCAAATGTGACTCTGGGCAGATCCACCATGTGGCAGCCGGTGCAATTGTATTTGGCCAGCAGAAATTCGCCTTCGACGCGAGTGCTGTTACGAACGTCCGGCGTGTAAATGTATTTTTCCGACGGCGGTTCAGCAACGAGACCCAGTACAAAGGTCGCGATGGCTTCCACTTCGTCCTCTTTGAGTGGGAATTTCGGCATCCGCAGACGCTCGTCATATCCCTTGGTATCTGTCTTCAGGTAGTCGTAGGTTCGAGGCCCACGCAGTTTCTGCCACAGGAAGCCGGGGCGGCCATGATGCAGCAGGCTTTCGTAAAAGAAGGCCTGTGTCAGCTCGGCGTTCAACTGCTCTTTGTCAGCGTCTTCGGCTTCGGCTTCAGCATCTCTGAGCGCCTGTGCGACTCGCTCACGCGTCGAGGAACCATCCGGTTCTCCGTGATGATGCAGGAATTCTTCAATGTGCTCCAGACCCAGCTTGCTGGTGTCCTTACGTCCCCAGTCCTGCAACGCCACACCGATCGGTCGGGCATCTGCGTATCCCGGAATGTCATGGCAGCCATAGCAGCCGTACCGGGAGATCGTCCGACGACCAATGTATTCCAGTTTCCGTTCCTTCCACTCTTCCTCATCAACCGCCGTCTTGTCCTCAGTGGCCAGGACGCGTTCGTCGCCTGCGACATCGCTCGATTTCTGTGGGAATGTTCGGCTGGCCAGAATCTGTTGAACCGCCACTTCGCTGAATCGAGACTTCTTCAGGAACAATTTCACGAGGGCATCAAGGGCCGTGTCAGATGGCTCCACAACTTCAAATTTCTGAGCTTCACCCTGACTCAGCAGGAATGCCACAATGTCCGCTGC
>JBDONA010000193.1:0-4700 GCA_039831575.1 Fuerstiella sp. | reverse complement strand
CGTTTCAAGGAAAGAGCACCTATCCGGTCGAGCCGGGCGATTTTCTCCTGCTGGTGGTCAACTCGCGTGATCAAAACCACAGCTGTGACACGACTCACATCGATTGGCGAATGATCGAAGTGGGCGGGAAGGAGCGAAAGTGGGATCTGGCCGAGCAGATCATCGACAAAGTACTGACGGCAAACCCACTGCCCGACACCTATGGCAACCTGGCAACTTGGCACTTTTGTGCTTCCGCAAACCAGCCGGAGACCGCTCTGAGTTTGCCGGCTGGTTCGGTCTTGGCCCGATGGCGGGATACAGTTCGCAACAGCGGATCGCGCGACGAACAGACCCGCTTGGCCAACGAAACGCAGCAGCTTCTGTCCAATGGAAATACGCCGAACGCGGCCGACATGGAATTGAGAGAACGGCTATTGGCTTGGAATGGTCCGTTGGCTTGGAGTACGGTCGCAAGTCAACTGCCTTTGAAGCCCGCCGATCAATCGGGTGCAGCAGGGATCGATCCGGCAATGTTCGGCACTCATCCAGATGGTTCGGCCATCGATCCGAATAGTCTCTGCGTTCAGGCGCCGACTCAAATCGAGGTGCAACTTCCCCTTGAGCTGGCTCGAGGCGGTGAGTTGGTCAGCACGGTGCGGCTGCATGTCGCTTCGGCCGCAGACGGATGTGCACAGGCGAAGATCGTCGCCAATCCGACCCAAGTCTCAAGGCCATGGCCCGATTCGGCCCTATTGGTTGTGGCAGACACAGCCGGACAGCGGCGGATTGATCGAGCCTGTCGAGAATTTCGCCAGTTGTTCCCGGCGGCTCTGTGCTATACCCGAATTGTTCCCGTGGATGAAGTCGTCACACTGACGTTGTTCCACCGAGAGGATGCACATCTTCGGCAGTTGATGCTGGAAGAAGATGAAACACGGGAGCTGGACCGTTTGTGGAATGAACTGTGGTTTATCAGCCACGAACCGATTCGATTGGTTGTCGCCTTCGAGCAAATCACCGAGTTTGCCACTCAGGACAGACCAGACTTGGTCATCGCATTTAAGCCACTTCGAAAGAAGATCAATGACCGGTCTGATCGTTTTCAACAGCTCTTAATCGAGACGGAGCCCAGCCACCTCGAGGCAATTGTCGAGTTTGCGGAATTGGCCTGGAGGAGGACGCTAACGCGAAGTGAACAGGAAGATCTGCGAGGTCTATACGGTCGATTGCGAAAAGCCGAGCTGCCTCACGACACGGCGATTCGTCTGACCGCCGCTCGTATTCTCACATCTCCCGCGTTTTTGTATCGCCTTGAGCATGCACCAGCTGGGGACAAAGCAGCGCCCGTGTCTGGCATTGAGCTTGCTAATCGACTCAGCTATTTTTTGTGGGCCACCATGCCCGATCAGGAACTTCGGCAATTGGCGACCGAAGCCGCATTGAACGACAGCGCCGTTCTCGTTGCTCAGGTTCGACGGATGTTGCGCGACTCGCGTTCAGCTCGAATGGCCGAGGAGTTTGCTTGCCAGTGGTTGGACATTCGAGATTTCGATAAAAATGACGAGAAGAACGAAAAACTGTATCCCGAGTTCTCGACGTTGCGAGCAGATATGTACCGGGAATCGGTGGTGTTTTTCAGCCAGCTCTTTCGTAATGATGGTTCAGTGCTCGACATCTTGGATGCCGATTATGCCTTCGTCAATCGAGAGTTGGCCGCTCATTATGGACTGCAGTGGCCGGAGGATAACGACTCCAAGTTGAAGGACCGTAGTGACGAGTGGCGTCGACTGGATGGAGTGCGGGCAGCCGGTCGTGGCGGAGTATTAGCCATGTCGACGGTCTTGGCAAGGACCTCAGGCGCATCGCGAACCAGCCCCATTCTCCGCGGCAATTGGGTCTCGGAAACGTTGTTGGGCGAGCGACTCCCGCGACCGCCCGCTAACGTTCCTCAATTACCAGAGGCCGTTCCGGCTGATTTAACCGCCAGGCAGTTGATCGAGAAGCATAGTTCTGTCCCGGAATGCGCCAAATGCCACGCCAAAATCGATCCCTATGGCTTCGCGTTGGAACAGTACGATGCGCTCGGTCGACTCCGCCAAAGCGACGTTAACACGAAGACCACCTTGGTCGATGGCCGGGCAATTGATGGTATGAACGGCCTACGCGAATACTTGACGACCGTTCGTCAGGACGATTTCCTGCGACAGTTTTGCCGCAAGCTCCTCGGCTACGCTCTGGGGCGAGCCGTACAGCTATCCGACGAACCGCTGTTGGACGATATGCAACAACGTCTAAAAGAGAATGGATACCGTTTTAGTGTGGCCGTCGATTCGATTGTCACAAGTCCACAATTCCGCAACATACGAGGTGCTGATTGGGTGGACGACGAGTGAGTGCAACCCGACGCTTAAGCGAGGGACACCACTACACCTCGTCGAGCGGTTCGGTGGCATCACCGAAGTGGTCGACGTGCACACCCATCTTATCCATCATGCTCATATAGAGCCGACACATTTGACGGTTTGGCTTGGCAAGGTAATCCAGATTTTGCCCGCCTTGAATGCGTCCTCCACCACCACCTAGCATGACGACCGGCAACTGGGTAGCGTCATGGTGTCCGTTGAGCATGCTTGAACAGAGCATGATCATGGAGTTGTCGAGCGCCGTGCGATCACCTTCCTGGATCGCCTGCAACCGCCGAACGATGTACGCCACTTGCTCAAGGAAGAACTGATTGACCTTCAACCAGTCATCCGTGTCACTGTGGGAGAGCAAGTGATGAATCATGTAATCGACACCAAGGTGTGGAAACCGTAACGTGCCGTGATCGTTGTTTAGCTTGAGCGTGCATACTCGCGTCGTGTCGGTCTGGAACGCGAGGACCAAAATGTCGCACATTAGCCGCATGTGTTCGACAATATCTTGCGGGTAACCGTCTTTGGGGCGAGGGATATTCGGTTTGGTAAGAGTCGGTCGCCAGCCTTGTAGCTCACCTCGTTGGCCGGCCTTCGTAATCCGCTGCTCTACCTCGCGAACGGAATTCAAATACTCATCCAGCTTTCGTTGGTCGAGGAGACTGATGTTTCGCCGCACGTCCCGAGCATCGTTCAGTACAGCGTCGAGTACACTCTCGTCTCCCCTTTGCACATTGTCACTAAACAGGCGGTCAAAGGCGAGCGCTGGGTAAACTTCGAGTGGTGTCGGGGTGGTCGGGCTACTCCAGGAAATGTGAGAACTGTAGAGCATCGAATAGTTCTTGTGGACCGAAGGATTGGACTTTTCGCATCCCAACACCAAGCTCGGTATCTTCGTTTGATTCCCGACCTGTTGCGCGACCAACTGGTCCACACTGGTGCCCGACCGAATCAACCCCCCGGACGCCAACGGCGCTCCTGAGAGAAGGTTCCCAGTTTGCGAACTGTGGATGTTCCCCTTCAACGCCTCTTTGTTGTAGAGTCCGCGGATGAAGACCATCTGATCTCGGAAGTCGTTCAGCGGCTGAAGTACTTTGCCCAGCTCCATCTGCTTGCCGTTGCCTTTGGCCCACCACTCGTTTCGATGGAACCCGCAGCCGGTGAATAGGACGGCCATCCTTGTCGGCGTTTCGCCGGACCGACCGGGCTGGTTCGGTTGCTCGTCACCCCAAACACGTAGCGACTCCATCCACGGCAGCGCCATGCTGACGCCGATTCCGCGAAGCATCGTTCGTCGAGACAGATGAGCTTTCATGTTCATCATGATACTGAGTTCTGCGACATTAAGCACGCTTGATGTGTCTGGCAACCGGTCGAAATACTAGCACGAAGCGCGAGCGAGTGAGTCTCGCGGGCGCCAATCAACTCACTCGCTGGCGTTTCGTGCTTGTATTACTGGCTCGTCAAGATGGCAAAAAAAGATTGGCAACATCTACAGCATCGGCAATATTTAAAGAGTTAAAACGTTTAAGACCATAGAAGTGCATCGCAGGTGTGCAATATGGGCTCCAAATCTAAATCTCGCTATCCGACCGATCTTGAATTGGCGTTGCTCAAGATCCTCTGGCAGGACTCATCACAGAGTGCCGAACAGGTGCGAGAGGCGTTAGCGAGTGGAACAGCCGCCAGGGAACTCGCCTACAGTTCCGTGATCACCGTGTTGAACATCCTCGCCAAGAAAGGATTCGCTCGCCGAGTGAAACAGCGCAGGGCGTTCGTATTCGAACCGATCGTGTCGCAACAGGGCGTTTCTCGCGGCATGGTGCTGGATGATGCCGAACAATCCTGAAGTCAAGCGGTTCAAATCGACAAGAAGATTGAAGTCAAGTTCGCGGTCAACTAGGTTGCCTTCGGCCCGCGGAGGCCAACCAATGTGTAGCACTGGCTTTACCCGCGCTTAGCGCGATTTCGCAAAACCCTAGGCTCGCGCCTACGGCTCAAATCTGTCTTGCGTCGTAACAAAAGGGCAACGCTCTCCTCCGCAGTTCACATTCGGCACGTGAATTTTCGGCCGTTGCCGGATAGAATGGGTACGCCTGGGATAATCGCCAAGGCCGGAGGCTAAACCTTCGGCTCAGCGCGACGGTGATCCTCCGCTCCGTTCTACCCATTTTGATCCTCACACTGAGACACACCATGGCACGTACCACAGGGCTTTTTCTGCTTTTATCTTGGGTTATTGGCATTACCTTCGCCACGTCTGCTTTCGGCCGAGACCCAATTCGCCTGACCCATGGACCGATG
>JBDONA010001155.1:0-4700 GCA_039831575.1 Fuerstiella sp. | reverse complement strand
GGCAGCGAGTCTTGTGTTTCAGGAGGTGAATAGGGGTTTCGCACTAGCTTGCCCTAACCGCGTAACGAATTGCGATCTATGTGGCGGCAGGGATGCCGACTCAACCAGTACACCGTGCTATCGGCGATGGGAAACACTCCAACCACAGCTGGTGCAACAACTTGCCATGGGCACGTATCGGCTGGCAGTCACAAGGTGATTGCACCGTGGGACTGGCGGAAGATGAGCAAGGAAGAACGGGATGAGTTTCGGTGATCAGCCCGTGCTGAACCGCATGTCAGGTGGTGTGGGGAGGGGCACCGGCAACGGTGGCCCTTACCCGATTTAGCCATCTCTGTCAGTTGACGTGACGGCAGAATCGCCGTCCTTCCAATGCCTAAAGCCAGCCAATGACTTGTTCCGCTGCCCACGACACGCCCCAGAGAATCAGAACGAACACGACAAGCTCAAAAAATTCAAGATCAAAGAGAGATTTCAGCAATCCGAAGGTCAGAACGATAACAGTCAGCGCTACCAGCATCATTCCCAACACAGGTGAGATCAGTGCCGATAAGATCAGTGCCATGAGTAGTCCTACAGCACCAGGAAACAGGGCCACGGCAGCGAGGTTTGCGGAAGCGGATTTGATGGTCCCAAAGTTGGTGTTCAGGATCTGTGCGGTCCCCAAACAGGCTACGATGCCCAGAATTGAGGTAATGAGTGCCTTAAGTAGTAGAAGAAACACAGCCGCAACGGCACCAGCGGGGCCAGCGGTGGCAAAGCCAAATCCTGTATAAATGATCAACGCAGTGCCGATCAGGGTTAACGGAAGCTTGATCTCCGACATTCAGAATTCCTTTGACGGTGCAGGATGGTTCAAGAAGTTCGCCATGATGGCTAACAATGGTTTTAATCCGCCGAACAGCGGTGAGAAACCCATGATAACGACAAAAATCCGCCTGTGAGCGGAGTAACAGCACAAAGATCCGCCAGAGGCACAGGATCGTTGATCCGGGGACTGAGGGTTTGAGGCCTTGTAGAAAGAATCGGCAATGAATCTCACCCGCGAAGAACTACACGCCATCGTGATCACTATAGCGTGCGTGATGGTGAGCATGCTCGCCATTTAATAACGCGACAAACGTATCGTCTGAACAATCGAAGGTTGCCAGCGTCAATCCTCGCAACGATGCGAGCGAATAAAAGGTACTCCCAGACGGGGGGATCCCATTGCAGGTAATCGAAGATGTGCAGTATTTTAGTGAATCAGAATTTTTCCAGAACGGTTCGTTCGTTGACAGTGCGTGCCAGAAATCACGTCTTCAGATCCCGCGGCACGCCACCGTCAGCGACCCCCTGGGACCGAGTCAAGGTGATAGCCGTTTGTTGCGTGGCGGCTCGTTCTACTTTCATTCGTCGTTCGTCCGTTCCGCCAATCGTTACAACAATCGACCGGCGTATCGGATGTCAGTGGGCGCGTTAAAACCGGCCACTTGTGGGCGCTTCAAAACCGGCCAGGGTTTTGGTGAGAAGTGGTCTAATTTGCTGGCTTTTTCGTCGTCTTTTTCGGCCGACCCGGTGGGCGCGTTTGGCCGGTTTTGGATTGGCCGGGTTTCAGCTCGTTTTCCGCCTCGTCGACGATCGCCTGATCATCCTTCTTATCCCAAAGGGCACGCCAGTCACCGTCCCGACGGTATTCACGAGAACTATGTCCGACTGCTCAAGACGATTTCGGACGAACTTGGCAAGTCCGGTGGCCCCGACCTGCCGAATGTTTGGGTCTCTGGTTTCTATGGCTCCGGTAAATCCAGCTTTGCCAAACTCCTGGGCATGGCTCTGGATGGCGTCGCACTGCCGGACGGTAGCTCGCTGGCGGACACATGGCTCAAGAGAAACTCTTCCCTTGAGCGACAGGAAATGGTCGATGCATGGAGTAACCTGAAATCGAAAGTTGATTCAATTTCTGTGGTCTTCGATGTCGGAGGAGCTGCAAAGGATAACGAACACGTTCATTCGGCCATTCTTCGACACGTTCAGGAACGGCTTGGCTACTGCCGTACCAGTGCGAACGTCGCTGACTACGAATTGAAGCTGGAACGAGACGGATCGTGGGCAGAATTTGAGAAGCTTGCTCAGGAAGAACTGGGTGCACCCTGGAAAGCTCGTCGGGACGACATATTTGCCGACGATGATTTCTCGCGAGTAATGTCAAAGATGTTTCCGGACAACTTTCCCGAACCAACATCGTGGTTTCAAAGCCGAGCTGGAACCCACAGCAACGATGACTCGCCAGAGGAAGCAGCAAAAGCAATCGGCGACATGCTGAAGTTTCGCCGTCTTGGAGCCACGTTGTTCATCGTCGTCGATGAGGTGTCACAGTATGTGCTCTCGACAAAGGGACGCGTGAACCGGCTTCGAGCCTTCGCTTCGGCAATCGGTTCTGTTTCAAAGGGCAAGGTCTGGCTCATCGCCATCGGGCAGCAGAAGATCGATCAGGAGGCTGACGATTCGTTTCTTTTCTGGGCCAAAGACCGATTTCCGCCACAACTGCGAGTTCACCTGTCACCGACAAACATTCAGGAAGTCGTCCATCGCAGGTTGCTGAAAAAGAATAAGCAGGGCGAAGAACGGCTGAATGCAGACTTCGATCAGTATCGATCAGACTTACAGCTATACGCCTATGGCTGCGAGGAAATCACGAAGTCGGAATTTGTGAATTACTATCCAATGCTGCCGAAGCAGTTGGATCTCATGCTGCGAATCACAAGTGCTATTCGGACGCGTTCGGGCAGCAGAAGAGGCAGTCAGGCGTTGAACTTACAGGCCACGTGTTCAACGTCTGTGGTCCGAAGGGAATCGTCAGCAGACGAGTTGATACCGTCTCAGACTGGCTTGTGGCTATCGGTGAGAAGGCCGGCGTGAAGGTTGACCAGAAGCAGGACGGGACACCGGTCTTTGCTTCTGCTCATGACCTCCGTCGTGCGTTCGGGGACAGGTGGGCGAAGATTGTCCCGCCGATGATCCTGAAAGACCTGATGCGGCACGCCAGTGTGACGACTACTGAGCAGCATTTCTGTAGCCAACTGCCGTGCTCTGGACAGATGATCTCGACTGGTGTCTTGCTCGTGACGTAGTCGACATTTCCGTAGTCGTACTTGTCACCGTGTTCGGCCCTTGCCTCGGCAATGAACTCTTCGGTTGAGCTCTGCTTTGTGCCTCCACAGTCCGGACAGCCACTACGATTCAGATGTGAGTTAGGAATTTGTTTAAACACTCCGTGCTCAGGACATATGATCTCGACTTTGAGCGTGGCCTTCTCGTAAACAACCTTCGAATAGTCGTACTTGTCGCCGTGAACGACTCTGGACTTTTTGACGAACTCTGCAGCCGCTTTTTGCTTTTTCTTAGTTGCCAGTTGTTCGTGAGCACAAGTGTCGCATCCCATTCCTTGGACATGAGAGTTCGCAAGCTGGGAAAAACGTCCGTGTTTTGGACAGATGACATCTATTTTCTCAAGGGCGTAAGTGTAAGTCGTCTCACTGTAGTCGTACTTGTCACCGTGTTCGGCCCTTGCCTCGGCAATGAACTCCGCCGTCGTCTTTCCGCGAACTAGACAGTCAGGACACCCTTGCCCAATTTTTGGTTTATCACGATTCCCGGGTTTGCGATTATCCACATGCCTGCAGGCCTTCGGAATGACGAATGGCCCGTGCGTCGGGCAGATGACAGTCACTGGATCATTCGCACCGATGTATTCAGTCCGGCTGTAGTCGCACTTGTTGCCATGTACAGCCTTCGCCTCAGCGATAAACTCCTGCGTTGTTTTTTTTCTTCGTCCCATCGACGTTGCTCGCTTCGTCCCTGACACTGTTCCCGAATTCTCACCCCTCACCGAAACTCATCCCGTTCAACCTTACTCAACATTCCCCCCCCCCCATCACCCGATCGACCGCGCCATACGGAGTGACCGCAGGACTTGCACTTCATTTCATAAAGTGTCTCGATCCCGAGCAAGCCGCCGGTCTTCGACATTCCCGTACTCCGGTAAGTTCAACGCCTGGCGCAGACGACCTCTCATCACTCGTCATCGTCTCGTCCTTCTGCGAGTTGCTCAAATGCGTCAGCCAGTTCCTGCAAGGCGATCCGTACCGTCGACTCGGCCAGTGATTTCGCCACCGCCTTCAATTCGGACGGGGCACTTGTTGAGATTTCTGTTGGAAGATGCTCGAGTCGATTTCGCATCCTGCTGATCGCCAGAGTTATATCGTGTTCGATTTCCCACTTTGGAACAAGTTCGCCGCGAAGTTTTGCATTCTGCAGTGAGCCTTTTTCGGTTGCCTCAAATTCGCGTTCCGTTTGCTGCTTGATCAGTTCCAGTCTGGCTGCCTGAATTCCCCCAGCCGCCGCTGGTTCATTGCTGCCAGTATTCCTGTCGCGTATATTTTCCCGCTTCCAGTTCAGAAGTGACGTGGCGGATGTTCGGGGGCACCCTCTCGCAAAATAGCGACCGATCTGCCGTTGGCTGATGCCCGTCGCCTCTGAAAGTTGCCTCGCGGTCATGGACTGCCTGCCGAAATAGTTGGGGGCACTACGCACATTTCCTGCATGCTGTTATTACCTTGCGATGGCCCCGCCCCCCCGGCGGGAGGACCCGGCGTTTTTTCCCAACGTTTTCACTCCGTTTCCGGCCATTTCAAACATTCGCCCCAGCGTCTTACGCC
>JBDONA010000530.1:0-4710 GCA_039831575.1 Fuerstiella sp. | reverse complement strand
GGAATCGAGCTTCAATTCCGTTCGTTCAAGCAGACGTTTGGCCGGGGCCAGCTTCACAGTCGCACGTCGGAATGCAGCTACGTGGAAATGGACTGGTCACTGGTGGGCTTATGGATGATTCAGTTGTTCGCCGTGAAGGAACAGATCAAAGTGGACCGCCCTCCCGATAGTTCGAGCGTATCAGTGAGCCTGACGATCATTCAGGACGCAATGGACATGTGTCACGACGAAGTGCTAAACGGTCGTGTCCTGAGTCGTCAGTTGAGCGAAGCGACCAAAGATGAATACGTTCGCACGGGCAGCAAGTCCGCTCGTTACAAACCGAACAAAAAAGACAAACCCTCCGCTACGCAGCCAGTTCTGGTCAAAGCAACGGACAAACAAAAACAAGCGGTCAGGGAACTCAAAAAGATACCCTCCCTTTTTCCTTAACGGCGTTGCCCGCCGGGGGATTGGCACCGGCGACGGCCAAGGAGGTAGGCAGAACGTCGAGCGATGAAACCGGGCGGTCGTAGGTCGTGCCCTCGGGCAGATCGCCACCCTTCCATTGCACGATGAACGGCACACGGACACCACCTTCGTAGAGGCCCCCCCTTGTTTCCCCGCAGCGGGTTGTTGTTGCCATCGAGATAGCCAGCGGTGCTTCGGGCTCCTGTGGGTGAACCATTGTCGCTAATGAAAAGGATCAGAGTGTTCTCTTCCAGTTTCAGCTTTTTCAGTCTGGTGAGGATTCGCCCGACCGAATCGTCCAGGGCGGTGATCATGCCGGCATAGGTGCGGCGTTTTTCGCTTTTGATGTGACTGTTGCGGGCGATGTCCTCGTCAGTGGCTTCGAACGGGACGTGGGGCGCGTTGTAAGCGACGTAAAGGAAGAACGGGTCATCCTTGTACGTGTCGATGAACTCACAGGCGGCACTGATGCGGTGTTACTCCATTGTCTTCAGGAGTGCTTCGATCGCGACGCGCAGTTTGTTGCCGTCCAGCGTCTGGTCATCGACTCCCAACTGATGCATCCAGTCTGCCGGTGTCGGCGGAGTGTCGCCCCATTCAGCATCCGCGCTGAACGCAAAGTAAACATCCCATGCAAGCTTGCGCCCACGCGGGAGCGTTACGATTGTTCCAAAGGACAATCCCAAGCTCTTGCCTCCGTCCCAGAAGTGCGAAACGCGATCGTCTTCGATGAGTGCCGTTGCGTCGGCAACACTGGCACGGTCGTCTTCACGCAATACCGGCGTCCAGACGACATACACCTTGATCTTATTACTCTTCATTGTCTCAAGAATCTTCTCTCGTACCACACGGGCACCATCTTGGCAGGGTCCTCAGGTGGGCGAGAGTATTAGAATCAGACGCACGTTACCACGATCCCTGTTGAACGCCTCACGCAGGGCTTGTTCTCCGCTCGTTAGATCGACGACCTTCGCAGCATTGGAATCACTTACCCTCGCTGAATGTAATTCGTCCAACACGCCAGCGAAGGCATCTGCCGTTTGAAAATCACGGAGCCTGCGTACTTCCATCCCGTCGGATGTGAGCAGCCGAATGTCGGGCAGGCCGACAACGCCGTATTTCTGTGCGAGACTTGGATGCTCATCGGTGTCAATTTTGACAAGCACACAACGTTCGAGGAGCGGAGCAACCTTCGGGTCAGGGAAGGTCTCCTTAATCATTTTCACACACGGCAGGCACCACGTGGCAGTGAAATCGAGAACGACCGGCTTCTGTTCACGTCGAGCCTGTGCAAGGGCCTCGCGAAAGAACGGTGGCTCTTCCTCCGTTGTGGGCGGACCGGAAACGACTTGGGCCGCAAACCCTGCCTCTTTGCTTGCCGCAAGCAGTTCAGATTCCTGAGTGAGCGAAGCGTCATAGCGGATGACAAACTCGTCACGTTCGAGATCCATGCGGATCTCAGAAACAGCGTCAAACCCATCCAGGGCTTGTTTGACCTTGTTCGGTCAGGCCATTCACGTCGCACCGCTCTTGCTCTTGGTAAAGCCATCGAAGTGAAGGCGGACGGTGCGGATGTCACTGCTGACGGAAGCCTGTTTCCGTGCCGCAAGTTGCTCCTGCGGAGTAGAGGCCTTCTCTTCGGGGGCACCCTTGCCGCAACCCATCGCAACGAGGCCACAGAGGAGTAATCCGAATGGTCGGTATCGCATTGTCATCGGTGCTTCAGTCATGATTGTCGTCTTGTGCAGCGTCTAAGCAGGCTTGCATGATGATTTCGCGGTCGGGCATTCCTTGTCCGTTGTAGGTTCTGCATGCAAATCCGACGTCGTTTCGGCCGCGAGCAGTCGGTTCAACATCTACGCCGTTGACGTGTACGGTCGGTGATCCAAGAAAACGCAATCGCTCAGCATCGTCTGGACCCACCTCAACTTCTTCAATATCGGCGTCCAGCCTCAGTTCTGCCACGACCTGTTCGGCCAGTGCAACCACAGGCTGGTGGTTCGGACAGCCGTCTAAATACAGAATATCGATCTTCATGGTTGCATCCTGAATGGTGCATCATTGATGCGGGCCTCCGAGGGAAGTCCCATTCAACGTTCTGTATTCTACAGGTTACACCTAGGTTTAAGGTTAAGCCGAAATCTCAGAAAAATCAGAAGATTCCCGGATTCACTACTACAAGCGGGCCGCGTGCTCTCTCAGAAGGAACGACAGCGGTGGAATGCGAGGCCGCCTTACATCGGAAATGCCCGACGCCCAACGTTGTAGGCCGTTTCCACGGATACGATTCGGAGGTCTTGCTTACGCTTCGATACCCAACGAGACGCGGCGTCTTCGGAAGCGAAGAACAGCACGAAGTGACAGAAGGCAGCCCAAATCTCTTCGACGGCTTCAGGACTTGTTGCTGGAACGGCCATTGTGACAACGCATTCGGAAGGTGCCACTGCCTCTACCTTCTTCGGTGTTATGGTAAGCCTGATTCTCTCCTTCGTCACTGGGCAGGAAGACTCCACAGTTGCCCGTCGTTTGAGCAGTGCAGGAAGGAACAAGGCATCCCAAGCACACCACGTTGAAAGAACGCGATCCTTGACTTCGAATCGATGGGGGTGGGCTCTCTGCGAGAGCCCCAGGATGCCTACGATGTTGCCGTCCCCGTCCTGCTCACTGACTTTGGCAATGAATGATGTCGCTGCGTTCGTTGACATCTTCAAGTCAGAAGCGAATTGTTCAACCTTCTGCATAGGCACGGGAAGGCCTTTTGCGACGAGACGCAAAACCCCGATTCGGAGCCGCGTCTTGTCCGTTCCCAGACGCTGCGGGAAGTTCGATGCCCGCAATGCCTTCGCAACTTCCCCCTCAGTCTCCTGCTGTCTGAGACGGGGAGCTTCGATCGCTCGTCCGGTCGATGCTGCATTGAGTTCCTCAATGACAGCACACTGTCCTCGACGCTTACTGTCCCGGCACTTTGCGAGGAAGGACTTGAGGACTCGTTCAACGTGTCGCAAATCCTTCATTCGCGTCTTCACATCTGTCAGACGCTCCTCCAGAACCAACTGGATGTCTTCGCAACGGGCGTGCGCCGTAACACGCAGGTTGAGCAACGTGGTCACGTCATCCAGCGTGAGCCCCGTTGCTTGAGCAGCTCGAATGAACCGGAGGCGTTCCAAGTCTCCGTCATCGTAGAGGCGATAGTTTCCTTCGCTTCGATTTCTCGTCTGTAAGAGACCGATACGCTCGTAGTACCGAAGAGTCGAGGTCGGAATGTCGACGGCCTTCGCCAACTGTCCGATGGTGTAGTCGCTTGCCATGCTCCAAGTGTACTCAACCTTGAAGCTGAGTGAAATGTTGACGCGAAGATAGCCATTCAAGGAAGCCGTCCTCGTTTGCGTCAGGAAACGTTAATTTCGTCGCTCAGCCATTCGGCCAATTCTGCCCGGTCAGGCGTGCTGGGTTAGATACAGTCCGATTCGCAGAAAACGTACGGACTTGATGACACGGATTTCGTGCTTCAAGAAACGAATGGGATTCCTGGAATACGGTGGTTTTTCGGATCGTGTCACGTTATTTAGCGTCCGACGGGTTTCTCACCGAGCGATCGACTGGCGCGTTGGGATCTACACGCACTGGAAATTGCCGGCTCTTACTGCGCACAATAAGCTCACCCATTTCGGGGCTGGCGGACGATCCACCGTAGAATCGAGTGTGAGGGAGATCTAATGACATACGCGTCGACCATCTGGTGGTCATTACACGTGCTGTTCGCTGGCGTCGTTCCGCTGCAGGCTGGGAGCCTGAAAAACCCGGGCTTTGAGGAAGACGGCGGTTGGCAAGTCGTCACGCGAGGCAGCAGATTTGAGGCTGCTTTCAGCGACGACACATCCCAAACCGGCCAGAAGAGTTTTTCGGTTTCACTTGCCTGGGAATCCCCGACGAAGAAAGAAGATTTCGCGGGGATCGTCCAGGTCGTGGAACTGACCCATGCCGATAAGGGCATCTCGTTCACTGTCAGAGACAATTACACGGGCAAAACCAAAGGGTATCACTGGATCGAATTGCTCCTGGACGGAGAGGTGATTTGGGAAGCGGATGTCGCTGGGGGTGATACCGACTGGCGAATGGTTTCGTTGGACCTCACGCGGTACTTGAAAGAGGTGAAACGCAAAAGAGTTGGGCGCAACAGGTACCGGGAGGAAAAGAGCTACAAGATCACCTTCAGGGTGTTTGAAAGGAACAGCGTCAACAGGTTTGGTGTGCAGGTCT
>JBDONA010000151.1:0-75739 GCA_039831575.1 Fuerstiella sp. | reverse complement strand
CTGCTGGCAAATCTTGCCATCGGTTCGCACATAAAGCTGACTCGGTCCGAACGAGACCGCCTGCCCGAAAATCTTCTCGCACAGCTGGTGATCGGCGAAAAAACCGACATTGAACCCGGAGAGCTGGAACGATTCTCTGAGGCTGTACGCACAATCATCGAGCAGACTAGTACGACAAATTCCCGAGCCGCCAGCGTAGATAGTTAGCGCTGCTGATCCCGGAATGGGTTTGTCGACGAAGAACAGCTGCAATTGTGCAGAGTCCGGCAGCCACAGCGCAAGGCGCTGGACCACTGTGGCACGACGAGGCCTGTTTGACGCCTTGCCACAGCTCAGTCTTTCAGACTGAATTCAAAGGGCTTATTGCCGACTCCTGGAAAGCTGATTGGGCTCCGGCGGTTTCTCTCATTACGAGAACCTTGTTTCAACAAGGAAGCCGCGACGCTTGAACTGAGGCACAGATCAGGGTCTACCATGGAACGAAGACGACTTGGCAGCAGCGGAGTGACCGTCACCGACATCTGCATGGGCACGATGACATTCGGTTGTCAATGCGATGAAAAATTGTCCTTCGAAATCATGGACCGAGCCTACGACGCCGGCATCGATTTCTATGACGCTGCGGAAATGTATCCAGTGCCTCCCACCGTTGAAACGTTCGGTGTGACGGAAGAAATTGTCGGACGATGGCTGAAAACGAAACCCCGTGAATCCGTCATCATTTCCACAAAGGTGACCGGCCCGAGCCACGGCTGGTTTGTGCCGCCCGTACGACACGGGCACACGACACTCGATCGTCTTCAAATCACTCGGGCGGTGGAAGACAGCCTGCAACGACTGCAGACCGACTACATTGACCTGTATCAGACGCACTGGCCCGATCACTTCGCTCGTTATGAAGACGTGCTGGAGTCGCTGACGGTGCTGATCAAGCAGGGCAAAGTGCGAGTGGCGGGCTGCAGCAATGAAACGTGCTGGGGAGTGATGAAGAGTCTGTGGACGGCCGACCAACATGGTTTGTGCCGCTACGACACTGTCCAGAACAACTTCAGCCTGATCAACCGTCGCTGCGAAAGTGAACTGGCACAGGTCTGCCGACGTGAACAAGTCAGCCTGCTGCCATATTCACCACTGGGCGGAGGCGTTCTGACAGGAAAGTACACCGACGCCTTCCCGAAAGATGCTCGGTTTTCGATGTACCGCTCGGGCGGCGAGCGGCAGCAGAAAATTCTGCAACGATTCCTGAATGACCGAACACGCGCCACAATCGAGTGCCTGAAGGACATTGCCGCTGATCTTGGCATGACCCTGACCGCACTGGCCGTTGCGTGGAGCCGCCAGCACGACTTTGTCGCGTCCACCATCATTGGGGCCACATCCGTGCAGCAGCTTGATGAAAGCCTGGCAGCAAAAGATCTGATTCTGGACGCCGAAACAATAAATCGTATCGACGAAATCGATGAGCAGATTCCAAATCCGCTAAAAGAAGATGGCCTGCGGCGGCTGTAACCGCAGCAGGCCACGTTGACCAAACTGACTGTTGTGTTTGAGCATGAAACTCGACGGATTCAGGACAGCGGCGGCCAGCTGTTGTTAAGGCCCTCACGTTCGATCACCTGCACCTGATCGGGAGACAACGAAAACTGAACTGCAATGTCGTTGCGCGACTGCAGTACTGGTGTGCCCCTGTCCTGACGTTCGACAAGCTGCCGAAAGACTTCCTGTCGTATATCCAGGGGAGGATGATTCTGCGTTTCCATAAATCAAGTTTCTACAGAGATTTTCGCTGAGTTGCGGTCCGCCGTCCCCGGTTGTTCCAACACGTGAATGACGTGACTCGCTGCCAGCACTGACATCGCCCACAACCAGATTCGAGCGACGCTCAGAAATGGCACTCCACGGCCACAGTCACTCCAAAGACAGGCACCGTTTGTATGTGCTTTTCAGAAAAACTCTAATACAGCCCGGTGAGGACTTGGGGAAGCTTAGTAACGGGATCAGATGTGGTCCCTTACGCCATATAGCCGTATTGCGGAACTCCGACAAGCCCTATTCGTCAACCAGTGCGGGCGTTTCAGCAACGGGCTCTGTCGCTTCAACGACAGCCTCAGCGGCAGCAACAGCCGCCGCTTCAATCACAGCCTGCTTTTCCCGGTGCGCGGCTCCGCAACTGGCACAGACCATCAGTTCTTTGACGATTTCATGCCCCTTGCCGCCCCGATCACGAGGCTTTCGAGTCTCGCGGAATCGACCAAAACGCCGTCGCGGAAACTCTTCAACCGTGCCTCTGTATTCTTTGGGACGTGAGACAACCGTTACTCTCATGGCTTTGACACCCGCCCCCGAAACCTTACTACACATCTGACATCGAAACACGAAGGTACACCTTGTTTTGAAGTTTGGCCGACGGCGGCTGACAGCGACCGATAGCGCATGAGGCAAAGCGATCAACTTCCGTCACGTTGTCGCACAGATTCCGCATTCTGCTCAATCCCGTATCGCATCAGCTGATGCCTACGAAATGGCTCGGAAAACACAAAGTCTACTTCGTTGTCCGTCGGAGTTGAAGACCGATGGGCAACTAAGGCAACAAACGTGAAGAACCGAGTAGATTGTCGGTACACCAGCCATTCTTCTTTGCGATCGCCCACAAAATGGCGAATATTCCTGAGAAAACGTCGAACCTCAATTCTCCGTCAAGGCTGGAAAGCCCGCCACCAAGTTCTATGACGGAGCAAGGTCTAACTGAAGCCTGTGGACTCAAAAGTGAGATATTTCCTGAGTTTCTTGGTGCCCCCGGTGGCCGTTCTGCTGTGCGGTAAACCGCTGCTGGGCCTGCTGAATCTGGTTCTCACGATGATGGGTTGGATTCCTGGTGTGATCCACGCACTGCTGGTGGTCAATGACCACAAACGTGATCTGCGCGTAATTCGCCACGGATTCGACGGCTGACGGCTGACGGCGTTCGGCAGCGGCAGGTATTCCGGTGTCCATGAGCCACAGTAAAGTGCCCTGTGTCGTGACGCGACGGGAACGTTTCTTCCCGGCCGCTCCTGACCCGCCAGAACCTCAATGCTGGAATAAAAACTCTTTGCTGTTGATCACTGCCCAGGCAACGTCTTCCAGCGCGCTTGTGTGGTCGGAATTGGCCGCGATGTGGCGTAGCGAAGTCTGGACTTCGGCCTCGATCGGTTCGCGGCTTAATGCTGTCAGATACAGCAGCGAAATAATTTCCTGATCACTTTTGCCGGCTTTGATCCATTGATGCAGGTTGCCCTTTTCGGACCGAATCTTGTTGTGAACAACCGGGCCATTGATCAGTTGCAGCGCCTGGCTGAGATTGCTGTCCGTGGAACGCTCGCATTCGCACGGAAGTTCGCGCTGAGGTTGTCCGAAGACCTGCAGAAACTTGTGACCTGTTGGTGGGTCAACAAGATCAATGGCCCTCGTACCGACAGGCATTCCTTTGAATGTTTCCGCAACTCCGGTGACGCGGCAGATGCCATCCAACAGCTGTTCGGCGGTCAGCATCCGAGTCGTCGCGTGAGAAAAATAGATTTCGTCGTCCGCGTTGAAGCCGTTTCGCTGAGAACTCAGTTGGTAAACACGGCTGTTCATGATCATGCGGATGATGTGCTTTGTTGAATAGCCGCTCTTCACAAGCTCCTCGGCAAGGACGGCCAGGAGTTCAGGATTGGAGGGCGGATTGGAATCGCGAAAGTCATCGACAGGTTCAACGATACCTCGCCCCATGATGTGCCCCCAGACGCGGTTGGCGACCGACTTCGCAAAGAATGGGTTGGTCGGACCGGTCAGCCATTCCGCAAAAACGGTCCGACGATCCTGGTCATCCGGCACATCAACACTTCCCTGCAGCAGCAGCCGCACTTTCATCGTTTCCCCGGTCCGCGGCTGTTTAACCTCACCGGTATTCTTTACAAAGATGAATTCGTCGTTGGGCAGTTTGGCCGCTTTGCGGCCCACTCGATGAAAAGCCGCCGCAATGCCGTAGTAATCGTCCTGAGTCCACTTTTCGAACGGATGGTTGTGGCACTTGGCACATTGAATGCGGATACCAAGAAACAGCTGCGCGGTGGTTTCGGTCGCGTCAATTTCGTCACGGCTGGCACGCCAGTAATTGGCGGCGGGATTTTGCCTGGTACTGCCCTGTGCCGTCAGCAGCTCGTACGCAAACTCATTCACCGGCTTGTCGGTGCTGACCACGTCAAACAACCACCGCCGGAACTTGTGCACACCCGTCGCTGTCAACCGTCGACTGTTGCACCGCAGCAGGTCGCCCCATTTCATGGACCAGAAATGGGCATAGTCCGGACTGTCCAGCAGACGATCCACGACGCGTGACCGCTTGTCGGCAGCCGTGTCCGCCAGAAACGCCTTCGTTTCTTCAATGTTCGGCAGACACCCCGTCAGGTCCAGGGTGGCTCGACGCAGAAAGTCGGTGTCCGAGCAAACGTCTGACGGAAGAATCTGTAACTGCTGCAGCTTCGCAAACACCCGTCTGTCGACCTCGTTTGTGATGGGCGGATTATTCCACTTAAAGCCGGGACGTTCTGTCAGGAAGGTAATCTGACTGGTCGCCATGCGGTCCAGAAATCGTGCCAGCACCGTGGCTTCGCCACGACCTTCGCGAAGCACGACCGCTTCGTAGGACACAGTGGCGATTCCTTCGTCCGACGAATCAAACGCTGTCAGCGCGGTCACATCGCGAACGGTCCCGTCGCTGAAATACCCATTAACAATCAGCTGCTGCTGATCAGCACCGTCACGCAGAATACGCAACTTCGGAAAAACTTCGATCCTGTCCAGCGTTGGACTCTCTGGCGGTTCAGTCTGCATACCTTCGGCAATCCAGTTTTGCAGCACTTGATATCTCGCCTGGCCCAACTGCAGTCGCTTGCCACCGCCGTGAGCAACCTGCATCAGCGGCTTCTGCAGCAACAGACTCTGCTCCGGCGCCAACACGTTCGACCGACGATTGAAGAACTCGCCCCGCAGCGTTAACAGATCCAGTTCCGGGTCGTAGCCTCGCAGCGATAATCGAAATCCCCCCTTGCCGGACGGTGAACCATGACAGGCTCCCGCGTTGCAGCCGGCCTTCGTCAATGCAGCCAGCACTTCGGTATGAAAAGGCACCGGGTGCGGAGTGGCAAAATCGCGCACGGTAACCTCGGCCTTTGCCGTTACCTTTCCGGCGGTTGCCACGATCGTGGTTGTTCCATCGGACACCGGGCGAACGATGCCGTCTTGCACGACCGCGATCGCCGGATTTTCTGAATGCAGCTGCACGTGCAGGGTTGCATCAAAAACTGTGGCCGCCCCGGAATTCGCGGTGACCGCCAGTTGTTGAGTCGACCGAGGCCCGATCAGTGTCAGCTGTGCGGGCATCAGGTCCAGCGTGGCTGCCTGAGGTGCGGTTTCGGCGGCGGCAATCAGGGTCGAACACAGAATCAGGTGGGCACTAAGGACAAAGCAACGCATCTGGCTGGCCTCGAATGTTAGCGGCGAGTCTGTAAAGAACCGGGGGGAGGGAAGGACTCAACTACCGTCCGCCGCCTTGACTTCAAGGATCAGCGTTCCGAGCGGTTGAATGATCGTGGTTTTATCTCGCTTCAGTGTACCCTGAAGAGTGAGCGAATAGCGACCTGGATTTGCTTTGTCGCTGGTTTTGATGGTCAACTTTCCCGAATCTCCCTCAACCTTTGCTGCCGTAAGCGTCACGCCAGCAGGCAGAGGATCTTTGGGATTCGTCACTGCCACGGTGATCGGTTCTTTCCAGTCTCCCGTTCGCTTCGCGTTGATCGTAATTATGTGTTCTGAAGATGGCGTCATCGTGATGGCGTGCTGGTCCGCAGACAGCGAAAACGCCGCGGCAGTTCCGACACTAACAAAGATTCCGGGACTGATTCGTGGTAGTCGAAATGCTCCGGGCTTCTTTGCGTCAGGCGGCGCTGACCGATAGACCACCGGAAACGACGGGCCATCCGGGTTGTCCGCGGAATGAACAAAGAACCTCGCTTCACTCCATGCGCCGGACGAAGAGTCGGCATGCAGTGTCAGAATTCCGGACTTCTGTTTGCCGGACAGCAGCAGCGGAAACACGGTGACGCCGGCCGGCAGCCCTTCGGCACCGACTGTCAGTAAACCGCCGACGCCCGACCGTTTCACGGTCAGCGGAACGGCAAGAGTTCCGTCTTTGGGCAACACGACATGGTCGGTTGCGAACGTCACGTCTGCCCGCCCTGTGGAACGCTGGACTTCCAGATCATAGGTCCAGTCCGCCCCCGCCAGACCGGACAGCTCACGAACCGCGACAAAATAGTCGCCTGCTTCGGGCAACGTCGCCGCAAGTTGTGCGTCGGTCGAACCAGTATCGTCGACTTCGGCGATCCGGCTTCCATCCGCCTTCCACAACTGCAGAACAACATCGGCTGGTGATCCCACGTCCCGTGTGTGTGTCGTCAGGCAAACGTGCTGTTTGGCGTCCGCCGTGATCTTGTACCAGTCAACATCGTTCGCGGCATCAAAGCGACCAGCGATGGCCGTGGCTTCCGCTGGTACCACGGTGGCTGTTTCCTGATCGTTATTTGGTTCAACTTCCATCAGTGGCGCGACATTAGACGACCAGGCCGACGCAAAACCGCTGTCCTGGCTGTCGGCATCGTTCGCCGCAACAGAAAACAACTGGTGGGGCGGAATGCCGCGCACCATTGTTGTCGTCGTCTGCTGACCAATGACATCCAGATTTGCCCCCGACTGAGTCATCCGAGGATACGTGCCGGTCACGAGCGGAAAACTGCCGATCCGAAGGTGAAAATAGTGCTTGCCGCTGCCCGCGTACTGAACATCGTGCAGCTCAATTCTGTAAACTCCGGCAGTGTCGGCAGTGACCTGTACCTGAGAATCTCCACTCAGCCCCGGCTGGTCATCACTGAAGGCAATCTCAGTTCCACCGGGCGACGTGATTTTCAGAACAGGATCCATAGCCGAATTCAGACGTCGCGCATAAACCTCGACGGACAGCTTCTGACCGGCCTCAAGCTTTGCGCCAAAGTAGCGAGGTTTGATCGAATTGACGTAGCCTTGTATGCAACAAGCCGTCGGCACCTCGGTCAGCGGCAACGGCGTTTCAGATGCCGACACCAGCGCAGAATTCGGCAGATCGTCAACAACGAAAAAGTGAGTGGACGAACAGCCATTCGCCGCCACGACACGGTACGGATAGATTCCCGGTACGGTTTCGGCCGGGACCGATCCTGTAAACACGGCCAGCTTATCGTTCGGTTTTTCACCTTGCGGCGCGGGCTTCAGTTCGCCGAAGGTCGTCCACATGGCCTGCAGAGACTTTAGACTTGTGCCGTGAACTCGGACTTCGGCCGATTCGCCGGGCCGGAGATTGGTCGTTTCCGCACGATCGATCGTTGGATCCTGTGCGACCACCTGAGCCACGACAAAGATTCCCACGGCGAATCTCAGGAATAAACGCATCAATGCGCAAATTTCAGACCGCAAAAATCGAACAGCGTACGACAACATTGGGGGGGACTCTGTCGGGTGGGTGGGCGTGCGAGGTCTCTCAGTGTATTTTCCACGTGTACGTCGCGTCAAAGAACTCGCAAAATTAGTCATCTGTTCGACAGATTCGGGCCGTCAGCAGGCTTTTGAGGTCCAGTGTTCTCCAGTGAGCGTTTTGCAGGACATTTTCTCTCCCCATGCATTTTTTTGAACTGCCTTTGCTGAAACGTGAACTGCTGGAGCTTGCTCAACGACGACGAACGTATGCGCTGCGGTGTCTGGTACTGTTCGTCTGTGCACTGGTCTTTCTGCTGTGCTACGTTGACATGACGCATAGTGCCGCAAATCTGATGCAGATTCTGGGGCAGGGTAACGAAATCACGGCCTTTCTGTTCGTCACTCTGATGTTCGTGATCTACGCTCTGAATCCGGCATTGACCTGCACAGCGATCACAGCCGAAAAGGAGAAACAGACACTTGGGCTGCTGATCATCTCAAAACTGACGCCCGGTGGGATCGTGTTGGAAAAGCTGGCCTCTCGTATGGTGCCGCTGTTCACACTGCTGTTGGTTTCAATGCCGCTATTCGCCATGGCCTATCTGTTCGGCGGCGTGAGCTTCGGCAGTTCGATGACAGGACTGTTCATCGTCTTCCTCACAATGTTGCAGGTGACGGCGGTCGCCGTGTTCTTTTCTGCGCTGCTGGAATCCGGTATCGCGGCGTTCTGGTGTACGTACATCGCACTGGGTGTAATCTATTTCACGCTGCCAATCCTACACGAGATGGGCTTGTTCCGAATGGATATTGTCGGACTGCCCGACGAAGAATTCCTGTTATTTCCAATCTACCAGATGGCAATGCTGGCGGACTTTCGTCGCGGCAGCGAAGGCCTCCTGACGCTGACGATCCCAACAATCTGCATCACACTGGGTATTATCGTGGCGGCACGCTTTGCCGTCGTGCGATTCAGTTACGGTGCCGCGTTTTCCTTTGTCCGTCAGATAAAAAAAAAGGCCACTGCTGTTCGTTTCGTGCAAAAACAAATGGGGGCCTCAGACCGGGCGATTGAAACTGCTGCCGCTCAACGTGAAGAAAGACCGCAACGGCAATCCATCTGGTCGCACCTGTTGTCCACATCACAGCCCATTGCGTGGCGCGAAATGCGGGGAACGATTCTGGGCAGTCGCAAGCTTCAGACCGCTATAATTATCGGACTGTTTCTGTTTGAGCTGTCGATGCTGGTAGTTTACTCGCGCGATGAAGAAGAGATTTCCGCATGCATGTCATTGGGCGGTTTGATTATTGCAGTGCTGCTGGTGATGGGGCTTAGCTGTCGATTATTTGCCACCGAACGAGAACGTCAGACACTCGATTCATTGCTGACAACTCCACTGACGAACCGTCAACTGCTGGCACAGAAACTGGCGGGAATCAACCGACTGATCCTTATTCTGCTGATCCCGGTCGCCTTGTTCGGTGTGCTGAATCTGCTGACAACAAACGTGCGTATCTTTTTACCAGGACTGCAGCCCGGAAGCGTCAACTCGTACGTCAACTGAGTCCGCGTAACGCCCTCCGATGCCTTGTTTCCTCAGATAGCACTTCGATTTCTGATATGCGCTGTCGGCAACGCGTTCATTTACCTCCATCTTGTGAAATGGATTGCCGTCTTTTTCGGAATGAAACTGAACACTCAAATGAAAGCGATGCTTTCAAGCATCCTGGCTGTGCTGGCACTTTGCATTATCCCCATGCTGATCATGGTGTTGACAATGGTTGCCACAGACAACACCCCGCGTAACATTCCCTTGTTTTGTTTCGTCAGTCCGGTGATTATTCCGGCGCTCAACGAAGTTCATGAGATGCACGAAGTCTACCGAGGCTCGTGGTTCCCTGGTTCGGACGGCGTGGTCGTGGTCACTAATTTTCTCATTTACGGCGGGCTGACGCTGGTCCTGCGAATGCTGGTCTGCCAAAACCTGTCGGGACTTCTGAATCGTCGAGAATCTGAATCCAGGAGTTAACGCCGGATCTGCGGCACTGCGTTCACCAGTCGCCGAACGCAACGAATAGTCGCCCAGGAAGCATAGAACAGACTCGTATCAGGGAGCGAAACCACGGACATGTGGCCGAGATATGCGATCCTGACTGCGCCGTTGTCTGAAGCCCCCGGAAAGTCTCTGCAACATCAGCTATTCCCACTCCGGCGCAAGTAGCTACACTTCGCTCGATCTTGGGGACGGCTTGACAAGTGCGCTGCCGTATGGACGTGAATCACAGGGAGGACACTGTGAGTACTCGAATTCTTAGCATTTCCGGGCTCCGTGGCGTTGTCGGCGATGGTCTCGACCCGCTGTACGTGACGGAGTTCGCAGCCGCGCTCGGCACGATGTTCAGCGGTGGCAAGGTGGTCGTTTCACGCGACGGTCGCAGTACCGGTCTGGTGATGTATCACGCCGTCGTTTCCGGATTACTGGCCACCGGCTGCGAAGTCCTGGATGCCGGCATCTCAACAACGCCAACGTGCGGAGTTCTCATCAAACACCACGGTGCGGCTGGAGGGTTGATGATCACTGCGAGTCACAACCCGATCGAATGGAACGGGCTGAAACCATTCGCACCGGATGGGTCGGTATTTAATCGGGAACTGGGACAGCACCTGATTCAGATTCTGGAAGAAGATGGCGTCGTCTGGAAAGACTGGACAGAAATCGGCACGGTCTCGACCATTGACGATCCGGCAGGCCCCCACATCAAAAACGTCCTGGAACTGGTCGATGTCGATGCGATCCGAGAACGCCGGTTTAAGGTGGTCATTGACTGCAACCATGGCAGCGGCGCCACCTGTGGACCTCGACTTCTGGAAGAACTCGGCTGCGAAGTCGTTGTGCTCGGCGGCACCCCGGACGGAAAATTCGAACACATCCCCGAACCGGTCGCACAGAATCTGACCGACCTGTGTTCTGCCGTTGTCAGCAACGGCGCAGATGCCGGATTTGCTCAGGATCCTGATGCCGACCGACTGGCGATTGTCGACAACACCGGACACTACATCGGTGAAGAACTAACGCTGGCCCTGGCGGCCGATCACGTTCTGGAAACGCGTAAGGGCCCCTTCGTGGTGAACGGTTCGACCAGCCGTATCACAGCCGACATCGCCCGGAAACACGGCTGTCAGTTTCACAGATCTTTCGTCGGAGAAGCTCACGTCTGCGCCAAAATGCGGGCGGTCCAGGCAGTCCTGGGAGGTGAAGGCAACGGCGGAGTAATTGAACCGCGAATCGGCTATGTCCGTGACAGTCTGGTTTCGATGGCTTACGTTCTGGACGGCCTTGCCAAACGAGGAACGACGCTGGACGAATGGGCCGACAATCTTCCGTTTTACACCATCGTTAAAGACAAACTGGCGTGCCCCCAGGAATTTGTCACCGACGCATGCGACGCCCTGCGTAAACAGTTCACGGACGCCACGGTATCAGAAGGCGATGGCCTGCGACTTGACTGGCCCGATCGGTGGGTTCAGGTTCGAGCCAGCAACACAGAACCGATTCTGCGAGTCATTGCCGAAGCCCCGGAAACAGAGGACGCGAAAGATCTTTGCCGTCAGGCGGTGAACGTCGTGCAGCAGGCTGTCGACGTTGCAGGAGTTGGAACATGACGTACCGAACTGCACTTATCCTGAGCGTTCTGCTGACGACAGCGACGGTCGGGGGTTGTTCCGGACCGGGAGGCGAGCAAACATCGATTCAAAAAACGGCGGCACCGCTAAGTCCTGCGGCCGACAATTCTGAGTGGGTCAAACGATTGTTGGCCACTCCACCGGACGCAACCGTCACGCAGGTGGCCGCCAGTTCGATGCCGCTCGTGGTGCTGCCGATCCCCACTGACCAGGGCAACTCTGTAAGTGGCATTCGTTATTCGCTGGCCGTGGATCAGACCGCGCAGGTGGCATGGCTGCAGCAACACAGCGGCTTTGGCAACCAGATGCTGGAACGGAAAGGCCCCTGGAAACTGACGCAACCGGACGTCGCGAAACTGCTGCAGGCGGCGGGCCCCGCACAACCACATGCACAAACCAGATAACGGCACGGCTCACTGAAACACTTCTTCGCCGTAACACCCGTCAATATCCAGAGGCCTGGTCTTTTAGAAAGACCGGGCCTCTTTTCTGTGCACCTCGTTGATGATTCGAAAGGCAATTGCGTGTGATCTCCACAGAACCATCGATATTCGCAAACGTCGGACACATAGAAACAGTAGAAACACCTGAATGCTGGTTGCCCGCCCGCAATCCGAGTAAAATTCGTGTGTTCATCAATAGCTGACAACAGGATCGCACATGCCGGATCACAAATACATCGAACGTTTCGTAAACCTGCTCGATCCCGAAGCCAACACGCTGTTCAACTCCACCGTCGAAGACGCCATCGAAGTGCTGGGTACCGGCGATGCGCAGAAGCTCCGCGAAATCGATGGTCAGTTTGCGCTCGTCCACCGCAACGGACATATCATTCGCATGGCTCGATCCATCGGACGCCCGCTGCGTTACTTTCTGGCCAAGCAAATTGATGGCCCCTGCCTGATCGTGGCGGAGCGAATGGATGAAATTGTTGAGTGGTTGAAGGCCGAAGGCCTCGACGACCAGTTCCATCCATCTTACACCCGCATGGTGCCCGCTCATCACATCGTGGAAATCGCTCTCGTGGGCTGTCCGGACCCCAGTCCAACGTACACCCGATTCTTTACGCCGGAACGAAATCGACTGTCAACGGACCTGGACGAAATCGGGTACGCCTACATTGCGGCTCTGCAGAACGAAATCGCCTGCTGGCTGGATCAGATTCCAGCATCCGAACCCATCGGTGTTCTCTTCAGTGGCGGCATCGACAGCGGCGCCGTCTTTTGCGCAACCTATGACTGCCTGCTGAAACGAGGAGAATCTCCCGGACGGCTGAAGGCGTTTACTCTGTCCGTTGATGAAAACGGTCGTGACGCAGAACAGTCCCATCAGTTCATGAGCGATCTGGACCTCGGTCTGTTTCTCGAAGTCATCGATGTGCCGGCCTCGTCGATTGACTACAAAGAGGCCGTTCAACTGATCGAAGACTACAAACCACTGGACGTACAGTCAGCAACAATGGCGTTGGCTCTGTGCCGGGAAATTCGCAATCGTTATCCGGACTGGATATACCTGCTGGATGGCGACGGTGGCGACGAAAACCTGAAAGACTACCCCATCGAAGAAAACAGCGAATTGACCATTCGCAGCGTGCTGAACAATCTGATGCTGTACCACGAAGGCTGGGGAATTGACGCGGTCAAACATTCGCTGACCTACAGTGGCGGACAGAGCCGAGGCCACGTGCGGTCATGGGCACCCGTGCGGCGGTTCGGTTTCAAGGGACTCAGCCCGTTTGCTCTGCCGAACGTGATCGACGTATCTGAAGGGATTCCATTCATTGAACTCACGGACTGGCAGAACGAAAAGCTCTATGAATTGAAAGGCGAAATCGTTCGCCGTGGTGTCGAGCAGATCACCGGTCTGACCATGCCCATCTTCGAAAAACGCCGCTTCCAGCACGGCGCCACCGTCGACGAAACGTTCGGCTCACTGTTTCCCCCAGACGAAGAAAGCTACCGGGACGCATTCCGAAGGACATTTGCGTAAGAACATGGCCAGGAAAAACTCGTTAATGAAACGGTCGAGACGAACCAATCTGGCCGACAGGCATCCGGCGGCGGTATCGGCCGGCAGTGTTTCAGAACGGGTGGGCGAATGACTTTGCAGCGCCCGAGCCTGAAAAGCTACACAGACGCCGACATTCTGATTGAACGCGGCCCGAAGAATCCCGTCGACCCGTTCCGACCGTATCACATGCTGGTAGAGTCGGAATTCTGCGCCAACGGCCTGGTAGAAGATGTCGCGACCATCTTCCTGTCCAATCGCGAATGCCCGTTTCGCTGCCTGATGTGTGACCTGTGGAAGAACACGACGGACGACCGGGTTCCTGTCAGAGCGATTCCGCAACAGATTAAACACGCTGTTGAGAAACTCCCGCCGGCGCAGCACATCAAGCTGTACAACAGCGGCAACTTTTTTGACGCCCAGGCGATCCCCCCGGAAGACTTCGCTGCAATCGCGTCGCTCGTCAGCGGCTTCACGACGGTGATCGTCGAAAACCATCCCCGGCTGTGCAATGATCGTTGCAATGAGTTCCAGGACCTGTGTGGCACTCAACTGGAAGTTGCGCTGGGGCTGGAAACATCGCACCAGCCGACTCTGCAGCAGCTAAACAAGCGGATGACCACCGACGATTTCGCCCGCGCCTGCGAAGTCCTGCTTCAGCACGACATTCGGGTGCGAGCTTTCATCCTGCTGAAACCACCACATACATCAGAAGAGCAAGGCATTGAACGCGCTATCGAATCGGTGCGATTCGCGTTCAACCACGGTGTTGATTGCTGCGCCGTGATTCCAACTCGCGCCGGTAATGGAATCATGGATCGGCTGCAGCAGGCGGGATTGTTTCAGCCTCCGCAGCTGCAGTCACTGGAGATGGTCATCGACGAAACGCTCAGGTGGAACCGCGGCCGAGTGTTCGCTGACCTGTGGGAAGCCAGACAGTTTGCCGAGTGCACGGTCTGCGCGACTGCGAGGATCGAACGGCTGAATACGATCAATCTCTCTCAACAGGCAACACCGCCCGTTGAGTGCCGCCACTGCGGCTGACGAAGTCGTAAGGGACGGGACGGTTCAAAATTTTGCGGCGATTCGAAATCCGGGAGTCCCTGTCTTTTGAAAAGACCGGGACACTTCCTCAGGTTGAGTTATGACCGTGCACATCGTTGACACTCTGATACTGGGTTCCGGATTCGGCGGCAGCCTGCTGAGCATGATTCTTGCCAAAGCAGGGCACAGCGTCGCGGTCGTTGATCGAGCCCGACATCCCCGATTCGCAATCGGAGAATCGTCAACACCATTGGCCGATACATCGTTGGCGACCCTGACAGAACAATACGATCTGCCCGAACTGCTGCCTCTGACAACGTACGGCACATGGAAGCGAACCTATCCGGACGTCACCTGCGGTCTCAAACGCGGCTTCAGTTACTTCGGACACAGTGTTGATCGCAAATTACGCGACGCGGATCGGATGTTGCTCGCGGCCAGCAGCAGTGACGAGACCTCCGATACTCACTGGTTGCGTAGTGATGTCGACGCGTTCCTGTTTGAACAGGCCAGCAAGTACGGCGTCGTTCAATTTGAAGATGTAACGTATTCGCTTGCCGGGAATGACGATCGCTGGTCTCTGACGGGAACCACAAACGAGTCAGGCATTCAGGTCACAGCTGCATTCATTGTCGACGCGACGGGATCCGATTCGGCATTGCTGCGCCACCTGAAGATTCCGTTACAGACAGCCGTGCTGCGGACTAACTCACGAGCGATATTTGGACATTTTGCCAACGTAACAACCGTGGACAGCATGTTGCGAGAAGGTGGTCTGGATTGCAGCCACCATCCATTTCCCTGCGATGCGGCCGCCGTACACCATGTGCTGCACGACGGCTGGATGTGGCAACTCAGGTTTGACGACGAAACGGTCAGCGTCGGCGTGGTGCTGGACAATCGTGTTTCTGCCGCGGAAAAATCATTGCAGCTAAACGCACAGGACGAATGGGATCAGCACTTGCAGACGTGTTCGTTTCTGAAACGACAGTTCACGAATGCTGCAGTGGTCCGGCCGAAGAACGGGCTGCAACAAACTAAGCGGCTGCAGCGCCTGACCACCCAGGCGGCTGGTAAGAACTGGGCGGCGCTGCCGAATACCGCTGGTTTTATCGACCCGCTGCACAGCACCGGTATCGCTCACACATTGTTCGGCATCAAGCGGCTGGCTGCCATTCTGCTGGCCCCAACTGCCGGCCGGACAGAAGACCAACTTCTGCGATACTCCCGACTGATCATCGACGAATTGCGGAACATCGATGATCTGGTCGAAGGCTGCTACGCCGCATTGCCGAATTTCAGACTGTGGTGTGACTGGTGCATGCTGTACTTCGCCGCCGTCACTTCGATGGAACAGACAACCGCTAAACACGACGCATCGTTCCTGCGAGCCAACGACGGTGATTTTCGCAAAGCCGTACACGAAGCACGGAGCCAGCTGCAGCAAGCAATCGAAGATGGAAGCACGCCTGAAGCCTGCCATGAATTCGAAAACAAACTCCGCAGCCTGCTGCATCCGTGGAATCACGTGGGCCTGCTGGACGCCGATTGCGGCGGCATGTACTCCCGCACGGCGGCACCGGCTTGAGTTCTTCCGCTGTCGGCATCAGTCGGCCTGAAAACTTCCACCGCGCCATCGTGAATCCTGAGCAAGCCGCGCCACAGGTGCACTTACGCCGGCCGCCGCCCCGGACGCCATTACGTTCGTCCGATGAAGTGCGAGCGCCAATAATTCCGGCGGCGAGAAGTTGCGGTCCGCGTTCAGAAAAATGGGACGTTCTTCGCGGGATTCCGCCAAGGATGTGAGAATCACCGAATCGACACCGGATTCGAACACGGCTGCCACCGCCGCCAGCCATGCGTTCTTTCCACTCCCGACAAGATGCAGCTGTACTCCTTCACTGACCTGCTGACGCAGGATCTGGACCGCACGACGAACATCCCAGACTCGCATCGCATCCGCAGTCGTCCCAATCATCTGAAAGCGACGCCGAATCTGCGTTTGTTTTTTTCTGTCACCGTTCCATGAATGCAGCCCCATACCACGAGGTGCAAACACGGCGAGAGCTGCCCCATCGGTTTTCAAAACTTCGAGTTGTTCCTGCAGGAAGACAGATGGTTTGCCACCGTCGGATTCATCGTTCCGGGAAGCGCCTTCAGCGGCGACGCCGAGGACAGTCGACGCATATTCCGACCATAGCTCGCTGTCGGCGACGAGCAGGTTGATCGCTTTCAATTCTGAAAGTCCAGAGTTGAAGTCGGCATGATCACCAACGTCATCAGCGCGAACCACCAGGTCGACGGACACGCGCACGTGCTGCTCGCTGTCGAAGTGCAGCCGATGCACAACAAGGTCGGGCGAGCCAGTCGATTGCTCCAACCTTTCGATTCGCAGCGTTTCGGACGGTGCAGTGCTCCTCTCCGTCGGCCAGCCGGCAAAACACCGTTGGCGTAACGATTGCAGGGTCCTGAAGAACCAGGCTTCTTGATCCTGCAGGATGTCGTCTGCTCGGTCGGCGAAGGGCTGCGACGTCGACACGAAGTCGTCGTCGATCGTGGTGTTGCGCTCGTCCGCCGGAAGGTCAGCAAAGACCCGCAACTGAGCAGGATCGAAAAACCTGGTGGCCGTCGTTTCTATGAGACTATCGTCATTTTTGAGCCACCGGTTCAGCCAGCGGAAGGCGTGGACTCGCAATTCCTGAGTGTCCTTGTGTGGCCCCTCGGTGATCTGCAGCCCCAACTGCAGCGGCTGTTGGTATAATTCGTAGATGTGCCTCACCTGCTGATGAATCTGCACCACGCCGTTCAGTGGAAAAATCCTGTCCTTATCGCTGTTGCTGATCAACAACGGACGAGGAGCCACCAGCGCCGCGACTGTGGCGTAGTCCCAGCGATGAGTATTCAGCATGTACATGCAGTCGCAATGACCTTCCACGCAGCCGTCCACAACGTGATTCCTCAGCGTGGCGATGCCGGCAACGGGAATAGCGCATTTGATTCTTTCATCGATCGCTGCGATCCACCAGCTGTAGGCCCCGCCGCCGGAGCGACCCGTCACACCAATCCTGTCGGCATCAATTTCCGGACGTGTCTCAAGATAATCCAGAGCGCGAATGCAGTTCCACGCTTCGACGCCGGCCGGAGTGTAACCTCGAGCATTCCACCACCAGCGATCGTACTTATAGGTGCCATGATGCATCCCTTCAATTTCGCCCAGTTGCAGAGTATCGATCGTCAGGCAGGCATAGCCATTGCGGGCAAACCATGCCCCGTGATGCTGATAGCCGGTCTTGTTGCCAAAGCTGACGTCATCTTCTTTGACACGAGCGTGTCCGCACACATAAAGAACCGTCGGCAGTGGCTTGTCGATTTCCTTCGGCAGGTACAGATTCGCCGTGACGTAGAGCCCCGGCAGGGATTGAAAGTGCAGCTTTTCAACACGAAATTCTTCGTCTTCAACAGCCCCTGTGTGCTGAGGTTTCAGCGGCGTTCGAGTCGGCAGCGGGTGCAGACCCAGCATATCAAACAGTTGTTCGCGCAGCTTCGGCTTTGCGGCCTGCCATTCGTCCAGTGACTTGTACTGAAACAGCGAATCCTGCGCCTCAATCTTTGCCACCTGCGATTCAAAGTACTTCGCAAGTTCCGGATTGTCCTGGAGTGACCAGTCTGCCGCAGGCAAACTGGGAAACGTCAGCAGCAGTCCCGCAGTAATATACCGAAACATTCTCAGCACCTTTCGCATCAGCGCTTGGAAACCAAGTGACGAATGGAGTGTGACGACATCCAGCCGCGGTGTCACCTGAGTCTGCGGTAGAGCACGGTTTTCGGTGAGAGTCCCGGTCTCGTGAAGAGACCGGGACTCTTGCTGCCTGCGACCTGCGTTTTCATAATTTGTAAGACAAATTTGAGCCTGTCAAGCATCGCAGAGTCAGACACCGACGTGCGACGAGTGCCATTCGCGGTGTCGTCCCATCAATAAATCCCGTCGCCTGTGCCAAAGCACTTCGCGAAAGCACGACGCACCTGTCGATACGCACTCCGATTCGCAAAACGCGACACGGGGTGGATTCTGACGCAACTCATTCTGATCGTTTTTCCGTCCTGCGCTGCTGGATGGTCGGCAGCGTGTTGTTTTTCCTTTCATCTATGGGGAGACAGACCATGTCGCGATCCCAAATGCCGAAGTTGTTGTCTCTGATCTACGTGCACAATCCGTTCTACCTGATCAGCACATGTTTGTTTGTGTACGGATTGAAGCTGCTGTTTCGGTCCGGCAATACGTCAGTGCTGTTTGCGCCCGGTTCCGTCGCATACATGGAACCATGGGGATTGATGGCGTCGCTGGCGGGAATCACCGTTCTGATGGCCGTCACCGCGATCCTGATTGTGCGATTCGGAAAAGTCTGGGAAGACGCTCGTTCGCTGCTGCTGATTGTGCTGTTTATGTTGCTGGCCATTTCCGTCAGCTTCGACGAACTCATCACACTGCTGTCGGACCGCGACAACGGTCGGGGACATCTATATCAGATGTTGGTGGCGGGTGTGCTGTTTTCGGTCGGACTGGCTGAGTTTCTTATCCGCGGATTGCCGATCCGGTTGACGGCAGGCTACCGATTGCCGTTGTACGGATTCCTGACGTTGTTTTTCCTGTGGCCTGCGCTGCTGCTGCGAGAATTGACGCTGTTTGAGGTCCAGACAACACGTTGGTTGATCGCTGCATTCCCGCTGGTGGCTGGATTGCTCACCATCGCCCTGATTCCAGCGATACGCAAGGGGGCCGCCGCTGTCGCGAACAACGGGACCCCCTGGAACTGGCCGCTATTCCCATGGACACCGTTTGTGTTTATCGCTCTGGCTGTGTGCTTTCGATCGTATTCCCTGACGATGTCCTTTGACGCCCCGCTCGGGTCGCGGCACTTCTGGGACACGACGTTTGGGCTCTATCAACTGGTGCCGTTTCTGCTGGCGATATTCTTGGTACTACTCGAAATCGGGCTGGTCGAAAAGCTGCCGAAACTGCAACGCGGTGTCATGCTGACGGCGCCGTTGCTGATAATTCCAGCGTACCCGTGGCTGGTTCCGTGGAGCCGACTTCCGGCGTATACTTCGTTTACAAATTCCGTGGTCAGCGATTTTGCATCGCCCGTGTTTCTCACGATCATCGGTTTGACACTGCTGTATGCGCGAGCGTGGCGGAAAGGTGTGCGATACGGCCAGGCGGGTTTCTATGCGATGGTATTTCTGGCGGGGTCGATCGGTCCGCGAGCCTTTGGCAGTCGGATCTGGTATCTACAGGAAAATGTGTCGTATTGGCCGCTGCTGGTGCTGGGAGTCGTGCAACTGATCATCGCGTTTCGTCGTCGCGAATCGCTGTCAGCGTTCATCGGCATGATCCTGTTGGTATGTGCGGCAAATTTTTCGGTGCGAGATTTCCCTGATCTCAATTCGTGGCGAGCAATGATCACGTTGCACCTGGCGTTCGCGGCCATGCTGATCATCGGGATCAGTTTCAAGGACGACTTCGCTGAGGTATTCAGTGATATCTGTCCGCTATTTCTTTCGATCACAATGTTCTGTGGAATCGTTTCGCTGATCAGCAGAGACCTTGGTTGGCTGGCCCTCGGCTACGCAATCGGTTTCACTGTTTTCGCGTTCCTGCTGGGACGATTGCTGCAGAATCACGGCTATCTGACAGTGGTAGCGATTCACTGTGGACTGGGTTGTATTGCTGGAATCGTAATCGGGACCGTCGCATTCCTGCGAGTTCATTTGGTAACGGGAACGAAGCCCGTCATTCTGGCGGTTGTCTGCTTTGCAACTGCGGTGCTGATCAGCATGCTGAAATCCGGGCTGTCACGCCGCATCCGCATGTGGTGGCTGCTGCGACGTCGGTCGACATGACGGTATGTCGATCTGTTGTGCGCGGGTCTCCCGCCTCCGTAAGCTGGCCGACCACAGGTCACCATTCCTGAGAACGGCACGCGCGGCCTGCGGTCAGTCGTCAGCCGAGGTCAGAGACCTGCGCCCAGTGCGTAGCGCTCGAGAGACAAATCATTGACGTAAAGGCATGTTTACCCGAGCGAGCGGATGAGGGCGGCTGCCATTGATCGCGTCTCAACAGCATTGAGTGCTCCGTCATTGTCGACATCAAAACTGAGAGACCGTGCAATAAACGTCTCAGTCATTTGCTCGGCGGACGGAGCTGAATTTCCAGAACCTGCAGAACGTTGGCCTCCGGAGCGGGCTGACACAGACCGGTCGGCACGTCCCGGGCGCTGTTGAAGTTCCTTGATCACGGCTGCTGCAACCTGAGTCAGTTCTTCGCGATTCAGAAGTCCATCACGGTCGCGATCAAAACGCCCGGCGGCCCTGGCAAACTGCTCCGCAGTCGGACGTGGCGGCCTGTTGAAATTCATTTGATTACCACCCATCGCGGTCTGTGGTCTCTGGCGACTCATCCCGGAGCGTTGTCCCATCATCGCGACGTTTGTCATAAACCCCACGCCTGCTCCCATCCTCTGATTTCCGCCAGCCATCATGGGGCCGCCATTCCCCATCGACCCACCACGACTACATCCGCCTCCGCCGCTACGCGCTGGATTGATCAACGAAAACAGTCAGAGCACATACGACGGCGACAATTTGCAAAGATTTATTCACCACGGATATGGCTCCTTCACCAAAAAACTCGTAGGTAGACGTTTCGAACCGGTGACTCGGAAACGCAGACTTGTGGATGTCACGACTCGATAGTCGTGTAACGCAGAAAGTGGACTACAATCCGGCAGCAATCTGCAACATGAGTCAAGAAACAGACAACCGACCGGACTGGGAAAAGCGGTGTTGAGAGACCGTTTCTTTGCCCGAAACCGCACGGCATGCGTCCCAGATTGCCGCGATCAGCCAGCGGTCGGCACCACGATGAAATATGCAAAAGTCGACTACTGCCGCCAATTTTCGTCATCCAGGCTACACTGCCGCTCGTTCAACGACGTCATCGGCCCGCCGATCGCCCGCTGTTTCACGGCGTGCTGTTTCGTTTCGCTGCCAGCATTGAGGTGACTATGCAGACGGATTCCCACCAGACCAGCCCTTCAAATTTTCGATTACGCACTGCGGCAAAGTTCATTGTTCTTACGACACTGACCGTTACCGCGTTCGTCTGGTTCTGCGTTCCTCCCGTCACCAACACGCAACCGGTGTCTCTGCAAAAGAACAGCGAGGGCAGGTTACAGCAGATCGATTCGAACGGCGAAACCGGCGGTCTGAACTTTGAAGCCCACGCGGGCAGTCTGCAGTCGAGCAACGGGGTCTCCTCGTCTACTGCGACGTCACATTCGTCGCCAGGGTTCTTCGCGGAACGATCAGTGATGATCCTGAATCGTTCTGATCATCTGTTGATGCAACGAGTCGGGGACGGCCTGATTGATTATCTTCAGGATCAAAGTCAGCTTGATCGCATTGACTACTTTCCCGCCGGGTTTGGTCCTTCGGTCGGCGACAAAGCTCCCGATCTGTTTGTCATGCTCGACCTGACAGCAATTGAAGAATCCGGAATTGTCGGACGAGACCTTGAAGCCACTGTCACGCTCACGCTCGGGTCAGCTCTGACGAAATCGAATCACTCTTTCCTGAATTCGTATTCACCGCCAACTTTGGATCTATCCGCCCGGTTCACGATCGAACATGCGTCCTCACTGACCGGAGTGGAATCATCTGCAGCCAGGTATCGCCTGCAGGACAACGACATCGCCCAGGAAGTCGGCAAGGCAATTCTCGAAAAGCTGAAAAGCCTGCTCGAAAAACACGAGGCTCTACCAGAATTACCTGAGTCATTTTACCCCGCGTGGATTTCTACTCCCGAGTTGGCCTTCCTTGCTGATCACGAAGCAACACTACTGACGTCGTTACATGGGCTCTGCTGCCACAACGAGTCGTTGTGGGTCATCCCGGACGTCAGAGACGCTGCTGCACTGCTGGAACAGGTACACTTGCAACTTACGTCACTGGACTGGAAGGGCGGGCCGGCGCTAATCAAACACGGCACAATCAACATGCGAATGAGCAGCGGGCCGAAGATGCTGGAAGTGTTTCACGTTCCGCGGCGACATTCAAAACACATGCTGACGGATACGAATTCTACGGACGATTCCGGCATTCCTGTATACGTTCGTTTTCGTCACTGCGTGACTCAGGTGGAGCGAAACGATGCCTACGGTCAAATGCTGGCCTCCGCGGCACCAAACGTCGAACAACTTGCGTCGCTACGGGGCATGGGCAATCACAAGCAGCGACAGCAATTCATCAACATGATTCAGGACTCACCGCCGCAGTCGATCGAAGCGTGGATGATGTTGGCCGAACACTACTCAGTGGAAAAGAAGATCCCCGAGCTGAAACAGGCAGTGTACGTTTTGAGCTGGTGCCAAAACCAAACCGGCAAGCTGGATGGCCGGATTCAGCGGCTCAGCAAGAAACACAAACTGGATGTAAAGTCCGTCCGGGACATGGATTTCGTGCAGTTGCAGGCACTCGGCCTGCCGTCTGTCACTCAGCAGTCGCCCGTCTGGGAGCAGATCATTCACGAAGGCGAGTCAGCGACGACGTTCGTGCGTGACGGCGATAACTGGCAACTGGTGTCGGTCACCCTGCACAAAATCCGGCTACAGTCACAGGACGATGTGATGTTCGACACGACCATAGCGCAAGGCAATCCCTCTTCGCGCAGCTCCAGCCATGGTGATCAACGGTTTCAGCAGCCTGAAAAACGGAACATCAGACTAAAGCAGTCGCACGCCACGTTGCTCATCGAACCGCAGGGTTCCGACGCCCTGCATGTGCGGGTGGAAATGACGCCCGAATCATGGTACTGCGTGTCCACGTAACCGTACTTCGCGACTCTTCACTGTCGACTTCCGTCGACCATGTTGATCAATGCCATGTTAACTTCCGCTCTATTCGACATTGTTATGCTGACGCCTGAGTTGATTGCTCAGGCCGGCGGAGGCGGCAACTTTGGTGGTGGTGGTGGTGGTGGTGGCGGAGGCGGCAACTTTGGTGGTGGTGGTGGCGGAGGCGGCGGTGGGGGTGGTGGGGACGGCGCAGCAATTTATTTTCTGATTCAGTTTACTTTTCGTTATCCGCAGTTCGCTATTCCGTTGTGGATTGTGGTCGGACTCGTCGTTTACCATGGAAAAAAGACAGAGAGCGACTTCAGGGTCACTCGCACCATTCGCCGGGGCCGAAAGTTTCAGGAAACCGCCCTGCGTGAAACAGCGATCGGCGAGATTCAACGACGTGATCCGAAATTCGATCAGGAAATCTTTCTGCAGCGGGTTGTCAACGGTTTCGTGACGACTCAACACGCGTGGAGTGAGCAGGATCTGCGGCACTGCCGTGCTTTTGTTTCCGATGGTGTCCGCGAACGTTTTGAACTGTACATCGGGATGCAGAAGGCGGAGAACATCCGCAACCGCATGAAGAATGTTGAAGTCGACGACTGCGAAATCGTTTCGGTGACGTCCGACCAACACTTCGACACGGTCCACGTCAGGATTACTGCTTCTGCCATCAGCTACAACGAAGATCTGACAACCGGAAAACGAGTTTCCGGAAACAGCGATCGGACGCCCATCACGTTCACTGAGATCTGGTCGTTCTCACGCAGACCGGGTGCGACGACCAACGTTGAGGCATCCATTCTTCAGGGCCGGTGTCCAAATTGCGGCGGTCCCGTAAAGATCGTCGACAAGGCCGAATGCACCCAGTGCCAGTCAATCGTTAATTCCGGTCAATACGACTGGGTGTTGGCCGAGATCACTCAGGATGAAGAGTGGGTTATACCACCGGAGAACCATTCGATACGAGGCTGGGACAAACTGCAGCAGAGCGACCCGGGCCTGAACTTTCAGCACATCGAAGACCGAGCCTCGGTGATTTTCTGGCGATCGTTGATGGCCGTGTACTTCGACGACGTCAACTATGCAGCCCCGGTTCTGGATTCTCAGATATCGGCCGTCCCTAAGCTGTGGGCGTACGAATCGGGTAGCTTTTGGAAAACGCCCGCCGTGGGAGTCGTTGAAATCGTACAGTGCGTGCCCGCAGGTGACGACGAGTTCGACCGGATTCTGGTGTTGGTCCGCTGGTCCGCCACCAAGGCGAAGGGCGACCGCAAAAAGCCACTGTTGCTGGGGCATCAACGGATCTATTCCCACGTCCTGATTCTGAAACGTCACAAGGGAACCAAAAGCAACACCGATAACGCCTTCGCGTCATTCAGTTGCAGTGGCTGCGGTGCTCCCATTGACGTTGGCGCAACACAAGCATGTGGCTTTTGCGGCTCACCACTGAACGACGGTTCCGGCGACTGGGTGCTGGAAGACGTCGGCCCACGCAGAGTGGTGGATTCCTACCGAATCGAAGACGAACAGGAACAATTGCTGCAGACGCCAGGCAGTGCCCCACGGCTGGAGGGTGACCGTTTTCTTAATGAGCCGGAACTGCTGACTGCGTTGTCTCGCATTCTGACCGTTGACGGTGAACTGCATGACAAGGAACGAAAACACATCATCAATCTGGCGCAAAGTCGCGGCGTACCAAAAGACCGCCTGAAGACAATCTTTGCGACTGCCACCTCAAAGGATATCCCCATCACCGTGCCTCAGAATCTGCAGCAGGCCAATGTCTTCATGGACCACCTGCTGCGAGCGGCTCTGGTTGACGGCAAAGTGACTCGATCAGAACATGAACTGCTGCTGAAGGCCGGCCAACAGGTCGGCTGGTCAGCAGCCGATCTGAAGATCGCCTTGTCGCGGATTCGAAAAGAGCTGTATCAGCAGGCAAAGAAGATCATCCGCGACCGACGTCGAAAATAGATCGCCGCGAGGAGCGCGCTGCGGCTGTGCGCGGGTCTCCTGACCCCGCACTGTAATGACGGCAGAGCGAGATGGCAGAGGGAGACCTTCGGTCGGTCGGTGGACGAGGTCTGGTGACCTGCGCCCAGCGCGATCGCCGCGAGGCCTGTTAATGCGCCTCTAACCAATTCGTGCCGGTGCCCAGTTCAACGACAATGGGCACATTCATCGGCAGGGCCGTTTTCATGGCATCTTCGATGACGGGCATGACGGTTTCCTGTTCTGACTTCAGCATGTCAAGAACGATTTCGTCGTGAACGGTCAGCAGCATCTTCGTTTGAAAGTCGCCGGCCTTCAGAGCTCGATGAACCTTGATCATCGCCAGTTTCAACATGTCGGCAGCGGTGCCCTGGATGGGACTGTTCATCGCCAGACGTTCTGCCGCATTTGCCAGCGTTTTGTTGCGGGACGTGATATCTCGCAGGTAGCGGCGGCGGCCGGTTTGTGTTTTGACGTACCCGTGCTCTTTGGCGAACTCGATCGTCTCGTCAATCCAGCGTTGGACGCCGGAGTATTCTCTTTTGTAATTATTGATCAGATCATTCGCTTCACCACGCGGAATGTTCAATCGCTGCTGCAGACCGAATCCTGAGATGCCATAGATGATGCCGAAGTTGACCATTTTGGCTTTGTCTCGCATTTCGCGAGTCACGTCGTCGATGCCGACCCCATAGACCTTCGACGCGGTCACGGAATGAATGTCCGTTCCCTGAGCGAACGCTTCCAGCATGGCTTCGTCACCGCTGAGTTCCGCCATGATGCGCAGTTCGATCTGTGAATAGTCCGCCGACAGCAGCAGATGATCGTCATCACGTGGTACAAACGCGGCTCGGATTTCTCGACCTCGCTGCTTGCGTACAGGAATCGTTTGCAGGTTGGGGTCGTTGCTCTGCATACGACCAGTGGCCGTCCATGTCTGGCTGTAGTGAGTATGCAGGCGGCCGGTCTTGGGATTCACGTGCGATGGCAGTTGGTCCACGTACACGGACTTCAACTTTGCCGCGCTGCGGTAATCCAGCACGTCAGCCACAATCTGATGTTTGCCGGACAGACGCTGCAATTCAGACTCCCGGGTTGACCACTGGCCGGTGGCCGTCTTCTTGGGGTTCTTTTCCAATTCAAGCTCTTCGTACAACACGACGCCCAACTGCTTGGGCGAATCGATGTTGAATTCGTGACCGGCGGCCTGATAAATCGTATCTCGCAGCTGATCGATATCAGTTGTCAACTGCACGGAGTACGCCGCCAAAGCGTCGGTATCCAGGCGAATGCCTTCGTACTCCATATCCACCAGTACCGTAATCAGCGGGCATTCGACTTCGTAACACACCCTGCTGAAACCGCGTTCCGCAATATCGGGTTCAATAGCTGCCGCCACCTGCAGCGTGACGTCGGCGTCCTCCGCCGCGTATTCGGCCACAGTTTCGACGGGTACGTCCCGCATGTTCTTCTGTTCTTCGCCGCGTTTACCGATCAGATCGCTGGTGGGGATGGGCTTATAGGCAAGGTACAGTTCAGACAGGTAGTCCAGCCCGTGCCGCATTTCCGGTTCCTTCATGGAATGGGCCAGCATGGTGTCCATCAGTTCGCCGCGAACTTCGATGCCCTGCCACTTCAGTAATGAAACGTCATACTTGAGGTTGTGGCCAATCTTGCGAATGGCTTCCTTCTCAAACACCACCCGAAACTCCTCCAAAACCTCCTGCGGAGGATGACGCGCGGCCTCCTTCGGAGGATTGTGCGCGGCAAAACCCTCTTCACATGGGGCAATCGTTTGCGCGGTTTGGTCGTCTGATGGGGACGAGTCCGATTGTTCAGTATTGGTCGCTGCGTGCTCTGCGCAGACGACATAGTAGCCGGTGTGCGGTTCGAAACTGAACGCAATGCCCAGGGGCAGGGCGGTGCGTGGGTCGAGCCCTGTGGTTTCTGTATCAAAGCAGATCGTTTTTTGGGCCAGCAGTTTCTTGACCAGGTCAGCCCGTTCTTCCGGCGTGCGCACGATGTGGTACGTGTGTTTCACGTCCTTGATGGTCTTGACTTCAGCTTCGTCTGCGTCATCGAACAATGTCGCCTGGATCTGGACTTCTCGTTTTTCGCGAATCTTCGCTGTACGACTGGCCGATGACGAAAACCTGTTGCCAAACATCTTCTTTCCCAAGCCGTCGAATTCGAGCTCTTCAAACAACGCCTGCAGGGCTTCGTCGTTTTGTGGTCCCGGCTTGAGTGAATTCAGGTCGACTTCGTGTGGCACGTCCAGTTGAATGGTGACAAGCTGTTTTGACAGCAGCGCCAGTTCTGCATTCTCTTCCAGGCGTTCCTTCTGCTTGCCTTTCAGCTGCTGGGTATTGTCCAGCAGGTTTTCAATAGTGCCGTACGTCGCAATCAGCTTTTGAGCGGTCTTCGGCCCGATGCCGGGCACTCCGGGAATATTGTCACTCGAATCGCCCATCAGTCCGAGTATATCGATCACCTGATCGACTCGCTCGATGTCCCAATGTTCCAGAACTTCCGACACACCGAGCGTTTCGTAGGCCGCGCCCTTGCGACCGGGACGAAAAATGACCACGTCGTCACTGACCAGTTGATGGTAGTCCTTATCCGGTGTCACCATCAGTGTGCGGAATCCCTGATCATCTGCTTCGTGAGACATCGTGCCAATGATGTCATCGGCTTCGTAGCCCGGCATGCGGATAACCGTGATGTTGAACGCTTCCAGCAGCCGGTCGATGTACGGCAGCTGAGCACCAATGTCCTCCGGCAGCGCATCTCGCTGCGCTTTGTATTCCGGGAATATCTTGTGGCGTTCGGTGGGTTCAGGAGTATCAAAAGCGGCAGCGATGTGCGTCGGTTTTTCTTTCCTGATGATGTCCAGCACGGTGTTAACCATCCCGAAGATGCCCGACGTACACAGTCCACCGGACGTAAATCGCGGGCTGCGGATCAGAGCGAAGTGGGCTCGGTAAACGAGCGCCATGCCGTCCAGCAGGACGAGCTTTTTCTTGTCGGGAAAGAGATTCGGTTCGGCAGCCATTTCGGTGATCATCTGTTTGGAACAAGCGAGTAAGACGGCGAAGTCCCGGTCTTTTTATAAGGCCGGGACTCCTGAAACACAAAATTGTACGGTTCAAGGACAGTTCATTCAGCAGCGGTCGTGTCCACGCTCGAAAGGCGGACATCATCGAATTCGATTTCATGGCCGATCACCGTGAAGCCGAAATCAGTCTTTGCGGGGTGAGCGATGCCTGACGATGTCAGCGATCCGATCGACTCATCGTCAATGCGAACGGACATTGTGTCATTGTTAATCGTGACTGTTGCCTTGTGCCACTGGCCCGCAGCCAGTTTGTTGGGGATGACCAATTCCCGGCCCTTGAGAAATTGTTGCACCTCAGCGCGGCGGACCTTGTCCTGTCGGATTTTGAAGATCTCGTTCTTCATGAATCCATCTTTGTCGTCGGCAATGCGCACTCGAGTCGGAGAGAAGGACACGCGGCAAATGTGACCGGCATGTACGCTTTTGCAGGCCTTGTCGTTGATCACCAGATTGAAATTCTTCCCGTCAGTGAAGCGGAAAGCAAAGTCGATGACCGCATTGCGGAACGGCACGACGGCACGGGTGACGGCTCCGTGACCACGAGAAGGATCTTCCCTTCCAAGCAGACGGCCGTTACGAATGGAAAAGAATTTGACAGGCACCTGCCACCGATCGCCCAGCATTTCACGTTCGAAGAAATCTTCAAAGACCAGTGTCCCCGCGTTTGAAATCAGGCGTTTCAGGTAGATGTCTTTGAACTCGGCGACGGTCCCTTTGCCATGATCCTGAAAGGCCAGCACGCCCGTGCGACGAGCATATTTCGCATCCAGGTCAACCAGTTCGGCCAGCACAACACCGTTCACGATCTGCACCAGCTTTGTCCCCCTGGCGATGATCACCATGTCGTTCCATTCGCCATCTTTGAAGGCTGCCTGGACGCTGGCCGGGTCGCCGAATTCTTCCGCCGTCTTGTCGCCGCTCTCGCTGACAGCTCCCTTCTGACCGGCCGTTGCCAGATGGCTGCGGTACTTTTCGGGGCTCAACGAATGATGCCAGAGCCCCATCTTTTCCGACGACGCAACTTCCACCTGATACCCACTGACCTGAAAGTCATCTCGTTCTTCGCTGCGAACCTGAACGCCGGAATTTCCACTGGTAAAACGTACTTTCAGACGCAGTTCAAAGTCTTCCACGTCGCCACCACGCCAGATCAGCCAGTTGCGTCCACCGTCCTTCCGACCCGTGCATTTGATCGCTCCGTCTGCGACAGTCCATGCGCCGTCAGGCCCCTCCCATCCGGTCAGATCTTCGCCGTTGAACAGCGACTGGAAACCGTCGTCAGCACGACATGGGGGGCTACCAACACAGGAAAACAACAAAACGAGCACGAAGCCCAGGTGAACAAAATGAAAGATCAGTCGTAATGGCATCATCATGCGGTTCCTGACAGACAGGGTGGCAGAGAGATAACATCCGTTACTTTAGCAGCGATCGTCAGGCGTTGTAATCAGCGAGCAAACGAATGCGTTGTGCCCGGGTCGCCTGACTCCACACTGTTGCGACCGCAGGTCTAAACGTTCGGATACCGGAGATTACGGGCGAGGGGAGACCTTCGGCCAGCGAGTCGACGAGATCGGTGACCTGCGCGTGGCATATCCCGACAGACGAGAGCGCGGCACGGGCTGACTACGACGGCTTCAGATTCATCCACGCAAACCATGCGATCGCCGCCAGAATCGCAATGATGATCATCTGGCGAACGAACGCCACGACTTTTTTGATCAGACGCGAAAACGGACTGCTGCTCAGGGCACGTTTTTGCAGATTCAGCGAGCCACCGAACGCCTTGCGGCGGAGTCTTGCCGGGACGTCGGCTAACGAGTAACCCTGTCTGTCGATCTTCTCCCACATCTCCAGCGATGCGTCCTGACGAGACTCACGGGCGGCAAAGGACACTTTCAGCCAGCGTCCCAGCTCTTTCTGCAGCGGGTTGATCTTTTCACTCTCCGCCGATTCCGACTCATCTTCGATGACCGTGCGGATTTCGACGTCCGTTTCGTCACCGGAAAGCTGGACTCCCAGACACAGAACAATCAGAAGGCTGCGTTCGCTGTCTTCCAAGAAACTAATCCCGTGTTATGCGCACGTGTTATTCAACGTTACCCCGGCGTTCCGTAAGCCCCTCAAACTGGTTCAGATCGACGGTGAGTGCCTCCGCCGCTGTCGAGCAATCTGCAACAAAAGTCCCGAACGGACTGGGCGGCACTTCCGGAATCGGCGCCGTTGGGGATTTGTTGCCCAGTGGCTTATCGGCTGCGTCCCGGTGCTCGGCACCTGCCTGCGCAAACGGAGGACGGGGACCAGGATACTGGTAGTACTGGCATTCCAACCGACCGTTGTAGAGCTTACGACGGCGAGACGCTCGGCTGCCGAAGTGATGTTCGAAGCCGCGATAGGCGCTCAGCACGTACACGCCCCACGTTTCCAGCGATCCGAAGCTGTGACCCATGACACGATAAACAGCTTCGACCTCTTCGTTATCACCAAGGCGTTCGCCGTACGGCGGATTCGTGACGATGCATCCATACTCAAGCGGTGTCTTAAGTTCGCTGACTTCCTGGCAATTAAAGCGAATGCTGCCACCGACTCCGGCATCAGTCGCACATCGACGGGAATGCCGAATCGCTCCCGGGTCGTGGTCGTATGCCATGATGGGCGCCGGCAGATCTCGCTTGCGCACGTCGCGGGCTTCGGTGCGAACATTCTTCCAGATCGCTCGATCAAACCATTGCCAGTCCTCGGCAGCAAACGAACGCTGCAGGCCCGGCGCGATGTTCCGGCCGATGAGTGCCGCTTCGATCGGAATGGTGCCACTGCCGCAAAACGGATCGATGAGTGGCCGATCTGAATTCCAGTAGCTTAGCTGGATCAGGCCGGCAGCCATGGTTTCGCGCAACGGGGCGGCGGCGACAACTTGTCGGTAACCCCGTTTGTGCAGTCCGTCACCGGTTGTATCGAGCGTCAGCGTCGCGATGTCCTTCAATAAGGACACTTCAATGACGTATTCCGCTCCGGATTCATCGAAACGAAATCGATTGTGTTTTTTCTTGAGACTTTCAACGATGGCCTTCTTGGTGACGCCCTGTACCTTCGGTACCGCGTGCAGCCTTGAACGTACGCTCCGTCCTTTGACCGGAAACTTCGCATCAACGGGCAGCAGGTCAGCCCAGGGCAGGGCAGTTGTCTGATCAAACAGGGCACCGAAGTCGGGGGCGGGAAACTCCCCAACTCGGATCAACACACGATCAGCGGACCGCAGCCAGAGATTGCAACGGGCAATATCCGATTCGTCACCGGTAAAGCAGACGCGGCCGTCGGAAACCCTGCAATCCGCGTAGCCCAGTTGCTGAAGTTCACGAGCAACAACGTTTTCAAGGCCGAAGGTCGACGTTGCAATGAGATCGAAGCGGGGCATCGGATCAATCAAAGGGGCAATGGAATTCCGTGTGTGCCGCGGATATTCCGTGTTTAGGCCAGTTCAGAAGACCAGGAACCATCACCAGGATGTTGGTCACAGGATGGATGAGTTTATCCAAACCAGTCAGACGACAGGAAACAGTTAACTGATTGTCAATTGCAGGCTACACGGCGATTGAGGACTCGGCAACCGGTTCTTTCTGATACGCGGACACGTGCGGATAAGCTTCTTTCGAACGGGAACGTGGGTCGGGGTCTTTCTTTCCGAGTTTCACCGAACTAGAATCGGCTCTTGTGCCCGGTTATCAGCTTGTTTCCCATCTGGTGACTCTCGATCAATGATCTTACCGCGAAGTGGTCGTAACCGCGAATCGGTTAGATTTTTTCAAATTTGCCGGGCATCGTCGCCGGAAAGTCCTCTGGGGGGGGTCCAAAAGTATGCAGGTTGCCATCACCTGTCGACACGGCAGCATTAGTTCGGAACTTCATGAATACATCAGTCGCAAGTCCGAAAAAGTTGTTCGATATCTCGGCGAAGTCAGTGAAATCAGCGTCACGATCGACTTTGAAGGTGGTCGAGTCAATGTCGAGATGCTGGTCGAGATAGAGGGATACCATACCATTGTGGCCCACGTCGAAGGCGACGACGCCAAAGCGACGTTCGACGGAACGCTTTCAAAAATGGAGCATCAGGTACACCGTTACAAAGAAAAGTCTCGCGATCGCCGTCGCGAAAAGCCGGTCGGTGAAGTCGCCCGAATTGCTGAAGAAGAATCAACGGAAAACGACACCGAATCATAGATCGCGACGACGCTTTCGGTCGGAACCTGTGCCGTCATTTCATCAGGACACGCTGCCGTTTTGCTCGGCACAAGTTTGAACATTCAGGAAATCAAAAAAATGAAGTTGACCGATTTTGTTGTGAGGAAGGCGATCATCCCGAACCTTAAGGCCACCTCGAAAGCGGACGTAATTCGAGAAATGGTCACTGGCTTGAAGAACACGGGTACCATCAAGGCAGAAGACGAAGAAGCCGTCGTGGCTGCCATCCTGAAGCGAGAAGAGCTGGGCTCGACGGGTATCGGCAATGGAGTGGCTGTTCCTCACACCAAGCATCCTGCGGCGGAGGAACTGGTCGCTACCGTCGCGATCTCGCGCACCGGCGTCGACTTTTCAAGCCTTGACGGCGAAGACGTTTTTATCCTGTTCCTGCTGGTCTCGCCACCGGACCGACCGGGAGACCATCTTCGTGGCCTTGAGAACATTTCACGCCACCTTCGCAGCCAGGACTTCTGTAACTTCGTGAAACAGTCAACGACTGAAAAGGATATCTGGGAACTGCTGTCCGAAGCTGACAGCAGTGACGAGGAAGAATCCTGAGCGGCGTCACCTACTGGGATTGTAAGACAGAACAATTGCGGACAGAGCGATCGTGACACGGTCGTTGCATAGGGCCGTTGCACAAACGATATTGGACCTGCTTCGCACAGCCTTCAGGCAGAAGTAGGTGAGTAGGTGAGTAGGTGAGTAGGTGAGTAGGTTGTGAGAACTTCCGCCTGGCGGTGGTGCTGCCAACAAAAAGGCCCCGCATTTTCCACGGGAGATTTCAGAATGAGTGCGGACGAGCCAAATAGGCGGCAGATCACGCTGGCTTGTCCAAATGGTCTTCATCTTTCTCCGATCACCACTCTGGTCAAGGAAGTGTCTCCGCTGGATGCTGATGTCAAAATCAGCTTTGACGGTAAATCCGCCAGCGCCAAATCGGCGATGGAACTAATGCTGCTTGGCGCCCCTCAGGGCTCGGAGTTGGCCCTGGAAGCGACCGGTAGCGACGCAGATGCTGCACTGGACGCAGTCAGTCGAATCCTGGAGAACGGTGGCGACTGACCGTCGCTGCCTGCCGGAGCGATCTCACACAAGATTCGAGCCACTGCTCCAGAACGGCTGTCCCCGGTGCCATATGATCCGCAAACTGGTGCGTCAGACCAATGGTTGTCGTTCCAGAAGACTCTCACCATGCGACGTTCGTGATCTGCAGAGCGAAAACGCAGCTGTCGCTTGTGCCGCGAACTTCAATGAGCTGTCACGCTGTCGATTGCGGCGGCACGCGGTCTGATCAAATTCGTCTTCGCCATCTTGTCTGCTTCCGCGTAAGTCACGTAAAGACCAGAGGATACGGCATTTCCCCAGCCGTAATTGAGACAATTCCCGGCTGTTCCATCGGATGTTCGACATTTGCGCCCGGTTGTCAGTAGACTGCGGCGGAACGAACGCCGAATTCCCTGGATAGGGCGTCTCTTCATGTATTCGTGGTCTCAGACGTTCATCATTTTGTAGACGGGTTTAATGCAAGTTCGAAGTGGCATCGCGGTTTCTCCAGGAGTCGTTGTCGGCCAGGCACTTGTGCTGGGGTCTGAGAACTTCCGTATTCCCAAGAAGTTCGTCAGTCGCGACGCGGTCGAAGCGGAGCTTCTCCGGTTCCAAACGGCTCTGGGTCATGTGTGCACGGACATTGAAGAGCATGAGACCCTGGTCGCGGAAAAAATGGGGAAGCGATGTTCCGCTATTTTTTCCGCCCACCTGCAGCTGGCTCGGGATCCCAAGTTTGTTGAGGAAGTCGAATCGCTGATCAAGGAAAGTAACTACTCCCCGGAATACGCCGTAAGCCGTACGCTGCGGGCGTTCGCAGAACAGATGCAGAATCTGGGTGACCAGTACCTTGCCGAACGTGCAGTGGATATTTTTGACCTCGAAAAACGATTGCTGCGTGAACTTCTGGGAGAAAGTCGCGAGGAGCTGACCAATCTCACACAGCCGGTGATCATTCTGGCTCATGACCTGACACCGGGGGAAACTGCGACGCTGGACCCGAACTACGTGCTGGGTTTTGCTACGGAAGTTGGGGGACACACCAGTCACACGGCGATTCTGGCAGGAGCTCTGGAGATTCCTGCCGTTGTGGGGCTGGGACGCTGCCTGGCGGGTGTTTCCGGCGGCGAAACGGTAATTCTCGACGGAGACCACGGACAGGTCGTCATCGACCCGGACGAGGCGACATTCAAGCGAGTCAGGGATTCGCAAGCTCGCAACCTGCGCGTCACGGAACGCCTCGAATCTCTGGACAAGGTCGATTCTGCGACTCAGGACGGTCAGCGCATTCACGTCTTCGGCAACATTGAATTTCCCGAAGAAGTCGAACATTGCAACAAACGTGGTGCTGACGGTGTAGGACTGTACCGAACAGAATTCCTATATCTTGGCGGAAATCGGGAGCCCACGGAAGAAGATCACTTCGCAGCCTACTGCAAAGTCCTGAAGGCGTGCGGAGACCTGCCTGTGGTGATCCGCACACTGGATATCGGTGCCGATAAGGTGCCGGCAAGAATTCGGGATCGCTTTGCTGACAGTCAAAACCCAATGTTGGGACTGCGCAGCATTCGGCTGAGTCTGCAAAGCACACCGCTGTTCAAGGTACAACTGAGGGCCGTGCTGCGGGCCGCGGTGCATGGCAATGCCAGAATCATGTTTCCGTTGGTTTCGTCGTTACTGGAGTTTCGACAGGCAAAAATGATCCTGATGGACGTCATGGAGGATCTGGAGGACGAGGGGATCGCTTTTCGCAGAGATATGCCGATCGGTATGATGGTGGAAGTGCCATCCGCCATCATACTGGCTGAAGAATTTGCCCGGGAAGTCGACTTCTTCTCGATTGGTACGAACGACCTGATTCAATACACTCTCGCCTGTGACCGGTCAGACCCATCGGTCGCCCATCTGTATCGGTCAGGGGATCCATCAATTCTCAGGATGATTCAGATGGTCCTGAAGGCTGCGGACAAGCACGGAAAACCGGTCACCGTCTGTGGCCAGATGAGTTCAGACCCTCGATTTATCCCACTGTTGCTGGGGTTGGGGCTACGGAATTTGAGTGCGACTCCGCACTCAATTCCTCGACTGAAAGAAGTGATACGAAACATTTCAATTCCCGAAGCGGAGCGGATTGCAGCCCACGCCTGCACGCTCGACCTTGCTCGGGATGTGGAACATTATCTGTTAGGAGAGTTGGGACGCCTTTGTCCCGATCTCGTTGTTTGAAATACTTGGGGACCGCATTTGTCTGTGGTCCGAATTAAAACACGAACGAACAAGCACTACCTGAACTACAGCTATTCACATCAGCATACTCCACTGAAGAGTAACTGACATCAGCTGTGGTTCCGATGAAGACACCGCAACCGGTGTTACGTCGAATCCTGCAAGGAACCTCTTTTTCAACTGACTGAACGCTGACTCTACCTGATCTGTAGCCGCGCGCATCGACGGTAAGCAATGTTGACTTGTTGCACAAACGCAACACGAACACGCTGATCTCAATGCATTATGGCAGACAGAAAATGTTGGTTGACCAAAGTCGTTGCACGTGAAGGTTCAGGTTCGACGAGGCTGTTCGTTCTCAGGAACGAAAGCAAAGTCATGAAGAAGGAAATGTTGATCAATGTACTGCAGCCGGAAGAAAGCCGGATTGCAATCGTTGAAGATGGCAGCCTTGAAGAACTGTACGTGGAACGCAGCAGCGCTGAGAACTACGTGGGGAATATCTACAAGGGCAAAGTGGTCAACATTGAGCCCAGCATCCAGGCCGCGTTCATCGATTTCGGTGTCGGCCGCAACGGATTCCTCCACGTCAGCGATGTTGAGTACCAATACTTCAAGCACTTGATGAAGGATGGCGGGAACAATGGCGGGAACGACGATGATGACCGGCCACAACGTGGTGGCGGTCCTCCCAAGCGTCTGAACGAACGTAACGCCCGCAACAAGCCTCCCATCCAGGAGATTCTTCAACGTGGCAGCGAAGTCCTTGTGCAGGTCATCAAAGAAGGCATTGGCAATAAGGGACCGACGCTTTCCACGTATATTTCCATCCCGGGTCGGTACATCGTCCTGATGCCGGGACTCGCGCGGGTCGGCATCAGCCGGAAGATCAATGACGAGCGGGCGCGTCGACAATTGCGTCAGGCCATGCGCAATATTCGTCCGCCGGAAGGCCTGGGCTTTATTGTTCGCACAGCCGGTATTGACCGTGACGAAGCCGACCTGAAACGCGACCTGAATTATCTGGTGCGCTTGTGGGAAACTATCGTTGACAAGATCAAGAAGAAGACCGGGCCGGTTGATATCTATGAAGAGAGCGACATGATGATCCGCACCATGCGGGACATCTACACGGGTGAAATCGATGCGGTGTGGATTGACGAAGATTCAGCCTATGAACGAGCTCGCGAGTTCATGAAAATCGTGATGCCCGCTCATGTGGATCGCGTTCGACGCTTCAATAAGCCCGAGCCGCTGTTCGGTTATTACGGGATCGAAGACGAAATTGCACAAATTCAGGATCGACACGTTCCTCTTGACGGAGGCGGTTCTCTGGTGATCGACCAGACCGAGGCCCTGGTGGCCATTGATGTGAACAGCGGCAACTTTCGAGTCGCCAACGATCCGGAGGAAACAGCATACCGCATGAATCTTCGAGCGGCCGAGGCGATTGCACGTCAGATTCGTCTGCGGGACCTCGGTGGCGTGATCGTAAACGACTTCATCGACATGCGCGACGAAAGACACCGACGGTCTGTTGAACGGGCACTCGGAAAAGCTGTGCAGCGGGATCGGGCACGGACACGTGTCATGCGAATCAGCCCGTTTGGCCTGATCGAGATGACGCGGCAGCGGATACGTCCGTCACTGCGACGCAGTATTTACCAGGACTGTCCGTGCTGCAACGGAGTCGGGCAGGTCAAAACGTCGGAAAGCCTGACAATTGAAGTCATGCGACTGGTCATGTCAGCCGCCAGCAATGAGGACGTGGCTAAGATCGTCATCGAGACTCATGACCGAGTCGCCAATGATCTGAACAACCGCAAACGCAAGGAAATCATTAATCTGGAAGATGATCGGGATGTGACTGTCAGTATTGTATCCCGCACAGATGTCGCTCCCGAACATCTGAAGGTCAGTTGCCAGGACGACGACGGCCGAGCCATATCTATGGGAAGCTGACCGCGAGACTTTGTCGTTCCCGAATTCCCGTCTCCGGAAAATCTGTCTGAGAACTTCGCTGAGGGTCAGATTTCCGACTCGAAGTATCCGAAATTCACGCTATACTCCGCGGTTCGTCAGTGTCCAGGCTTGAAAACCTGAGTATTTGCTCCTGTCGGCCGTGACGGCCCGATCTTTTGCCAAGTCAGAGTTTCACCGAGGTAAGTTCCCAATGTTTGCCGTTATCGAAGATGGAAATCGCCAACATCGTATTCAGGAAGGCGACGTACTGTCTGTGGACTACCGTGTCGGCGCCAAAGTGGGCTCCAGTCTGACCTTTGAACGAGTGCTGATCGCAAACGGTGGCGGTCCCAGCATCATCGGTGCACCGATGATTGATGGTGCCTCGGTCGAAGCGGAAGTGGTCATTGGAGAAGACAAAGGACCGAAACTGGAAGTGCAGAAGATTCGTCGCCGCAAGAACAGCCGGCGACACACAGGGCACCGCCAGAAATACACCCGTGTCAGAATCACGTCGATCTCAGTACCAAATCTTGAGATCGCGGAAGAATCAACTGCTCCCAAAGAAGAAGAGTCTGCTGAGTAGTCAACTGGCGAAAGCAACTTGAACAGCAAACGACCGGCGGTCCCCTGGACGACCGGTCGTTTTTTATGCGCCGGACCCCGGTAGAGTTCAGATCTGACAAACGGATCGTGACCCTGAAAACGTCACATCGCTTCGTCGATGACGGGATTGGTCAATGTGCCAATTTTTTCGATTTCAATACTGACCGTGTCACCGTCCTTTAGAAACACAGGTGGTGTACGAGCCGCGCCAACCCCATGAGGCGTGCCGGTCAATATGACCGTGCCCGGCGCAAGAATGGTGCTGCCGCTCAGGAACTCGATCAACGTTGGCACATCAAAGATCATGTCGTCCGTGTTCCAGTCCTGCATGACTTCGCCATTCAGCACGGTGCGGATTGGCAGCGTGTTTGGATCCAAAATCTCGTCCGCTGTGACAAGGTGTGGCCCAAGCGGGCAAAAGGTGGCAAACGTCTTGCCACGACACCACTGACCGCCGCCCCGTTCTTTCTGCCAGTCCCGTGCACTGACGTCGTTGGCACAGGTGTATCCGAGTACATAGTCAAGGGCGTCCACCTTTGACACGTTGTGGCAGGTCCGGCCGATGACCACGGCCAACTCGCATTCGTAATCGACCTTGTGGCTCTTGAGTTTTCCAGGCAGAACAATTGGGTCGGCAGGATTCTGTACCGCCGTGCTGGTCTTCATGAACAACACTGGGTGTTCTGGTATCGCGGCCTTGCCTTCTTCTGCGTGCTTTCGGTAATTCAAACCAATGCAAAGGATGTCAACCGGTTGCAGAGGAGCAAGGAGCTTGCCGGAAACCTGTTCGTCAGTTGGCGCTAATCCCGTATACAGATCGCCCGTCAATCGGGTAAACGAATCATCGCCCTGCAATGCAGCAAAACAAATTGATTCGTCGGCAAGTCTTAAGCGCGCAATTTTCATTCTGACAATGGCCTGTTCTGTGAGGAATGGAGGACTGTCAGACCTCACACCACCAGTCGACAATTCAAGACATCGCTTTCCAACAACGTCAATGACGTGAACTGAATGACCTTCGGGTAACGCCCTATGACAGCATTGAAACAGGTACACGGGATAGAACGTGCCGCGACCACACAGTAAACAATAAAACTGTCTTCCAGGCCAGGAAGATAAGGTATTTGTTTTACCAATGGATTTTCTGCCGCCGCACAGCGAACGCCCTTATCAATTGAGACCCGCTGACGGGTAGACGTGAATGGGCTGCGCTTGTCACAGTTCCCTATGGCCGCTGTCGGACGGGCATTTGAGGAATCGGCGGTCGAATGGTTAGCGTCGGTGTGGTAAAGACAGCCCGTGACCCACCGATTTGCTGGGGGCCGGGTTGAGTTATCCGTGGTCGAATGGTTAGCGTCGGTGTGGTAAAGACAGCCGGTGCGGAGTAAGGCGGACGGATCTGTCCCGTCAGAGTCGGCGGACGCACAAGTTGTTCTGCCTGTGGAAAGCCCACCGTAGGATACGGAGCTGGCTGTCTCAGAGACGGAACACTTACGGGCCGGGGGAATCCACCGTTCTCGTATGCCTGAGAATGGAGATTCTGGTTCATGTAGGCTTCGCGATATCGGTTCCAGAACTGTTGCGAATATATCATTCCGGCGGACACACCAAGTCTCTCAGCGATCTGCGATTGCGAGGCGACGTGTCGATAATTATACGGACGAAAACTGCTGAAGCCGCCGTACGACGGGACGCGTTGGTGTTGACCGTGGAGCCAGGGGTCCTGCTGGTCAAACGGATACAGCTGCGTGCCACCGGAACCATAGCCGCCGTAGAAACCAGCACCGGTGTTGTAGGCTCCCTGATGAGGCACACCAGGGTAATATGAGCCGCCGTGGCTCGCAAAGCTGACGCCTTCCTGAGCAAGACTGCTACCAGCTGTAAGGACGCACAGTACAGCAATGGGAAATTGAATCCGACGCATTTGAATCCCTCCAGGTCGAAATCTTCGCAGCGAGTTCCTTTCGCTGCGAGACTCTATCGCTGACAGAGGCAGTTACAACCACCTCGGGCAGTGGTCGATATCGGCCCGAAGGACAGGCATCTTCTTCCTAAGCTGAAAATGCAGATAATTCCGCCGAATCGTGACGACTCATCGAATACAAGTTCCACTGATCCCTACATCTTTCGTGTCCTGCACAGCATGAGAGTGCAAAACGTACAGGATCAGAACTGTGTTGACGACGTGTTGCTTCAATTGTTGCACCATTGAGCCCCAATGACGTTCAAGCCAGCCGCACCTCGCCATGCGTCGGCTACCCTCCCGTCGACCCTGAATTCAGCAAATCAATCGCGGCGCGGTGTTTATCCAGATGCTGGCACGCCCTCCGGTTGTCGTTGGGACAACTGAGATCCGCGCCATTGAGTAATAAATGTTGCGGAACAGAACCGTGGTACCTCATTCAGCCGCCGGACGTTGATCCATTTGGGCGGAGAATATCACGAGTGAATGGCATGAACGACACCTAAATACCAGAGCCAGCAGTCCACGCAGAATTTCCATACTACCCAACACTCGTAATTATCCCGTGCTTATCCCAGCTGATGCACACACCTTGCCTAACCGGGCTCATAGCCATAATTGTCCTAATCGAAACCACTTTGCCGACTGACAAAGGCAAGTTTCGATGCACAACCGGACGATGGAATCCATTGAACGTACCGACGGCTCGGGTTGTAACGATTGGAACGAACTCCTCTCGCACGCTCTGATCCCCGTTCGAACCCAATATGCAGGATGCTCCCTGCTTCCACGAAGATGCGACATGGAAGGAGCAGCTTCGAATGTTCGCCGAATATATCGGTCATAAAATAGTAATCTCAGCCGCTGCTGACATCCTGTGTACCGTTGTATGCAGAGGTGTCATGTATGCGGCTGCTCTATCCGTTGCTGCAGGTTCTGCATTCGCCCAGTCCAGTCTACCAGTGATGCCGCAGGGGACCGTTCCCGTCGTACCCAGTTCTGCGATGCTGTTGCAGCGTTCGGGGTTGTCCGGACAGGTTGGGGCAGAACACAGTCCCAACATCAAACACCTGCTGAAGCCCGAATTCAAACTTGACGTCGAACGGCGTCACAGTCAACTGATTATTACAGGGCGCAACGTCCGTCGCCTCGCGGTGACAGATTCCAGCATTTGCAACTATGTGCAATACAGTCCAACTGAGCTGGTTGTGATCGGACTGGAGCTGGGGGCAACGGACCTCATGATGTGGTTTGAGGGTGAAGTGACACCGGCCATCTACGAAATCACGGTCGTGCGCGACGAGAACATTGAGAACCAGCGCCGCACTGAATTTGGACGTCTGGAACGGCGACTTGCGGAGTTGTTTCCGAACTCCAACGTATACCTTGTCCCGATTGGCGACCAGGTATTGTTGAGGGGGCAGGCATACGATTCAGAAGAGGCTGGCCACATCATGCAGATCGCTCGGTCTGAGGTTGTGCGGTCGCTGGGTCGGTACGGTCGCGACGATCAGACGAATAATCTGAACGGTGGAGCAGGTGGGTATCCGGGGCAGAACCGGTTTAATCTTGGCGGCAGCTCGTTCAACGACGTTGTTGTGAACATGCTTGAGATTCCGGGCGAATACAACATCAAGATGCGGGTCATCATCGCAGAACTCAGCCGCAACGAACTGAGAAACATGGCCATTGACATCCCGAACCTTGAGCTCGGGGGCGGTCGTCATGTCCTGAGTAGTGCTCTTGGCGGAGCGACTGGCACGACGCTGAGCGGCATCTTTGAAAACGGCGAAATCAGCATCCTGATTAAGTGGCTGACAACGAACGGTACGGCAACACTGCTTGCCGAGCCGACGATTGTCTGTATGAGCGGCCATTCTGCAAGTCTGCTGGCCGGGGGTGAATTTGCCGTGCCAACAATTATCGGGCTTGGAGGCGGACAGAACACTTCATTCCGCGGCGTGGGGACCAGCATGGTGGTCACGCCGACTGTGATCGACCGAGACCTGATTCGACTACAGATTGTGCCGGAATTCAGTTCGATCGACGGTGGCAATGCTGTTAATGGCATTCCGGGCGTTTCGGTAAAACGCATACAAACAACCGTTGAACTGCGTGAAGGACAAACTCTTGCTTTGGGTGGCCTGATCACTCGACAGACCGCCGCATCGGTCAGTCGGATTCCGCTGCTTGGCGACATCCCGTTTATCGGCAGTCGACTGTTCCATGGCAAGGACGCGTCGGAAACGGAAGTAGAACTGCTGGTACTCGTGACACCGGAAATCGTGCGACCGATGGAAGCAGATGAAGTGCCTCCTCTGCCGAATTTCTACGTAACACATCCCAATGATGACGATCTCTTCAAGTACGGCCGTACCGAAGGCAACCCGGATCAGAACGTCTATAAGGTTCAACCGTACGGAACAGGTGGGACCTATGGAGGCCATTCCGGATATCACATGGGAAATCCAAACACGATGCCCAACTATGCCACTCCGGGCATGAACGGAGCGTTTCCGGGAGGTTCAATGCAATACGGCGGGGTGCGAACACTGACTCCCCAGCCCGAAGGAATGCTGCCGCCACAAACGCGGGGGACCAACATGCTGCCATATCCGGTGCAGCCACAGCAATTCCAGCAGCCACGTCAATTTCAATCGACACCGCCAAAACAGCAGTTTCTGCCTCCGGTCCCCGTCCCCCCTCAGGGAGCGGTCGCACCTCAAGCATCTGCACAAAGTTACCGTTCGCGATTCGCTGCAATGCTTAGAGAGCCGGCATTTGCGGGAAGACCGCCAGTCATGAATACCAGCTGGCAGAGGCAGAGGTAGAGGCCGGCCGCGCGGCTTAGCTGGTTAAGTAACAACGAAATCCCGCGTAATTCTCGAACACTGTTACACAGCGATATGAGGACCCACATGAAATCCCTGAAGACCTGGCAACTGTTTGCGATAGCTGCATTGAGCGGAGCTTTTTCCGGGTGTTTGTCCGGGAATCGTTCAATGGCAATCCCGGACATAATCCCGCTGGGAGTTATCAATCGGGCCCATTGGCACACTATGGAAACAAATGGCGAAGCCAGTGACTTCGTCATCCATCGCAACGAGTTTGTGGATAACTCAACAGAACTGTCTCCGTATGGCCGCGATCACATCATGGAAATCGCTGCCAGAATGCCGTCGACTCCATTTCCTGTTCTGGTCCAGCGAAGCGACAACAATTCGGACCCGGAACTTGATGCCGTACGGCGTAACCTTGTCGTACGTGTGCTGACGGACCTGGGTGCGCGCGATGCGGAACAAAGAACTGTTGTCTCGCAGCCATACAGCAAAGGGATCAACGCCAGGGAAGGTGAACGGGACTACAATCGCTTTCGATCTTCGCAATCCAATGGAAACAATAACGGAAATGGTAATGGTAATGGTGGGAATGGTGGGAATGGTGGTTTCTAAACACTGCCCCTTCGCCAGATCAGATCAAATGGACGCGGCAGGTATCCCTGCCGCGTTTTTTGCGCTTATGGGGCAACACACCCGCAGAGTTTGTCATCGCACCGGCAACATCTGCCGCTTGTCTCTGAACACTTCAGGATTCCGGATTCGGCCGCGTCTGACGATCTCGACATGGTCCGGGACCAGCCGTATAACGCCGAATTCCTGCGGTCAGCTCTCTCTTCTCTGACCATCTCCCATCTTTTCAATACGGATGGCTTGCCATGACACGACGCCCTCACTGTATCGGGCTGATTTTCGTTGCTGTACTTTCAGGATGTCAGTCGCTCGACACGCCCGTCCTGCCGTGGCAGACGTCCAAAGAGACAAAGTACACTGCCGAACAAATCGCGGCCATGAACAATCCTCAGCCGGTCGCCGCGCGCGCTGTGGCGGGAAATGAACAACAGCAAACCATCATGACGACTGCCGATTCACGTCCCGTGTCAACGGGACGAGTCGAACAGCTGATTCAATCGGGGCAGGCAACCCTTCGCAACGGTCAGGACCCCCTTCGCAATGGTCAGGACCCCCTTCAGCTTGCCAGAGCTCGACAGGATTTTCAGGAGGCACTCGATCTCGATAACAGCAATGCCTCGGCTCATCATGGAGTCGCGATCATAGCGGATCTGGAGGAGGACTGGCCCGCAGCGGAATTTCACTACAAACAGGCGCTGCGACAACGACCACAGGATCCCGGTATCCTGAATGACCTTGGCTACAGTTACCTGCTGCAGAATCGCTACTACGAATCGTCACAGTACCTGAATCAGGCTCTTCAGGTGGCTCCGCGACATGAACACGCTCACATAAACCTGGCGTTGCTCTCCCTGAAACGTGGCGATCGAGTTGCTGCCGAAACGCGACTATCAAATATTTATTCCCAGGAGCACGTCAACACGACGCTGGCTCGCCTGGAAGACGACCTCCGGTCGGAGAACAGCGACGCCGTTCGGGCAGACACCTCACAGCCACGAAACGTGACGTTTGAGGACACCAAGCGGCTAATGGCGGAAGAACGCATACGCTCTCAGAGGGCTCGACAGGAAAAGTCTTTCCGAGAACAACAAAGATTGGCAGCAGTCAGGCAGCGGGCACAGACAGGCGGAATCACTCGGCCACCGTCGCAATACATTATGCCAGGACAAAACACCGCAGGTTCTGCAGTGGCCTCGAATACAGGAGGAATGCTGCCGGAGAATATTGTTCCTCCCACCGGCTACCTGTCGCTTTCACCTTCCAACGATCCGCAGCCCAACGTCGCTGCCGCATCAGGTACGACACTCCGGCACGTTCCGGGGAACAACTATCCGATGGGTCGCCTGCCAACTCAGGTCACCCATGATCCTGCCACAGACGTGATACCTGCTTCCTCCACAACAGGTCTGTCGACACATGTCCCACAGCAGATGGCGTCCAATTCTGCGGTGCCGTCACAGTACAGACATCTGACGCAGTACAGCACCGATGTATCGCCACCGCGGGGATTGATACAGCAGGTCACACAGCAACAGAATCCTCATGACTACGGCTCCCCGCAGTCTTCAGCACCGGTGCAGCAGAATTATCATGCACCAGTCGCCGGACTTAACGCCGGTCCGGGAGCATTATTCCCAATCGGCGCAGGAAGCGTGTCACCGGGTACGGCCGGCATGAACCCGGCCCATTCACTGGACTCTCAAATGAATGGTCAGACGCAATTTCAAGGCCCGAATAATGGTGCTCTGCGCGGTCAGACGATGGTTCCTGGAACAAACACAAAGATCAATGGTGCGATGTATCAGCAGCCACAACGAGTTCTCCCGGCCGCAGAACACATGCGGCAGATGCAGCAGATGCAATATGAACGGGAAAATCCACCGCCGATTTCAGCCGTCCCGGCATTTGGAGCAGGCGGCGTTCTTAACGCACCCGGTCTATCGCCGCAGTATCAGACACAGATTCAACAGGTTGCAGGAAACGCGGCGACAATGCGGACCCCGTCTCAGGGGATGTCTTCCAGCAGTTACCAATACGGAGTGGGCCAGACACAGACTGGTCAGCCAGGTTCGATCGCTGCGCCAAGTCCGTTAGCGGCCTATGAACAGCAACTCCAGGGTCTCAACAGCCAGTACAACCAGGCAATTCAACAGGTGGACGGTACGCGTGACGGCTTGCAACCCGTGCAGGCTCGATACTAACACGATAGATCGATCAAGCTGCAGGCTCTTGAAGAGATGGGGGCGTCGTCGCCAGGCACAATTTCAGTCGTATCAGCCTCTGGTCTTTGGTGTTACGACGCCAGGCTCAGTAGCCGCTCCTCAATTTCATGGATCACATCCGCTACTGTGCGACCACGACATGATGTTGGCAGGCTGATCGGTGAGTCGTCGTCGATCCAGAGTTGCACTCGTTTCTCTGCGGCCACAACAGTACTGTGATCGCGACCCCCAAAGTACATACCGATTTCCCGGTAGGCCGATTTCGTCAGTTTCCGAGCGATGTACATGGCCAATGCCCGAGGGCAACTTACCGCCTTGCGGCGTGATTTTGAACGCAGGTCGGAGGTATTCAGGCCGAACGCATCGCAGATAACTTTTTCGATGTCGCTGATCCGCACCAGGCGTCGGCACTCGCGTTCCATATCGCCGAGAATCTCGCGAGCACGCCCGACGGTGATTCTTTTTCCGCCAAGCGTATAATGGCCGTGCAGGCAGTTCAGTGCCCCCTGGATTTCCCGAACATTCTTACGACACTTCGCGGCGACGTAATCCAATGCTTCCTGGGTAAAGCTCTCTCGGATCGGCAAAGCCAGCGATGCGGCGATGCGGCGTCGAGTTTCCTCAGACGGATTTTCAATCCGGCATACGAGTCCGCTCATGAAACGCGTCGTCAACTCTTCGCGATGCCTGGTCAGCAATCGGGGATGACGGTCGCCAGTGACCACAAGTTGCCCACCGTGCTCCACAACCTGCACAACCGTGTGCAGAAATTCCTCCTGAGTCGCTCGCTTGTTATCAAGGAATTCGATGTTGTCCACCAACAGCACGTCCACATTTCGAAACCGTTGTCGAAACGAAGGGACGGTTTTGGAGGCCAGAGCCTGCGTGAAGTAATTCGTAAATGACTCGCTGGTCAGATACATCACATTCAAACTGGTGTGCGTAGCCTTGACTTCGCTGTAAACAGCTTCCAGCAGATGAGTTTTCCCGACACCTGTGGGTCCGTGAATATATAACGGATTGAATCGTTCGCCTGGAAATTCAGCAACCTGTCGTGCGGCCATCAACGCCAGGTCGTTGCACTCACCTGACATCAAACCGGTAAAGCGTCGAAATCGCCGTCGGTTTGACGATCGCACGGCCAGCGGCTGAACACCGTTGACCGACGCAGCCACTCTCGCGGGCGTCTGAGCTAACGCTGCCGTGTCTGCAGATCGGTCTCCGGAACTTACAGTCGCGACGGGGCGTCCCGCGGCAGCCGCAATTTTTTCGGAAGACGCAGCCGGCGTTTGCAGCGATTCATCAACAGACAGTTCAAATCTTCCGGCAGGGCCAAGCAGATTTGCGGCTGCGTTATTGAACTGTGACCGAAACCGCTTCAGCAACCAGTTTGAAATAAACGGGTTGGGCACGTAAATGTGCAGCGTTTCCCCGGATACCGAAAACCGGCTGCGGTCGTGAAACCAGTGTTGAAAATGTTGGTCGCCCACGGCGTCTCGCATGGCCGCCACGATAGGCTCAGACTCAGCGGCATGGTACGGTCCCGTCGTCTTTCCGTGATCAGCGGGCTGCGTCATGCGACCCCTCCATCGAAACTCCGCGCAGCAACGAACCGGGGGGAAGAAAAGTGCAGAGGAACCGGCACTCCGTCGCCTACGGCAGACACTTTGGGAGATAACTTATGTGTGGATACTTGCGACAGAGGTGCAGAATTCTGTCACATGTTTACTCAACTCAACGCCGACGATCTTAACTCGCAATAACCAACTGTCAAATGACGTTGCGTCATTTATCATTCGCAAAAAAAAACACGCAGCGTAAGTCCGTTTTAGAGCACCAGTTCTATATTTGGCGCAAGGCAAACGGTCTGCCTGATTGCTGAATCAGAAAGATCTGCTCTCACTGAAACCCCCGATTTATGTCACGAATCAAAGTCGTTTTCTCCATCGGCTCGATGCACGGCGGAGGAGCAGAGCGGCAATTGGTCTCTTTACTCAGACACCTTGACCGAACCCGCTTTGAACCGTTCCTGTATCTCATTTATCGCTCCGGACCGCTGCTGACCGAGGTCCCGGATGACGTTCCGATAGATGCGTTCGAATCCCGTAACACGAAACACCCAACGGGGTTTCCGGGAGCAATGCACCGGCGGCGAGTCTGTGACATGAGCCGGTTTCTGCGCGAAGTACGAGCAGACGTCAGCTACGATCGTACCTTCCTGATGACTCTGATTGCCGCCGATGCAGCACAACAGGTCGCAGTACCGAACATCTCGGCAATCGTGACGGACCCGATGTATGGGTTCCGTTCCGTGGCCGGACGATTCCAGTCAGTCAAACGGCGACGTCTGCGCAAACTCTACTCTCAGTCAGCGAGCGTGGTGGCCAATTCCAGCGGCGCCGCGCGATCGGCAGAATCATTCTATCGTCTGGCACCGCAGTCGGTGGCGACCTTGCACAACGGAGTCGACATGGAAGTTGTGCTGCAAAAATCCAACGCGAAGATTGATGACGACTGGTGGAACGCAACAGGAGCGAGGGGGAGAGTCTTTCGAGTCGTGACCGCTGGTCGCCTGAATCAGGAAAAAGGGTTCTATCTACTGGTGGACGCGATCAGTCGGCTGCGAGACCTGAATCCTGATGTGGATTTTCGTCTGGCAATTCTGGGGGAAGGCGACGGTCGACAGACTCTCGAAGCTCAGATCGCCGACCTTCAATTACAGGATACCGTTCGGCTGCCGGGTTTCCGCAATGAGGCTGCCGCATGGTACAAAACTGCCGACCTGTTCGTGCTGCCCTCGTTTTTTGAAGGAATGCCCAACGTGTTACTCGAATCGATGGCATGTGAGACGGCTGTGCTGTCCACCGATTGTCCGTCCGGGCCAGCAGAGATTCTGGGTGGCGGCCGGTTTGGAGTGCTGTGCCCAACCGGAGACGTGAACGCTCTTGCTGTGGAGATTGCAAAATTCGTGACGGATGCAGGCCACGCGAATCGTTATACTTCAATAGCCGCCGATCACGTCCGGCAGAATTTTTCGATGGCAACGGCGGCTGAACGTCTGGGAGACCTCTTGGAAACGGCTGCGGCAACACGCCAGGCTGAATAGATCTGCTTTGGAAAGTCGACTCGAGTACTAATTGCCCACAACGGGCCTGACCAACCAATCCTGAGGGACGGCCCCGGGACAGAACAATCGCGAAGTAAATCAATGCTGCTGAATATCGATTCAATCTCGTGCAACAAACATCACCCGATCAAAAATGCGGCTGGAACCATGATTTTCAGGAAAATGCCAGCGAATACCGCAGCGTGTGCGCAGGCTGGCCCAACCTCAGGTCATGAATTGCATGCGCGTCGGCCAATGATGCCCGCCACACGAACTCACATCATCAAAACCTGTCTGGTGGCATTGGCGATTCTGACCAGTGTCTCCAGTTGTTTCTCACAATCCCGTGACCGATTTGCCGAAATCCGACGCCGGATGGTGGCCGAAGTCATTGAGGCAGAAGGAATCACGAATCCCCTGGTGCTTGCGGCGATCCGAAATGTGCCGCGTCATGAATTTGTCAGTGGTTCACTGCGAGCTCGCGCCTATCAGGACACGGCCTTGCCGATCGGCTCGCAGCAAACGATTTCTCCACCGTACATCGTGGCGTACATGACCGACACCATCGATCCTCAATCGGAAGACCGCGTTCTGGAAGTGGGGACGGGCAGTGGATATCAGGCGGCCGTGCTGGCGGAAATCGTCAAGGAGGTGTACTCCGTGGAAATCGTTTCCACTCTGGCAAAGTCCGCGGCCCGTCGACTTGCGAAACTGGGCTATGACAACATCAGAGTTCGCGACGGTGACGGATACGAAGGCTGGGCAGAACACGCGCCATTCGACAAGGTCATCGTCACATGCTCCCCGGAGAGTGTGCCTCAGCCACTCATCGATCAACTTCGTGACGGTGGAATGATGATCATTCCAAAGGGACAGCGATATCAGCAGTCATTCTATCTGCTGCAAAAGGAGGGCGGCGTACTCAAGGAAAAGAAGCTGGTACCAACGTTGTTTGTGCCGATGACCGGTGAGTCAGAACAGCAACGACGGATTCAGCCGGATCCCAGACACCCGCGCCTCGTTAATGGCGATTTCGAAATCGATGGCAACGAGGATGGCAGAGTTGACGGCTGGCATTATCAGCGGCAGGCAGAAATGTGTTCGGAGCAGCCAATGAAGGGGCTTGTCTGCCTGCGGTTTTCGAATCAGGAACCGGGACAGTTGTCGCAGGCGTTACAGGGCTGTGCGGTGAGCGGACGGAACGTCGCGGCACTCGACTTCGCAGTATGGGCGCGAGTCGATTCGGTGATTCCCGGGCCCTCGGCAACGGACTTCGCTGCAGTCGTCATTCACTTCTACGATTCCGTTCGTCGCGAGGTCGGAGTGCATATTCTGAGCAAGTGGCGCGGAACGGCGAATTGGCAGCAAACACGTCGCCGAATTCCGGTTCCCCCCAACGTACGAGAAATCGTTATTCGCATCGGCTTAAACGGCGCAACGGGGAAGCTTGACCTGGACGATTTTCTTATGGCGCCGGTGCCCCGCCGCTGACACCACTTCTTCATCAAAGAACCACATGTTATGGTGCCCAAAACAGATGTCGGTCAATTGGCTAAGCGAGTCGCAGTTTCATCCATGGCCGCACGGTTCTAAATCCCGGTATCCGGTTTGGGCCCGCAGGACATTCAGCTGCGATTCGTTGCGACCATCGACGTCAACCTGTGGCCTCACGGCCTGCCGTCGTCCGACTCGCGTTTTAGGATGGGCCCGATAGGGAACGATTGGGATGTTGATGAGCTTCTTTTTGCCTTCCTGTGGCAAGATCTTTCACGGCGGCCAACGACTGCCGATTTTGGTGATTTTTCTCTCACTGTTGTCTTCGTCAGTGAGTGCCGAGGACCAGGTCGGCGACGCCGTACGAAAATCCGTATCTGCAGTCGCTCCCGGAGTCGTTCGAATTCGTATCGTCGGCACGGCGAATGGCGGTGACCTGACGGTCAGTTCACAGGTAACTACTGGCGTCGTGATCAGCGAACGGGGTGAAGTGCTGACAAGTGTCCTTGGGTTCAGCGGCAGTTCAGCCGGCATTCTTGTGGAAGATTCCACCGGAAATCGCAGTACCGCAAAGGTTGTCGCAACTGACCACGTCCGCAAGCTGGTGTTATTGAAATGCGAAACGGAAGGTGTCGCCCCGCCGCAATTCGCTGCCGAGCGGTGGCCCGCCGTCGGAGCGTGGTCCGTCGCTGTCGGCAAAATGTATTCCGGGACACAACCGTCATCGTCGCTGGGAATCATCAGCGCCACGCGGCGAGTTCATGGACTCGCGATTCAGACTGATGCGAAGATTTCGCCAGTCAATTACGGTGGACCACTGGTTTCGCTAAGCGGCCAGGTGCTCGGAATCCTGGTCCCGCTGGCCCCTGGGGATTCGGGAACCGAAATCAATGCCGGCGTGGAATGGTACGACTCCGGAATTGGATTTGCGATTCCTGCCGCTGATGCCCTGGCGACTGCGGAACGACTGCGTGCAGGCAACGATCTGTTTCATGGAGTGATGGGAGTCGCCTTTTCCACACGCAATCCACTGTCGACGGAATTTGTCGTTCGAGCCGTTCACCCTGGGTCGCCGGCAGATGTCGCGGGTCTGAAGAAAGGCGACCAGATCATCACGGCAAATGGCCTGCAGATGAATCGTTTCGGAATCTTTGAATCCGTCGTCAAGAAATCCTACGCGGGTGCAACACTCAATCTTACGCTAAGACGGGGCGATGAAATCCTGGCGAAGAGTGTAGTTCTGGCGGACAAGCTGAAACGATTGCCGCGGGGTTTCCTGGGAATTATTGCAAACAGGACAGTCAGTAGTGCAGATGGAGACGACGACAAAGGAGTGGCAACTCACTCGCTGCCCAATTCGCCCGCTGATCGGGCGGGCATAGACGACGGCGCGATCGTCGCAGAAATTGACGGCGAAAAAATGTCATCAGTCGCCGAATTACGGAAGACCCTGAGTGCCGTCAAAGAGAATCAACAGGTGGAGTTAACGCTTACTTCGGCGGAGAGTGCCGCGCTAAGCCGGGTTTCCGTCACCGCCACAGGCAGGCCCCATGAACTGCCGGCCCTGCCGGTCGAATTTCTGAAACAAATCTATGGCAATCCCGCGGAAGTTGAGTGGCAGCGCGCGGAAGACAAGCGGGCAGGCGGCGGTACAACTGTGTGGTCGTATGCTCCGAAGGGCGATGCAGCAATCACGACTGGCGTTGTTGTCCTGCTCTCCGAAAGCACCACACCAGCAGAAGCTGTGCTGAATAGATGGGCCGACGTTGCACGACTGCATCGTCTGCTGCTTGTCGTGCCGATTAATGCCGAGAAGACGGACCTGGGACGAGAAGATCGAGCCGTCGTGACGGATGCGATTGCAGCAGTTGCAAAGAAGCGAAAGCTGGACGCCCGTCGCATTCTTCTGGTGACAGAAGAAGCACAATCTCAGTTGTGTACTCAACTACTGCTGAATCCAGGATTACCGCTGCTCCGTGCGGCCGTGTATATCAAGTCATGGCCTCGGGTTTCCGGACTTCCGTCGGCAAGACTTGCAAGAAAGTCGCCGTCCGTTTTGATGTTCCGCAATTCCATCCTGTCCCGTCAATCGCAGGCGTTGGCAGAGCAGGCCACACTGGACTTGAAAAAATCGGGAGTGTGGACGCTGAACCCGTCATTTCCAACGGAGTCGCAAACATCGGTCGCGGAACAAATCGCCGCATGGGCCCTCTTGCTGAACACTCATTGACCTTCAGAAAAGTGCCAGCGAAGAGTTGCCGGGCCGTGGTTCGACGGTGCAGGGTTCTTTCAGGTCGCGAACTCAAGTCGCAAGCTGTTGAGTTGCCTGGGACAAACACGCTAGCGACCAGTCGGCAATGCTGATTTCCGGACTTTCTGCCCGTCCCCACGAAAAGACGGCACACCGATGAGCGGCATCTGTCACTGATATTGCTTTGTTTTTTCAGTCGTCCTGTCCGCCTGAACGAAGATTCGAGTCTGAGCTGGATAGCAGACTTAACCGGTCTCGGCCAGTAAACAACGTAACGGGCCTGCCGTTCTGAATCGATTGGATGGCAGGCATTCACCAGAGTCCTCTGTGCGGTCGCAATCGCGGAGTCATCTCCTCGCTCGCCCGGACTACACGAGAGACAACATGAATCCCGCGCCAGTCAGTTGCGAAGTCGAAGGAACTCACCGTACAATTGTCGTAGTGAAGGATCTGACCCGCATATCGAGGAATTGGCAATGACTGCAGTTGAATTAATACCCCGGCTGGCTCAGTTTGCACAGGGAAATGGCGGCGGGGGTGGGGGCGATTTTGTCAAGATCCTTTTCGGCGGCTTCTTGCTGATCGTCGGGTTCATCCTGCTCATCTTTGTTGGAATGTTCGCGTCCGTCGCGGCGCTGTGGTTTCGGGGATTCATGTCCGGTGCCAACGTCGGGCCCCTGCAGATGGTTGTCATGAAGTTGAAAAAGGTGAATCCCAACGTGATCGTGGAATCACGCATCATGGCGCGTCAGGCGGGATTGGCAAACATCACCACCAATCAGTTGGAATCGCACTATCTGGCGGGCGGCAACGTACCAATTATCATTCGTTCCCTGATCGCAGCGAATCGAGCCAACATCGATCTGGAATGGAACACTGCCGCTGCCATTGACCTGGCCGGCCGTAACGTTCTGGAAGCCGTTCAAACGAGCGTGAAGACCAAGGTCATTGATTGTCCGGACCCGTCACGTAACGGGCGTGCAACGCTGGACGGTGTGGCGCGCGACGGAATTCAGTTGAAAGCACGTGCCCGCGTGACAGTCCGCACCAACCTGCATCAGTTGATCGGTGGGGCCACCGAAGAAACGATCATCGCCCGGGTCGGCGAAGGCATCGTTTCTGCAATTGGCTCCTGCCAGACACATAAAGAAGTGCTGTCCAATCCGGTACTCATCGCGACAACAGTATTGGAAAAAGGATTAGACTCGCAGACGGCCTACGCAATCGTTTCCATCGACATCGCCGACATTGACGTCGGTGACAACGTGGGCGCCCGGTTGCAGGCCGATCAGGCCGAAGCGGACGTCCGCATCGCCCGGGCAAAAGCGGAAGAGCGTCGTGCTCAGGCGGTGGCCAGCGAGCAGGAAATGAAAGCTCGGACACAGGAAAACCGGGCAGAAGTTGTGCTGGCAGAGGCTGAGATTCCCATGTCCATGGCAGCGGCCTACCGCAACGGCAGTCTGCGCGCCAGCGGAACGTAACGTCTTGCCAATTCACCCCAGGGCACGCCCCTTCCGGGCTGCGTCCCATAACGCAGGACCTCGCACCAAAGCTGCTAACAACAACACGGACGTTCCGGATATGTGTTCACGCGGGCTGATGATTAGGTTGCCTTTACCGGTAAATAGTGGCTTTAGCCAAAAATAATTAGCCATCACGTTTGGCGAAGCCGCTGCCACTGGCACAGAATTCGGTCTGACGCAATTCTTTCTGAGTGAAGCGCTTGAGGCTACGCAGACAGTGGCATAGACTTGCCGAAACAGAAAGTGTGCATGAATTCGGAATCAGGAAGTGACCGCATTTGTGCGTTTCCCACACCCTCTCGTCGGGATTGAAACGCCATGGATGAAGTCCTTCAGATTGAATTGACCACCTGCGAACGCGAAACGCTGTTGCAGGGTCTGCGCTATGTCCGTAGTTCCATCATGCTGGAAACACGGGACCCGACGAAACAGGAGGACCTTCGTCGTGGTGGTCTTCTGGACGAAATCCAAATGCTGTCCCAAAGATTGGAAGCCACCGATCCCGTGTCCGCCGCCGGCGTGTAGGACCAGGATCCAGCGCAGAGTGTTGATTCATGCGTTACGAACATGTCTGCGTTGAGGCGGTTGTACATCGTCTGCCTCCAAACGTTGTCACGTCTGATGACATCGAACGTCAATTGGCGCCGGTTTACGATCGGCTGAATCTTCCGTTCGGTCGTCTGGAACTGATGACCGGTATTCGGGAACGCCGTTTTTTTGATCGTGGAACGTTGCCCGGGCAGATCAGTGTTCAGACGGCAAACGACGCCGTGAAAGCATCAGGGCTGCCACTGGAAGCGTTTGGCGCCTTGATCCATGGTTCCGTTTGTCGGGATCAAATGGAACCAGCGACCGCAGCTGGCGTTCACGCAGGAGTCGGGCTGCCGGACGATTCGTTGGTGATGGATGTCAGCAACGCATGTCTGGGACTCCTGAACGGGATGTGTCTGGTCGCGGATCTGATCGAACTGGGTCGTATCAAGGCCGCAGTCGTCGTCGGCACAGAAACCGGGCGTGGTCTTGTTGAAGGCACCATCGACAGCCTCCTGCAGGACGAATCGCTCACACGAAAGTCGATCAAGTCGGCATTTGCGTCGCTCACGATCGGATCGGGCAGTGCAGCGATTGTGCTCTGCCACAAGAGTTTAAGCCACATTGGTCACCGTTTGATCGGTGGCGCATTTCTGTCGGACACCGCTCAGCACGACCTGTGCGCGGGTGGTGTGGAAGCTGAAGTTCACGGAGACAGCCGTCCACGCATGGAGACTGATTCAGAAGGATTGCTGCGCGCGGGTGTCACTTTGGCAGAGCGTACGTGGCAGAAAATGAAGGGCGAAGTGGGCTGGAACAATGAAGATGTCGACCGTGTTTTTACTCATCAGGTCGGCAAACAGCATCGCACCACATTGCTGGAGACGCTGCAACTTGATCCACACCTGGACTTTCCTACGGTTGAACGGTTCGGAAACACGGGAGCGGTGGCCCTGCCGATGGCGCTGGCCATGGGTTTGGATCAGGATCCGCCACCAGCTGGCACAAAACTCGCGCTGCTGGGCATCGGTAGTGGGCTGAACTCGGTCATGCTGGGGATCGAGTGTGGAACCGGTCGTTGATGTTCTGCTGCAAAATGTGCCGGAGCAGGGCACTGATTTGGGGTAGATCAGGGGTTTGTTAGCCACTTTTCCATCTTTGTTCCGGACTGGGCTACAGATTATGTTTTTTTGTGAGAAAACCATGTTGACACAAAAAGTCGATTAGGGATATCACTCGGCCTCTCAAACCGAACTCGCTCCTGAGTTCACAAAACCTCTCTCTCATCCCTTCTTCCCGTCCGGGACAACTGAGAACACGACGACCTCCTCAAGGGTCACCTTGCATTCTTTGTTCACACTTTGAACAAAGATGCGAAGTCGCGTTCGCACTTCTCTCAATCCTCCCTCTCTCTCACCCTTTCGACTTGGTCAATAGTTGAGGAAATCATGAACGAGTACGCATCCGGCGCTCATCATGAGCCGCAGATCCTTCAGTTTCCAGGAGGCTCCCCGCCTCTGGTGCAAGGATCGGCTGATAGCACTCCAGAAGCTCCCACGGAGTCCGCTCCTGCTCCCCAATCGGTGTTGGTGTTCTCGCCACGCCCGGGAGCTCGTCAGTTGCTCGCTGACGATGTGCGGAAGCGAGGTATGTCTGTCTGTGAAACAGACAGCCCGGACGCGATGTTGTTTCATCTCAGCCGTCAGGAATTTCAAATCTGCATCATCGACGATGCGGATAATGTTTCCCGGCTGCAGGAAGTCAACGCGGCCATTCGCAATCATTCACGATCCGCACAGATCCTGTGCATCGTTTCTGAAGATTCCCGATGGGGTCGCGAAACAGTTCCGACGTTCGAATGCGAAATCATCGAACGTCCGTTTTCAGCAACTCGCTTTGGTGCGTCATTACTGACAGCCATGCAGAAATGCGAGTTAATCCGCGAAAACGAAAACCTGAAGCGACAACTGCTGAATCGCAACCTGATGGATCTTGTCGGCAGTACGGCTGCCATGCAGGCCTTGCGAGAAAGCATCCGTATCGCTGCAGACGACGATCGAACGGTCCTTGTTCGTGGTGAATCAGGCAGCGGCACAACGCTGATTGCCGAAGGACTTCACCGCTGCAGCCGTCGAGCTGAAAAACCATTCCTTCGCGTCGACTGCAGTCTGCACTCGGTCGAAACGCTGGAACATCAGCTGTTTGGTGACGGCACGGAGGACGGTTTTCCGGGCTATCTGAACATGGCTGACGGAGGATCAGTATTACTGGACAATGTGGAGACGGTCGCTCTGCCGTTCCAGAAAAGACTGGCTCAACTGCTGGAACAGCGAGCCACATCAATTCTGAACGGAACAGCGGATTCTCCAAACATCCGCTTCATCGCTGCCACCCATTCGGACCTGAATCGTCTGGCGATGGAAGGCCGTTTTCGAGACGACCTGCTGCAGCACCTGAGCGGAATTACGCTGCAGTCACCTCCATTGCGAGTTCGACACAACGACATCCCGCTGCTGGTGGAACACTTCATCGGAGAGATTTCTCTGAAAGAAGGCCGTCCACCTCGAAGTATCAGCACGGATGCTCTGCAGCTTCTGGAAGGTCATTCATGGCCCGGCAATGTTCGCGAACTGCAGAACATCGTCGAACGTGCCTGCACGACTGATGTCGGTGGTGTCATCACCGCAGACTCATTGCGACCATGGTTGCAGAACGAGGCAGTCGAAGACAGCAGCGTTGATGGTGTCGGAATGACCCTGCGTGAAATGGAACGCAAGCTGATTGAATCGACATTCGCCCGCTGCAACGGAAATCGCGAACGAACAGCTCAGATCCTGAAGATTGGGCTCAGAACGCTGTCCGGCAAACTCAGAGAATATGGCTACCCGCCTCGAGGTGGTCCAGGTTCAAATCTGAAGATTCACGCTCCGGAGCGACAAGCCGCTTAGGCCTCGTTTCGCAGTCGTCGGGAACAAAAGGGCGAGTCTTCCATCGAAGGCTCGCCCTTCCTGCGTTTTGTGCTCCGCGTTTACGCATGTATGTAAAGCTGGAGAGTGTGGCCGGGGTTGGAGCGAGGTATTTGTGAAACCCCGGGGCTTCCTTCGCAAGCTCAGTCCAGCCCCGGCCACCCGCCAGACCGAAACCACAATCCGTTACTGCACACAGCCCGAAACCGATTCGACGGCTCATCTTGTTGCAGAATTCTGCCGGACGTAAACTGCCGGTCCCATCTCCCGCTACGTTGGTCTCCTCCGGTCGAAACCGTTGGGCCACGATCTCTGTCGGGGCACACACTTCGGTCTGCACCAGAAAATGTTTCGCGCCGTCACCAGAAACCTCAGGCAACTGTTCACAGCGGCAGCGCTATTAGCGCTGCTGCTCGTGGCCGCCGAGATCTGGCTGCAGACCAGGGCGGACGTGACCTTAGTCCACACAGTGTCTCCACAGACAGCGATTGAACTGCAGTCCGTTTTGGTGCCGTCCAGCACGGCACACCACGAACTGCTGAGACTGCGAAGTTCTACGGATTCCTCAGGCGGCCCTGACTTTTCCACGAACAGTCTCGGCCTTCGCGGTCAGGAACCTGCCATCCCGAAACCAGCGCAACTCTATCGAGTTCTGATTCTGGGCGACGAAACCGTCCTTGGCCCGCGTCTGCACGATAAACATACGCTCGCTGCCAGGCTACAGGGATTTCTTACAGAAACGGCAGCTGGAAAAGTCGAAGTGCTGAACGCAGGAGTGCCGGGCTACAGCCCGCTGCTTTCTTTGCTGCAGTACGGAAACGAACTTTTCAAGCTGCAACCGGACTTGATTGTGCTGCATTTCGACATGACGGATGTCGCAGATGATGTTGTCCATCGCCGATGCCTGAAGGAATCCGACGGTCGGCAGATCTGCATCAATCCGTTGCTCGGCAACCCAGGGAACAGTCAATCAAATGTGCTAAGGCTGTTAAAGAAATCCGCCATCTGGCATGCCGTGGCGGCACAGATTTCATATGTCGGCCAATCCGGCCGCGGACGCTCTTCGTCAACGATCGGTCGGCAATATGAATGGACTGCGGATTCCGCCATGGATCTGCGTCTGCAGGTGCGGCATGCCGTGGATCCGGTGATTCGACTGGCACACCTGGCCAGGCAACATCACACGCAACTTGTCATAGCCACGTCTCCGGTACCCTGGCAGGTGGTTTCGTCCGACAACTTTCCTGTGTTGTCTCAACAACTGCGACTAAACGCAGACTGGCCAACTTCCAAAGATGTACCACAGTTGGTTCTCAGCACGTTATGCAACAATCTGTCTATTTCCTTCTGCGACGCAACCACAGCGTTCCGCAACGCCAGGACGTCGTCAAAACTGTTTCAGTCGGACGCGCCGTACCTGTCCAAGTTCGGTACGGCTCTGTACGCTCGTGAAATAGCGGCCACATTGTTCAATTCTCCCCGTGTTGCGGAGATTATGTTCCGGGTAACAACAGCGGCAGCACCAACAACAAATAACTTATGAACGCATACGAATCTGCCTGCCACTACTTCGCAAACGCGGCGTCGGTGATGGATCTGTCACCAAATATGAAGAAGCTGTTGTTGACGCCGGAACGAGAAGTCAAAGTCCAGGTCGCAATGAAGATGGACAACGGTGAAATCGCGACGTTCGTGGGATACCGCATTCAGCACAATAGTGCTCGAGGTCCAATGAAAGGCGGACTGCGATTCCACCACGACGTTGATGCCCAGGAAGTCCTCGCTCTGGCCTCGCTGATGACATGGAAGACGGCCGTCGTCGACATTCCTTACGGCGGTGCGAAGGGCGGGATCTCGGTCGATCCAAAGTCACTCAGTGATGCGGAACTGGAGCTCATGACCCGAAAATTCGTTGACGAATTGCAGGACGTCATCGGCCCGGACAAGGACATACCGGCACCCGACATGGGCACCAATGCTCAGGTCATGGCGTGGATTGTGAATCAGTACGAAAAGTACCACGGATTCAATCCGGCATGTGTCACCGGAAAGCCTTTGGAACTGCACGGGACGGACGGTCGTGAAGAAGCAACAGGGCGGGGCGTCGGTCTGTTAACGAACGCGATGTTGCAGAAATTCGATCGTCCACTGGACGATGCGACCATCGCGATTCAGGGGTTCGGCAACGTGGGAACGTTTGCCGCTTCGTATCTGCACGACAACGGTGCTAAAGTTGTCGCGATATCGGACATCAGCGGCGGCCGATATGATCCTGCCGGCATCGACATCCCGGCTGCGGTCCTGCATGTTACCCGGCACCACTCTCTGGACGGCTTCGAAACGGAACAGCAAATCTCAAACGAGGAATTGCTGACGCTGGATGTCGATGTCCTGATTCCTGCCGCACTCGGCGGGGTTCTGACAAAAGAAAATGCGGCCGATGTCCGTGCTCGCTATGTTGTCGAAGCGGCGAACGGACCGGTGTTGCCGGATGCTGACGAGATTCTGCACGGACGCAATATCGTTGTCTTGCCCGACATTCTGGCGAATGCTGGCGGCGTCACTGTGAGTTACTTTGAATGGGTTCAGAACCAGCAATACTTCCGCTGGGATCTGGAACGAACACGAGCAGAACTCGCGAAGACACTGACCGTCAGCTTCGAAAAAATGTGGGACATTGCCACCCAAAAACACATACCGCTGCGTTCGGCCGCCTATCTGATGGGCATCGGCCGCGTTGGCCGGGCTACCGTGCTGGCCGGAATCTGAACCTGAGACAACACATGAACATGCTCGACCAGGAACTGACATCGTTACAACTCTTCAGTGGTCTGGAACACGAAGACGCTTCCCATATCTGCAACACCCTGCAGGTGTCTGAATTTGCGGCGAATGAAGCCATCCTGAACGAAGGAGAAACCATTCAGGCCCTGTGGATCATTCTCTCAGGGGAGTGCATGGTGAGCCGATCCGCCGAATCCGGACCGGAACAGCCGTTGGCCCTTTTGACAGCAGGGGACGTATTCGGCGAAATGTCCTTCGTGCGAACCGCTCCCCATTCCGCTTCAATTCGGGCGGTCACAGATGTCACGGCGTGCTGTTACCGTCGCGAGGATTTTCTGAAGTTGTCACAGCAGCACCCGAATATTGCACTGCAGGTCACGTCGAATATCGCAGACGTCCTGGCGGAACGACTCCGCCGCATGGATACGTGGGTGTGCAACATCATGGCACGTCCGGAGGAAAGTGAGCACCGCAGCGAGTGGGAAAAGTTTCGTGCGGCCGTCTACACGAACTGGAATTTCTGAGACCGCATGGTCGCAGCAATGATAAATCTCAAACACATCGAATTCGACGGAAAAGAATAGGCTCCGTTTGGCTGGATTGTGTCAGAGTAACGTGGTCGAGTGAGATCCACTCGATTTCGTGTGGTATGATGCCGCGTGTTATCCCCCCATTCAATCCACCGGCTCACCATGAACGACCTCTCCGCATACGTAAACACCGTCGCCCGAAACGCCCGCCAGGCGGCAACAGATCTGACAACTGTGAACGGAGAACAGAAGCTCCGCTGGCTGAATCGCTGTGCCGAGAACCTCGTTGCACGCGCTGACGAAATCATTGCGGCGAACGCCAAAGACCTTGCTGCTGGCGAAAAAAAGGGGCTCAGCAGTGCGATGCTCGATCGCCTGCGTCTCACCCCCGAACGTCTGCAGGGTGTCGCCGATGCCGTGACTGAGATCGGTCAGCTGCCGGATCCGGTCGGTGAAATCATGGATAGCTGCAAGCGCCCGAACGGTTTGCTGGTGACGAAAGTGCGAGTGCCGCTGGGCGTTGTCTTCTTCATTTACGAATCCCGTCCCAACGTGACCGTCGATGCTGCGGCTTTGTGCGTCAAAAGCGGCAACGCGGTGATCCTGCGCGGCGGCAGCGAAGCCTTTCACAGCAACACCGCGTTGTACGCCATTCTGCGAGAAGGTCTGACAGCGGAGGGCCTGCCACCGGATGCCGTGCAACTTGTGGAAACAACCGATCGTGCGGCCGTCGGCGAGTTTCTGGGCAAGGGTGATCTGATCGACGTTACGATCCCGCGAGGGGGCAGGTCGCTGATAGAACGAGTGGCCAATGAAGCGACGATGCCTGTCATCAAACACTTTGACGGCATTTGCCACGTCTATATCGACAGCACCGCCGATCAACAGATGGCGACGGATATTATTATCAACAGCAAGTGCCAGCGACCGGGAGTCTGCAATGCGGCGGAAACTCTGCTGATTCACAAGGACGCGGCAGAAAGATTCTGGCCGGCACTGGCCGCCGAGTTACAGTCTCACGGCGTGGCGCTACGGTGCTGTGCACGGAGTGTGGAACGCATCGCGGGGGCAGCACCCGCGACGGACGAAGATTACGCAACGGAATATCTGGATCTGATTCTGTCGGTGCGCATCGTTGATTCCGTGGAAGATGCAGCGGCGCACATTCGGCAATTCGGTTCGGCTCATACCGAATCGATTGTCACTCAAAGTCTGAATGCGGCCGAATACTTCCAGAATCACGTCGATTCGGCTGCTGTCATGATCAACGCCAGCACCCGCTTTAACGACGGGGGTGTGTTTGGTCTGGGGGCAGAGATCGGCATCAGCACCGATCGCTTTCACGCTCGCGGTCCCTGCGGAGTGCGGGAAATCATGAGCTACAAATACGTCGTCCATGGCACCGGGCAGATTCGGTGACCGGACGCAGGCCCATCTTCCATTCGTGTCCCTGAGTTGCCAGCAATGACCGTTTTCTGCCGAATTCTTTTCTGCCTCATTGTTGCGTCGTCGTTCCTGCCGCCAGGCAACGCAGACGACACATTCAATACTCACGTGCGTGCGATTCTGAAGGCAAAGTGCGTTCGTTGTCACGGGCCGCAGAAGCAAAATGCGGAGGTGCGTCTGGACAATCTTTCCATAGACCTCGTGGGGGACTCACTGGGAGCGGATACGTGGCACGATGCGCTAAACGCCATCAACAAGGGCGAAATGCCGCCGGAAGATGAGAGTCCGCTGTCAACTGAAGAGCGGCAGATCCTGACCGGCTGGATATCCGGAGAACTCGAACGGCTCACAAAGTTCCGCAGGTCCACCGGCGGTCAGGTGGTGATGCGTCGGCTGAACCGGTTCGAATATCAGAACACAATGACTGATCTGCTGGGACTTGAGCTGGACTATGCAAGAAACCTTCCACCAGACCCGCTTAGCGAGGACGGTTTTCAAAACAATGGTACTGCCCTGAGAATGTCGGCACTGCAGCTGGAATACTATCTGAAAGCAGCACGCGACGGACTGGAACGCGCCATCGTGGAAGGACCCGCCCCGCCGGTATTCGAACACAGTGCGGACAAAACGGTTGACGACAAAGGAAACGGAAACTGGACCTATCGACTCGGTCGCTATGGACAGTTTGTGGTTCGAATTCCTGAGTTTCCTGACGAGGGTGACTTCGTTCTGCGAGTGAACGCACGGGCCGAAATTCCTGACGGTGCCGCATGGCCGGTCATGCAGATCAAACTGGGATTCCGCGCCGACGTCAGCAGTCCGGCACGAGTCGTTGGAACAATTGACGTCTCAAACACAGAAACGAAAGAATTTAAATTTCGCGGCCGGTTCGAATCGTTCCCGATCCAAAGTCGAAGTCAGAGCAAGTATCCCGGAATGCTGGTCTGGATCGAAAACGTTCACTCCGACGGTGCGGCCGGCCCAAACCCTGAACAGGTTGTGAAGAAACTTCCAAACGGCAAGAAACGAAAGACGACAATCTGGCCGGAAGACCCGGAATTCCCCAAAATTATCGTGGAATCCGTCAGCTTCAAAGCTCCTGTTTTCGCAACGTGGCCGCCGCCGCATCACACCAACATCATTCCTCGTCTACCAGTTACGGCGGGGGATGAACGATTGGCCGCAGAGGAGTCGCTCCAAAACTTCCTGCCGCAGGCGTTTCGTCGATCCGTTGATAGCAGTGATATGCAAACGTTTCTGAACTTCTTTGATGTTGTGCGCCCAACGACGGACAGTTTTGAAGCGGCCATGCGAGAAGTTATTGCGATGGCACTCGTTTCGCCGGACTTCCTTTACATCACAGAACCGAACGATGATGGACAGCAGCTGAACGACTTTGAACTGGCAACCCGGCTGTCATATTTTCTTTGGAGCACGACGCCCGACGAACAGCTGTTCAAACTGGCGGAGGCCGGAAAATTACGCCATCGAAAACAACTCGACAGGGAAGTCAGACGAATGCTGAGTGATGCTCGTTCGAATGCATTCGTGGAGCAGTTTGCGGACCAGTGGCTGGATCTGAATGGTATTGATCGAGTAGCTGTGAATCCCGAGTTCTATCCGGACTTCGACAACAACCTCAAACCGCAGTTTCGGCGAGAGACCCAGGCGTTCTTCGGTGAAGTTCTTCGCAGCAACGAAAGTGCGTTAGCGTTCCTTGACGCCGATTTCGTGATGCTCAACGAACCTCTGGCACGCCATTACGGCATTCCGGGGCCAAAGGGTTCGGCGTTTGAGAGAATAAAGTTGCCAACAGATAATCATCGTGGAGGTTTATTGGGCCACGGTTCAGTGCTGCTGGCGAATTCGACTGGTGATGACTCGCACCCGATCAAGCGAGCTGTCTGGATTCGCGAACGACTGCTTGATGATCCTCCTGCTCCGCCTCCGCCGGACGTTCCTGATCTGGATCAGGAATTACCCGAACTGGCAGAATTACCGCTGAAAAAACAGTTGGAACTGCATCTGGAGAATGAGGCTTGCGCAAGCTGTCACCGCGGTATCGATCCATGGGGAGTCGCATTGGACAGATTCAACGCAATTGGCCTGCAGCGAGATCATATCCGGAGACGAAGCTCAGACAGGAAACGACAATTTGTTGAACACCCCGTCGACACCGCCACACAACTACCGGACGGACAAAAAATTGACGGGCTGGCCGACCTGAAAGCTTATCTGGTCACGCACAAGAGTCAGGAATTTGCGAGAACGCTGGTCGTCAAGCTGTTAACCTATGCACTCGGCCGCACGCTGGAATTCAGTGACGACGAGACTGTTGACAACCTGAGCCTTCGATTTGTGAAGTCAGGCTACAAGCTCAAAACGTTGATTCGCGATATCGTGTGCGGCGAGTTGTTTCGTGGTGTGAGAATCAGGAAGAAGTGAGCTCCGGCCGGGGAACACAAGAGTTTCAAAAAGGATAACGCGTGTCAAAAAGATCATGGCACATGCAGCGACGAACCATGCTGCAGGGCTGCGGCGTGACCATTGGGCTCCCATTCTTCGAATGCATGGCGGACAACGCGTCTGCCACGTCCCGCCCCAGGAGATTCTGTGCCGTCTACTTTCCGTACGGCATCGTGCTGAGAAACGCGGATTCCGAGGCGGCCAAATGGAACTGGTTTCCGAAAGGCAGCGGAACGGACTACCAACTCGGAGAAGGTCACGCTGCGCTGGAGCCGCTGCGAAATGACCTCACGATTTTCAGCGGGCTGTCTCATCCCAACGGCCGACAAATGAATGGGCACGACACGTCGGACGTCTGGCTGACGGCGGCGGAACTGAAAGGAAGCCAGCTGAAGAATTCGGTGTCGATTGATCAAGTGATCGCGATGCGGCAGAACGACAAGACTCGATTTTCATCACTGGTCATGTCGACGGACGGCGGCGTCGGCGAACCAACGCGTTCGAGCACGCTGTCGTTCAGCCGAACGGGGCAGCCAATTCCGGCAATGAACAAGCCGCGTATGATCTTCAACCGCTTCTTCGGCGATGACACCGAGTCACTGAATAGGCAGACGCAGCGACTGAAGAATTCAGCCAGCATGCTGGATCTTGTGCTGGAACATTCCAGATCATTGCATCGTCGTCTCGGCAGACTGGACCAGAAAAAACTCGATGAATACCTGGAATCAGTTCGGCAGATTGAAAAGCGAGTGGAACAGTCGGAACGCTGGCTGCACGTTCCGAAGCCTCAGGTCACCGCCACTGACCTGCATCTTGATGCCGACGACACGACACCGGGCGAACTGATCAGGACAATGTACGACCTGATCTTTCTGGCATTTCAGACGGATTCCACTCGCGTCGCCACCTACCAGCTGGGCAATATGAATGGAGCCACTTCAATTGCCGGCAAGTTTCCACAGTTGCTGGGCTTTGCCAACAAAATGCACGCTCTGGCACACGGTGCCCGAAAAGGCGACGCCGGCGCGGAAAACCTCGGTCACTGGGACCGTTTTCTGACCGAACAACTGGCATACTTCATGCAGCGTCTGAAAGACACTCAGGAAGGCGACGGCAACCTGCTGGATCACACCATGATCTTCTACGGCAGCAGCAACAGTCACACTCACGTCAATCAGAACTACCCGCTGCTGCTGGCCGGCGGCGACAGGCTGGGCCTGAAGCATGGTCAATATCTGCCGATGGCCAAAGACGTACCACTGTCTAACCTGTTCGTCACGATGCTGAACCGACTTGATACGCCAGTCGACCGATTCGTCGATAGCACCGGTGAACTTGCCGAGGTGGTAACCTCCCTGGGGTGATCAGAATTCGGTCAATAGTGGCCCGAATGGCATCCCGCAATTTTTTCGCAGGCTGAGTCGAGATCCAGTAATCCTGTTTCTCTGCAATTTCCCGGTTCTCGACACTGTCGGCATGATGTTCTGCACTGCACAGCATGAATTATTGAGAAGCCGTTCAATCCGTCGCCACTCCACTTCAAGTATGCTCGATTCTTCCTAGAATCCCCCGTTCACCGGTATTTGATTTGGCGTCCGCTGCCAACAACCGTCCCGTGCCCCTTCTCATTTCGTCCTGTGCATCCAAGATGCCGCTTAATCGCGGAACACCAGATATTCCATGGCCAAACGTGTTCGTATCGAAGATCGAGTTGAGCAGCGAACACGAGAAATCGGGGAGGAGTTGTTTGGGCGGCTGAATAATCGCTCACCGTCTATTTTCCACGGACGGTGGTGGGAAGATCGCCTGATGCACTGGGCGATGGACGACGAGGCCGTCAAAGTTCAGATGTTTCGCTTTGTCGATGTGCTGCCCATGCTGCGGGATCACGCGTCCATCGCCAGACACCTGGAAGAGTATTTCGAAGACGTCAGGCAGCATCTGCCGTGGGCCGCTCGAATCGGACTGGACCTGTCCACGAACAACAGCATTCTCAGCCGGGCACTGGCTTACAACGCTCGAACCAATGCCGCTCGGATGGCTCGGCGATTCATTGCCGGCGAACACGCACCTGAAGTTCTGAAGTCGGTGCGACAACTGCGCAAGAACGGCTTTGCGTTTACGCTGGATTTGCTGGGTGATGCGATCATCAGCGAAGTCGAAGCCGATCGATACCAGCAGGCATATATTGGCATGATCGAAGGCATGTCGGATCAGGTAGACAGCTGGTCTGAAGTCGCGGTGCTGGACAATGACCACGTCGGGGCGATTCCGCGGCTGAATGTGTCCGTCAGGCTGTCGGCACTGGACAGTCAGTTTTCGTCGATCGATCCGGTCGGCAGTCAGGATCGCGTGCTGCAGCGGCTACGGCCGATTCTGCGAGCAGCTCAGGAGCACCATGCGTACGTGCACTTTGACGTGGAGCAGCACGACTACAGAAATCTGACGTTCGACATCTTCGAACGGGCCCTGATGGAAGACGAGTTCCGGGAATTTTCCGATGCCGGCATCGCAGTGCAGGCTTATCTCCACGACGCAGAAGACCTTCTGAAGCGACTGCTCAAGTGGACGAAGAAACGCGGTGCTCCGATCACCGTCCGGCTGGTCAAAGGAGCATACTGGGACTACGAAACTATTCGAGCTGATTACCGTAACTGGCCGTCGCCGGTGTTTCGTCGCAAATGGCAGTCTGATGACAGCTTCGAGCAGCAGTGCCGGTTCCTGATGAAGAACCACGAATGGCTGAGGCCTGCGTTAGCCAGCCACAATCTGCGAAGTCTGTCTCACGGTCTGGCGTGGGCCGAAGAATACAAAGTACCGCAGCAGGCTTATGAAATTCAGATGCTGTACGGCATGGCTGATGACCAGGCTCAGCTGTTTTCTGAGCGTGGCCATCGCGTCCGCGTTTACACACCGTTTGGCCAATTGATACCGGGCATGGCATGCCTTGTCCGCCAACTGCTCGAAAACACATCCAACGACTCCTTCATTCGACAAAGCTTCACAGAACACGTGGCCGTGGAGAAACTTCTCATGAAACCAACCGATCACGCTGTCGCAGAACCTCCAATGGAAGACGAAGTTATCGAAGACTTCACCAACGAGCCGCTGACTGACTTCAGCATCGAAGATAACCGAACTGCCATGCAGCAGGCCCTGGACGACGCTCGCAGTGAGTTTGGGCAGACGTATCCACTGGTTATCGACGGCAAGTCCAGTGAAAGCCGCAGCACATTGAGTTCGCGAAATCCGTCGGACACCGCGGAAATTGTCGGACACGTAGCATCGGCGTCTGCGGATCAGGCAGCAGATGCCGTTGATGCGGCTCAGCGAGCGTTCCCGCAGTGGGCGGCGATGGAGACGAGCAACCGATGCGAATACCTGGAATTGATCGCCGCAGAAATGCGAGAGCGGCGGTCCGAACTGGCCGCGTGGATCTGTTTCGAAGTCGGCAAGCCATGGGCCGAAGCAGATGCCGATGTCGCCGAGGCAATCGACTTCTGCATGTATTACGCTCACGAAATGCGGCGGTTGGACGCACCTCAGCAGTGTAACTTCAAGGGCGAAGAAAACAGTTACTGCTATCGTCCACGAGGCGTCGCGGTCGTGATTACTCCATGGAATTCCCCGTTGGCAATTCTCACCGGTATGACGACAGCCGCCATTGTGGCTGGCAATACCGTCGTGATGAAGCCTGCCGAGCAATCGTCAGTCGTTGCGGCGAAGTTCATGGAGCTCGTTCGCAACGCCGGCGTGCCCGACGGCGTGGTGAACTTTCTGCCGGGTATCGGTGAAGACGTTGGCCCGGAACTGGTCGGCAGCCCCGACGTTGACCTGGTGTGCTTCACGGGGTCGCAGGAAGTTGGTGTGGAGATTAATCGCATTGCTTCGGACACCGATCAACGCCAAACCAGCGTTCGCCGCGTCATCGCCGAAATGGGCGGCAAAAATGCCATCATCGTCGACGACGACGCAGATCTGGACGAAGCGGTGCCTGGCGTCATTCACAGCGCCTTCGCGTACGCTGGCCAGAAGTGTTCCGCGTGTTCGCGAGTGATTGTGCTTGAGGCAGCATACGATCAATTCGTTAAACGACTTGTTGAGGCCACAAAGAGCCTGCATATGGGCACCGCGGATGATCCTGCGACGGTCGTCGGCCCGGTTATTGACGATGACGCTCGCAAAAGACTTTTGAAAGCAGCCAAAACAGTTGACCCGGAATTCGGAGAAGAACTGGCCTTGGCGGTCGACGCGAAGGAATTTGCCAAACAGGGTACTTACGTCGGTCCTCACATTATCACCGGCGTCGATCCGGAATCGAATGTGGCGCAGGAAGAATTCTTCGGTCCTTTGTTGGCCGTCATGAAAGCGAAGAACCTGGATGAAGCTTTCAGTATTGCCAACAACACGCGATTTGCGCTGACCGGTGGTGTCTTCAGCCGCAGCCCGGTGACTCTGAAACGAGCTCGCACAGAGTTTCGGGTGGGCAACCTGTACCTCAACCGAGAGATCACCGGAGCGATGGTCCAGCGGCACCCATTTGGCGGATTCCGCATGAGCGGCATTGGCACCAAAGCCGGTGGACCGGATTATCTGCTGCAGTTCATGGTGCCGGTGAACGTGACAGAGAATACAATTCGTCAAGGCTTTGCTTCGCCACCGGAAAGGGATGCTTAGCCACCGCAGTACGTCGATCAGTCATAATTTCTCGCTAAAGCAGAAAGTTGTGCAATGATCTGATTCCTGATCATTGGTGCTGTCGCCAGCTGGCTTGCGGGAAAGTTCACGAAGGGTTCCGGCTTTGGAATTATCGGGAACATCATGGTGGGCATCATTGGCGCGTTCGTGGGAGGGGTGCTGTTCGGTGCGACGGGACTTCAGGCAACAGGTCTGGTCGGCGAGATTGTGACGTCGACAGTGGGAGCGATCGCCTTTCTGTCTGCACGGGCAGGAATCAAGACCCAGGAGGCTGTCCGGGTACGTCTGTTCTTGTGATCGGCACGGCACTAGCCGCCGGTTATTGGTAGTGTTTTCACCCGCGGCTAGCGCCTTGCGGCTCACTGTTTCAGCTATCCGGGCCACCGACTGTGACAGACCAAACGAACGTGCCGGGTGGATCAGCTGCTGCACGCTCCAGCGTTTGGCGACACAGGACCCTTTGATATATTCGCCGATGGCTAATTCGTGCTGCCGTACGCACCACGTCAATTCTCTGCCATACCGTCAACGGCATCGCCGAAATTGTCTTGAAGATCGCCGACCCCGTATCGAACGGCGGCATGACACGATGCGGCATACACGACCGCAGAGCGTCTTCGGAACAGCCGGCGGACAGCAGATTGTCCGCCGTGAAGCGACGTGTGGCGGACAACCATGCGAGGACCGTATCATTGTCTCCCGAATCTCAAGCGGCTTCAGGAAACCGACGGAATGTCGTCGGGTGTTGATCTCGATCTGCGTCATCAGACCGGACGGGGATGTGAGCGTTGAGTGCAGGATCCCATCTTCCCTCATCTCGGTCTCGACACTGCAGGTTCGATAACGCAGGCTCAGCGCTGTCAATTCGGCGACCAGTTGCCGAAACTGCTCGTGGAATTCGGGCGTCTCATTCCAAACGTCCAGATTGTATTCAAAGAACGAAACCGTTTCGGCACCGGACAGCATGGCCTGCCACGCCATCACACGCAGTTCTTCGATTTCCGGCAGCTTGCCATTGGGCGGCAGCAGCCATGTCTGCAGAATCACAACCAGCGGCAGTTCCCGTTCAGCAATCTGCATCATTTTGCGGCTGCGCTGAATCATGAAAAACACGTCGTCGAGCGGCCCTTCGTGCAGATCCGGGTAGGGCATGATTCGCATCACGTCGGCGGCTTCGTAGAGAAACGAAAAGTAGTCATAGTAGCGGGAGTCCCAGCTGGCCATTGGCCCCCAATGCGAAATCTCGATACACGTTCCGTGCAGCTCTTCGGCAAACTTCGGTTTTAGTTGCTCGTACAGATCGATGTAGAAGCCGAACGGTGTATCGGGAGCATTGCGACCAGGTTCATCCATGATGCTGAATCCTATGAGTGCCCCCGCAGCAACTTTTCGCGCCCGCTCAAGCCCCACTTCAAATTCTTCCGGTTTTGTGTCCTGCGTCCACCAGTTGGCCAGGACCACATCCAGACCGACATCGCTGGCAGCCTTGTGAAGATGGGGCCAGTCCAGAACAACCTGCGTAAAGCCCATCGCTTTAAGCTCCGCCAGTGCCTGCTCTGAATGCGGATCGTACATCTCGAACCGCTGCGTGACGGTGGTCCTCACCTTTTTGCCAACGTACTCTTCGTTGCTGCGGCGACGAAGTTCCGCCGGGTCACTGAGTTGGTGTGCGGAAGCATCCTGCGGCGAACTCTCTGACATATCCTGAGCCAGAACTGGCTGTGAACTCACGTACGATGATGCCCAACAGCAGATCGAAATCATGAGCGTCTCTCTCAATCGAAATGACATCAGAGTGTCCTTCGCGCCAACGGCAATTGAAATCACAACGTCAGATCTGGCCTTCGGACACAAACGAATCCGGAGAGCAGCGTGCTCGACTGGAATGAGACTCTATCCATGGCGGAACGCGCATGGCAGGACAATCGTTCCGTTTTCCACGACGAACACGGAGGAACAGCGGTGCAGCCAATCCCATGGATTGCGACTATGCCGCTCCAGGAACTCCACGCGAATCCCGGCCTGCGGCGTCGTGCGCTGACGCGCGGCCACGACAGACGCATTTCACCCTGAGATTCGGGTCTGCCCACGAGTCAGAGCGGTTCGCAAGAATAAGGAGACAGCTCTACTTCGTGACAGGTTCCGGCGTCAGTGGCTGGACTTTGTTCCCGACAATGGCCTGGAATGCCACGCGCAGCCCGGACTCACGCGCAGCGACAGTCGACGACTTCAACGCGTTTAACACGACATCCGGAGTTGGCGGCTTTTTGGCGGCCGGAATGGCCACAACACCACCGATACAAGGTGCATCGTCAGCGTCAGACGGGACGTCCAGATACTCAGACAGCTCCTTCTGAATTCGTACCGCAATACGGTGCAACAGGTCAGCGTTCAGTCGGGGCAGAATCACGAGAAACGCGGTATCGTTATATCGCACGACATGATCCGTCGGTCGCACACCGGCTTTCACAAGTTCTGCCGTTTTTTCCGGGGCAGGGTTGCCGGAATCTGCGCCCGGAGGCACATCGATCATCAACAGACCAACGGACTGATTCTGGGAGTGCGCTTTACTCAGCTCGATCGGCAACGCACTTTCCAGGTATTTTGCGTTGTAAACGTCAGCCTGCTCGTCCAGCCAGGCCTGCCATTCGTTTCGGTCCAGCATTTCATCTGCAACGTCGTCAACCGTCCGAACTGATGATGACTCTGCTGTAGCGGCTCGACCGATCACGGACTCAAGGTGGCCGTTCATGGAAATGTCGCACAGAACGGTTTGAGCTCTGGCCAGGATCCGTTCGCGGGACGGAAGCTTTCCGATGTTCACGGAAAAACACGCAGCGAGTTCCAACGCACGAACATCAATTTCTGCCAGTACCTGATAGATATCGCACGGCAGCACGTTGAATGCCTCGATCAGAAATCGTTCGACATCTGTTCTGGCGACGGAAAGTCGGTCCGTGACCGCGTCCATGTATTCCGAACAACACGCTGCTGCCGCCAGGACAACCCGTAGTTTAGAGCTGTCCAGTTCAGCATCCGGAATCAACAGATGGTGACCGGCAATAGCGTCTGCAAGTGAACTCTCAAGGTTCCAGCGACGGCACAGTGCGGCGCTCACATCAACTTGCGAGAACCCAAAATGATCAATTTCACGCCCGACTCGTGATGCAGATGAGTCGACGTCCAGCACGCTGTTGACGTACTCGTCTTCGAAAACGTTCAGCATGGCCAGTTGGCCGACGTCCTGCAGCAGCCCGCCCAGAAACCATGTGGGGGCATCCGCTGTACTGCACTGTTCTCCGAGATACTCTGCCGCTGACGACTGGAACAACGATTCCTTCCACAGCTGTCGGAACCAGGGCTTCAATGATTCAGATGTATTCGACTGTCGAGCCAGCGAAAATCCGAGAACCAGTGTGCGCACCAGTGTTGTGCCCAGCATTGGAACGGCCGCTTCGATGGACGACGAACGTGTTCGTAGACCGAATAACGCCGAATTGGCAAACTTCAGAACACGACCGGCGATGGCAGGGTCAGTTCGGACCGCGTTGACCAGTTCCTGCGTATCCGGATCCTCCTGTTGAGCAATTTCGATAATGCGAATGGCAACTTCCGGAAGACTGGGAACCTGGTCGGAGGCAAGCAGTTCATCCAGTGATGACGTCGTTGCAGCGGACATAGCACATGGCTTTCAGCAGGCTGATGAGGCTGAGACAGCGAGAGCTGCTCTTCCCATCGCTGACATCCCGTTCAAGTTGCCTGAAATTCCGACGCAACGAGGTCACCCCGACCAATTCATTTGACACAACCCGCCCCAGACGTGTATTCCGAACAACCAGGCGGCCTTGAGCGTTCAGAAGAACAGTTTTCGCGCCCGCAGAGGAACGGACAGTTTGACGTCACGTTCGCCGCGAATGATTGTCAGTTCGACCACGTCACCAGGTTTGTGAGACTTGATGGCGTCGCGCAATTCGCTGACATCCGCCAGTCGGACTCCATCAATCCGGGTGATCTGGTCGCCAGCTTCCAGGCCCGCATCTGCCGCCGCAGAATTTGGAAGAACCATGCGGACGATCAGGCCGCGATCAACCAGTTTCTCGGGAATGCCAAGCTCCAGCGCTGATTCACGACTGAGCACCGAAGCACCAAGAACATCGGGTGTCTGCTTTCCACTGGCTTCATCAAACACACGGTTCACGGAAGCGACAACAGTATCCACGGGAACGGCAAATCCGAGCCCGGCGTAACTTCCGGTCGGGCTGATAATGGCCGTGTTGACGCCAATCAGGCGTCCGGAACTGTCCAGCAGTGGCCCACCCGAATTTCCTGGATTGATGGCCGCATCGGTCTGAATCAGTCCGGTCAGATACTGGCCGGGTTCAGCACTGCGAACAGTCCGATTCAGGCCGCCAATCACACCGGTGGACAGTGTCTGACTGAAACCAAACGGATTCCCGATGGCCAGGGCATTCTGCCCGACCTCCAGATCGTTTGACGTACCCACCAGAATCGGATGCAGTTCCAGACCTGCCGGAGAGACCTTCAGGACAGCAAGATCGTGTTCGAAAACACCGCCGATGACCTCAGCTTCGACCACGACATCGTCAGGAAACTGTACTTCCAGTGTCGCGTATTTTCCGGCCCGCAACGAGTCTAGAACCACGTGAAAATTCGTCACGATGTAACCGGACTCATCCCAGACAATACCCGACCCGGACGAAATTTCGCGTTCCGTACTGCCGCCAAGATAGTTGCGTTGAAACCCCTTGGTCTTGATGAACACGACTGACTGGGAAGCTCGGCGAAAGACGTCAGTCGTCGCCGCCTCGTCTGCCCCCAATTCACCACGAGGAGTCACTATACGAGGTTCGGAATTCCTGGCCGCTCCGCCAGAAGTTCCGGAGGAAATCGTCTGGTAGGCCAGCAATGACGTCAATACCACCAGCGCGCCGACCAGCAGCAGATTTGTTGACACCGGTTCGGCCGATGACGGTCGTCGGTGATATTCCGGATCACTCATGTGTCAGCTACGCTCACTCATTAGACCATATTGATATTAAGTCAACTTCAGTGACCAATGAGAGCGGCGCCGCGGCGCCCTCCCTTGGCTCGTATGGTCTGAAGGAAGCTGCAGTCTCATTAGACCAGTTCGGCCAGTTTGTCCTGAATTTCTCCAAATGCCACCACAATTCGTTTTCGAACTTTCTCTGGCTGTTTGTCAAGTTCTTTCATTACTTTCGGCGTCAGACTCTTGTTCAGACGTTCCAGCATGGAAACAGTCCGCTTCCAGACCTGGTCCGGAGTCGGATCGGGACGCTCCAGCAAGGCCACTTCAGCCGCCTGCTCGCCAGGAGCAGGTGCAGCGGCGCCACTGCGAAACGGAGTATATTCACCGGATTCGCGAGCTGCTGCGGCCATCGTTTCCGCTTCGCTGCCGGCGTAAGCCATGCCCGCACGGTCACCTTCTCCGGCGGCCACAAAGTCCGCTGGATCCTGAACAGTGCTCAACGGCATGCCACTGGTGTCCATCACCAATGGAGCGGCCCATTCGGAATACGCTTCCGCGGGTTCCGCAAAAAGATCTTCGCCATTCTGAGAACGCCGCCAGGCTCGCATCTCGGCAACCGTGGCTTCGTTTTCGTCGGCCCAGTTCAGACACTTTGTCGCATCTTCCCAGTTAAGAGCCACATAGAAGAATGACCACTTCAGGTTCTCGCACTTTTCGTACGCTTTTCCGAAGGTTTCAAAGACACGACGTCGCTGATAGATCTGGTCGCCGCTGAGCCCGACCATCTGCCCGAAATCACCGTCGGTACGGCCGCGAGCATACTTCTTTGTCCATTGCGACGCACATTCGCCAACGACCCAATTGCACTGACTCACGGCTTCGCGAGCGACGGTGATTAGCTGCTCTTCTGTTTCAGACACCAGTTTGGACT